>NC_022781.1:0-328750 GCF_000496285.1 Bacillus toyonensis BCT-7112 | reverse complement strand
AAAACATGCCCCAACAAATGCCCCAATTGCTCCGGGTAATGTTAATCTGGAAACTGTATATTTATCAACGTTTCCAAATTTGATGTGCGATGCACCAGAAGCTGCGGTTGTAACGACTTCAGCTAAGTGAACAGATGCGGATGCTACAGCTGGTGCAATACCAAACATTAATAATAGTGAGGTAGATGTTACCCCATACGCCATTCCAAGTGCCCCATCAATCAATTGAGCGAAAAATCCAATAATAGCAAAGACAATTAATTTCTGCATAAATAATCCCCCTGTAATAATAAATGAAAAAAGCACTTTTCCCGTATGAGAAAAGTGCCTTTGGTTTTTCCAATCAGCAATAATTAAATTTGTTTCATTATAATACATATTAATCATATAAATCAACTAGGTTTTGAAGTTTTTTGAATTGAATGAAAGAAAAATAAAATATACAATAAAAGGATGGAGAGAAAGGGGAGAAGGACTATGTTACGATTTGATCATCTCGTTCACGCAGTGCCTTGTACACCGAAGGAAGCAGCAAAACAAATGCAAGCGAGTGGATTTCATACTGTATTAGGCGGAGAGCATACTACTTGGGGAACTTGGAATAGTTTATGTTATTTTGATTTATCATACATAGAATTTTTAGCTGTGCAGCATGAAGAAAAAGCGAAAGAAGCAGAAAATCCATTAGTACAAGAAACGGTGGTGAAATTACAAAATGGAGAAGGAATGCTACAAATTGCAATTCGAACAGATGCCATTGAAGAATTAGCAGATAAATTTAGTAAATACGGTTTACAAACAATAGGACCATTTGAAGGGAAACGTATGAGAAAAGATGGTCGGCTTTTAGAATGGAAAATGTTATTTGTAAAGCAAGAAGAAAGCGGGCCGAGATTACCTTTTTTTATACAGTGGAATGAAACCGATGAAGAAAGAAGAAACGACTTACGCAACATAGGGACGATCACGGAACATAAAAACAAAGTGCAACACATTGAAGTGATCCATTATGCAGTGAAAAACGTTCGAGACACAGTGCGAAAGTGGAAAGAAGTAATGGGGCTAACTGCAAGTTCAGTCACAAAAAATGAAAAATGGAATGCTGAGTGCCAAAGTGTAGCGTTTGGTGACATTCATGTACAGTTTTGTGAACCGATTGGGGAAGGGCTAGTGAAAGAACACTTGATTAGGAATGGTGAATATCCTTTTGCAGTGGAGTTTAAAGGGGAGAATAAACGAGAGTATGAAGTGTTAGGTAGTTTGTACATATATGAATAGAGGGGATGTTTTGGAAGAAATAGTAAGAGAGATAGAAAGAAAACTAGAGTGGCCCTGTATTGTAAAATGTATAGCCATTACAAAAGGTTTTTCGCATGAGGAAAAATATAAAATTGAACTAGAGAATCGTGAAACGTATTTTGTAAAAGTGTGTGATTCTGCTAATTATGAACGAAAACTAGAAGAATATACGTATATGAAACAAATAGAGTTATTACATATTCCAACGCCCAAGTTAATTCATTTTATAAAACTTGAAGAATTAAATAAATGTGTTCAAGTATTTGAATGGATTGACGGAGTAAATGGTGAAGAGAGCTTACGGAAGTTATCGGTGGAAGAACAGTATGATGTAGGAAGAAAAGCAGGAGAAGTATTAAGGAGAATTCACTCAATTGAAAGAGAAAGTGCAAGTAATAAATGGGAAACATTTAGATGGAATAAATACGAAAGATACATAGAGGCACTAGCAGACTACGAGGTGAATTTTCTGGATTTGAAGCCAGTATTAACCTTTGTAGAAAACCATAAAGACTTATTAAAAAATCGTCCAATCACATTTTTACACGATGATTTCCATCCAGCAAATAGTATGATTCATAACAAGGAGTTTATCGTTATCGATTTTGGTGGATATGATTTTGGCGATCCAATACACGATTTTTATAATGTAGCGATTTTTACTACAAGAATAAGCAAACCATTTGCGGTTGGACAAGTTCACGGTTATTGCGGAGGCGAACCGTCACTTCACTTTTGGCAGCTGTACTCCTTATATGCAGCAATGACATTCCCGGCTGATATCGTTTGGACAAACCGAAGCACACCGCACCTAGTAGATGATATGAAGGAAAGACTAAATGGAATTTTAGAAGAACATAATCATTTTTCGTCCTATGTTCCAAGATGGTATCAATCCTATCATATGGATATAATGAAAAATAAATAACGGAGGGATTCATTTGGATAAAATAGCGGTAATTTCAGATATTCATGGTAATATTCCGGCATTAGAATCTGTGCTGAAAGATATTAAATTAAGAGGAATCGAGCGCATTATTTGTCTTGGAGATTTAGTAGGAAAAGGCCCTCATTCAAGCGAAGTAATTGAAATCATTCGTAAAGAATGCGAAGGCGTTGTAATGGGGAATTGGGATGATTTCATTACAAAACCGACTGAATTTGAAGCATTAAAATGGCATCAAAAACAATTATCAGAAGAACAAAATGACTATTTAAGAAGCTTACCATTTTCGATCGAATTTTTTATGAGCGGAAAACTCATTCGTATGTTTCACGCTTCACCGAGAAGTTTATATGAAAGAATTCAACCACACGCTTCAAGAGAAGAACGTATTAGTATGTTCGAAAATAGTGATCTGACGGAAAATATAGAAGGGGAAAGAAAACCAGATGTCGTTTGCTATGGTGACGTTCACCAAGCGTTCGTTCAAAATTTCAGAGGGAAAACGTTATGTAACGCTGGTAGTGTAGGAAATCCTCTTGAAATTACACAAGCATCCTATTTAATCTTTGAAGGAACGTACAATGAAAAAGAAGCCGCAAGCTTTTCTATTCAACTCGTACGTGTACCGTATGATATTGAATTAGCTATCAGACTAGCAGAAGAACTCGATATGCCAGAAATTGAAGAATACAAACAAGAATTACGGACTGCTTTATATCGAGGGTTTAAGGGGAAGTAAGCTAATAATATATCAACGATTTTTCAAATATATCTATCATAACTTAAAATATATCAACGATTCGACAAAGGATATCGATTTACCGACAAATAGTGACACGGATTATTACTTATAATTATATTATGTAAACTAATTATAAAGGGAGATATCATGAACCGAAAACAACGAATCAAAGAAATTGCAGATCATATTGTAAAGCTAAACTTAACCTATCCAACAAGAGTTGGAGTAAGTGGTATTACAGCATCAGGAAAAACAACATTTGCAAACGAACTAGCGGAAGAAATAAAAAAACGAGGTTTACCAGTAACACGCGCCAGCATTGATGATTTTCATAATCCAAGAGTGATTCGTTATACGCAAGGCAAAGAATCAGCAAGAGGGTATTATGAAGATGCACACGATTATACAGCTTTCAAAGAAAGGTTATTAAATCCTTTAGGACCTAACGGGAATTTACAATATGAAACGATTTCTCATAACTTAGTAACGGATATGCCTGTACAGAATGAACCGCTAGTAGCCCTGCAAAATATGGTATTAATAGTAGATGGAACGTTTCTATTGAAAAAAGACGTTGCGCATTTATTTGACTATAAAATTTTCGTAGATACAGATTTTGAGATTGCGAGAAAACGTGGTGCAGAGCGCGAGACTGAGGCTTTTGGAAGTTATGAAGAAGCAGAGAAGATGTTTTTGAATAGGTATCATGCGGCCTGTAAGATGTATATAGATGAGCATAATCCGAAAGAGTGTGCGGATGTTGTATTTCGGAATAGTGATTTAGAAAATCCAGAAGTTATATTTCATGAAAGAACGTAATACATAACAACAAATATATGTATAGCCTTATATTTGTTGTTATAATTCTTGTATAATGAAATTAATTTTATGAAGTGAACAATAGGGGATAAGGCAATTAAAAAACGTAAAAAGGGGACAGGAAATATAATGAATGAAATACTAGAATTAAAAGAAGAACTACAACAAATTAAACATAATAATTATGCTGTACCAGAGGATGTGGACGCATATCCATATGCACAGTGGATGCTAGATTATATCGGATCACCAGATGCTGAATTACGCGATGATTTGATTTATAGTACGCTTCACACATGGATTACAAATGATGTATTTAGACAAAAAGAGTTACGAGGATTAATGCTACAAGCAATTAGTCCTGATTATTTATTTTATAAAATTGGAGAAAAAGGAACAGACTCTGTGTTTAAACGCGCGTTCTCCGTTTTAATTCCACCACTTATTTTATCTGTTCATGAAAGAGAACCGCTGTTATCTGAAGAACAACTGTACAGTGTGGCAGAACAAGTACTGGAATATGTATATTTAGAAGAAGATGTAAGAGGCTACATAGAAGGAAAAGGCTGGGCACATTCTACAGCGCATGCGGCTGATGCGCTAGATGCTTTAGCACGTACAATACGAAATCGTGAGTTTTCATATGCAATACTAGCTGCCGTTCGTCAGAAGGTACGATTGAATGATTACGTATATGTACACTTTGAGGATGAGAGATTAGTAAAGCCAATTATGTCTTTACGTAGCCAAAATCTATTAACTGAAGAAGAGTGGAGCAATTGGCTACATAGTATAGCAACTGTTGAAGACATCCGACATCCACAGCATGCTATTTTAGTACAAAATATTAGAACTTTCCTAAGAAGTTTATATTTCATAGCTTTAGAGAAGGAGGGAAGCAATGCCTTTACAGATGATATATTGGAGACTTTGAAGGAAGCACGTAGGTATTAAAAAGGTCCATACTTAGAAAAAATAAGTAGATATTAATATTGAAAAATTTATTAGAAATTTATTTTTACATTGTACCCTTTCAGTATAGGCTGAAAGGGGTGTCAAATGAAAAAAATATTGAAGATAGGAAAGATAATATTTTTTGTTTGTATTAGTATGATTTTTCTTGGAACTGGCGCTGTATTCATATATCATAACTATCAATTAAAAATGGAATCGAAATTAATGAACAATAAAGGTAAACTTATTAATTTCAATAATAAAAAAGTGAATGTTTATAATGAGGGGAGCGGGGAGGAGACGTTTGTATTTATGGCCGGATCTGGAATTGCCGCTCCTGTGTATGAATTGAAAGGCTTATATAGTGAATTTTCAAAAGAAAACAAGATTTCTGTAATTGAGAGAGCTGGTTATGGATACAGTGATGTTTTTCAAGATGATAGAGATATTGATACGATATTAGAACAAACGAGAGAAGCGCTTATTCGAAGTGGAAATAAACCACCTTACATTTTAATACCACACTCTCTATCGGGTATAGAGGCTATTTATTGGGCACAAAAATATCCAAGTGAAGTAAAAGGGATTATTGCGTTAGATATTGGTTTACCTAAACAGTACGTAACTCATAAAATAGGTATGGTTGATTCATTAAAAATAAAAGGGATGAATATTTTAACGAAAATTGGTTTTCAGAGATTAGCTCCCTCTATTACTTATAATCCCGAAGTCATTCGTCAATCCTTTTTAAACGAACAGGAAAAAGATATTTATAAAGCGCTTACGTATAAGAGGGCTTTTAATGATGATATGAAGCAAGAACTTTTACAAAGCTACAATAACGGTAAAAAATCAAATTCTTTATCGATCCCAAAAGAAACACCTATGTTATTTATAGATGCGATTGCTAGGCAATATAAAGATTCGAAGTATACAAAGCAAAAAAACGAAGATTATAAGGAGTTTGCTAGCAAGTTATTAATAGCTGATGTAAAAATAATTGAAGGTACACATAGTATTTATTTATATGCTCCTGATGAAATATACAAAATTGCTATGGATTTTGTTAAGAATAAAGTAGTGAAGAACTAAACAATTGTAACTTTAGCGATGAAAGGCTTACATAATGAAAGTATATAACATATTAATTGTTGAAGACGATTTGATTATAGGAGATTTATTACAAAAAATTTTACAGCGTGAGAAGTATAATGTGTGTTGGGAGAAAGAGGGAAGGAAAGTTCTTGATATAATTCATGAAATAGATTTAGTCGTAATGGATGTTATGTTACCAGGCGAAGATGGTTATCAAATTACAAAGAAAATAAAAAATCTAGGATTAAATATTCCAATTATATTTCTATCAGCAAGGAATGATATGGATAGTAAACTAAAAGGTTTGACTATTGGAGAAGAATACATGATAAAACCTTTTGACCCTAGAGAGTTGTTGTTAAGGATTCAGAAAATGTTAGATAATCAATATGGTACGTTCACGCAAATTAACCATTTATTTATAGATGCAGAATATAAAAGAGTTTTTATTAATGATTTGCGTAATGAAGTTGCTTTTACAGCAATTGAACGAAAAATATTCTTCTATTTATATGAAAATAGAGATAGAACTTTATCTAAAGAACACTTCTATGATTACCTATGGCAACTCGAAGATAGAAATCAAAATATCATGAACGTACATATAAAGAAAATCAGAACCAAAATTGATGATAAAACAGGTGATATTATTCAAAATATTTATGGAGAAGGGTATAGACTAAATACCTATATGAAGAAATGAACTTAAAAAAAAATATCAGTTACTACTATTCTCCGCTATTGTTAGCGTACCTCTGTTATTGTTGTCGATTAGTATTTTTGTATCAGTTATTTATAATGTTGCCTTTAAAACTAAAAATCAGAACATTCCTTTTCACGAATCCTTTGCATATCCTACTATGTTAATCATATTTTTATTATTACTATTAGTATTAGCTTTTGTATTTTCAAAATCGATAAACTCATTATTAAATAAAATTAATGTATTAAATCAAACGATTCGAGATTTAGCTAGTGATAAAAAAATCCCTAATATAATAGATGTCAAAAGTGATGATGAGATGGGAGAACTGATTAGGTCAGTAAACCTGCTTATAGAAAGAACAACTTATCGAGAATTAGAACTACAACAACAGGAACAAATAAAAAAAGAGCTATTAAATAAATTACGGCATGATATTAATACACCCTTAACTGCAGTTAGATTACAATTATATTATTTAGAAGGCGAATACAAAGCACAAGCGCCAGTACTTGAATCACTGTATGAGCAGATACAATATATAAGTGATTTAACTAACGAATTTAATATTCAATCTACAGAGACCTTAGAGAATACTTATATTGTGAATGATGAAGTGAATATACATAATTTAATAGAAAATATGATTAAAAAATGGAGCTATTTGTATAGCATTCATAAAATTGAATTAGTATATAATCCACAAGATAAAGAGTTGATATGGAATAGTAATGAGTTATGGATTCAAAGGTTATTTGATAATATTTTTCAAAATGTCCTTAAACATTCAAAAGCTAAAAAACTCAAAATTATTATAGATGAAGATATTGTTTCCTTTAGAGATAATGGGATTGGGTTTGATATAAATAGTAAAGGTACAGGACTTGGTTTGAAAAATATTGAAGATATATCAAAGATGTTCGATATAAAATACACTTTACAATCAAATAGTGAGGGTACTATGTTTTCATTTGAAAATACAAAAGTTTAGAGCAAATTACATAAAACCAACACCTCCCAACCATACTAAAAAATGTGTTGGAGGTGAATGTTATGGACAATAAAGACTTTGAAAAAGTTTATAATGATTACTTACATCAAGGAGAAGAGCAAGCTCAATTTGAAGTAGACAATGAAGTCAATTCAGGAGCAGAACAAATTGTTGCCGTTCGTAAAAATGATGATGGTGATTTAATAGCGTTTAAAACAAGTAGCGGGAGAGAGTTAGATTATATGACTGCTCTTAGTGAAGCAAAATCAGGGAAGTTAGCTCATGTGGACGTATTTCATAAGTATGGCAGAGATATTATACGTAGTGAACCTGATGGTATAAAGGAAAATAACTTAGATAATTTACCATCATTTTAAACGGGTAAACTCCAAGAAGAGAATGTTCATTTTGATATTCTCTTCTTTTTGTTACAAAGCTTTCCCTACAAATAGAAGGTTCATTTCTAAAGTGAAATTATACTTTTAAAGAGCTCTCTAAATTTCTCTTTATCTTCTGCTGTAAATGGTTTCGGTCCCTTTGTACGCTTACCACTTTTTCGAACCATTGCACTTAAATATCGTGTTTGTAACAATTGTTCAATGTTATCATTCGTATACTTATAGCCTTTATGGTGTAGAACGATACAGCCTTTTGCTAATGCAAGCGAAGCAAGACCATAATCTTGTGTTACGATTAAATCTTCTTTTTTTGCTAATTGCATAATTCGGTAATCTGCAGCATCTGCTCCGGAATCAACATATATTGTTTCCACACCTTTTGGTTGTTCCGCATTAGAATAATGAGAAAAGCTAGTAACGAGGGTTACAGGGATTTCTGCATTCGTAGCTTCAAAAATAATTACATCTTTTACAGGACAAGCATCTGCATCAACGTAAATTTTCATTTTTATCACTCCTATAACTAGGTTCGTGTTGATAATAATGGTAGATTTTTCTTTTGTCAAACGATAAAGCTTTATGTAAAGTCATTTTCCACAAACTAAAATAGCTTCTCGCAAACGAGAAATACCTTCCTCAATTTGATTAATATTCACTTTTCCATAAGATAAACGAATATAACCATCTTTCGCACCGAAAATACTACCGGGCATAAAGGCGATTTCTTGTTTTAAACTTTGCATAATAAGTTGTTTTTCGTTTATCGATTCTTTTAATTTTCCCCATATGTATATACCACCAGTAGGATTAGAAAAAGAGATTTTGTCGTGAAGTTGCTCATTTAAGGCGCGAACGATAACGTCTCTTTTTTCCAATAATTGTTTTCGTAACGGTACGATATGAGACTGAAATGGTACGGTTTCGAAAAATTGCTGCATAAGCCACTGCGGGAAAATGCTCATACCTAATTCCATTTGATGCCTTGCGTCGGATAACCTTTCTACTACAGACTGCGGGGCGACGAGCCAGCCGACTCGTAATCCTGGTGCAATCATCTTTGATAAGGAATGTACATAAATGACTGTTCCATTTTCATCAATCGATTTCAAAGTAGGGCAAGGTTGTTTCTTTTCTAACGTAAGCAAGCTGGATGGATCATCTTCAACGATTGCAATTCGTAAATCTGCGCAAAGTGATAATAGTTTTTTTCTACGGTTTGGATGAAGCATCGTTCCCGTAGGGTTTTGGAAATTTGGATTTAAAAAGATCATTTTAATACGGTGTTTTCTATATAACTCCTGTACATCATCTGGGTTAATCCCATGTTCATCGACAGGTAATGGGAAAATACGAATACCTGCTGATTGGAATAGAGGCAGGGAATAACAGTGTGAAGGACTTTCGAAAGCAACAGCATCACCTGGATTTAATAAACATTGTACGATAAGATGAAGTGCTTGTTGAGCGCCGGATGTAATCATAATGGATTGTTCAGTCGCTTCCACTTTTAAATATTCCTTCATATATTTTACTACCGCTTGTCTTAATGGGAGATAACCTTGCGGGTGATCATAACTTAATGAATGCGTTAACGGTTGTTCTCGTAAAATCGCTTGTAGTTGATCATGAGGATAGAGATTACAACCGAGTTCTCCGTTTGCAAAATCTATCATATTTTCATTTTGTTGTACTTCTGCCCGAATATGGCGAAGTAACGGTAAGTTTGGTAAAAACGTACCACCTTCTACGAAGTTTCTCCAGTTTGGTGTTAATGTTGGAGAAACACCCCACATATGTGTACTTACACGTGTACCTTTACCAGTTGTACTTTCTACAATTCCCATAGCACGTAGTTCATTATAAGCAGTCGTTACTGTACTTCGGTTTACATTTAACTGTGTAGCTAATTTCCGTTCGGAAGGGAGGAAGCTACCTGGAGGAAGTTCTCCATATGTAATACGTTTTTCAATAAAGTCAACAACTTGCTGATAAATAGGGATTTTACTGTCACTATCTAGCTTCCATTCCATAAAAATGCCTCCGTATCTTTTATATAAATCCAGTATAGCAAATTGGCTGGGTAAAAAAACAGCCAATTGGACGGTGTTATATCCAGCCAATTTTACTATGCTAAATATGGAAGGGGAGATTCGGATGAAAAGATGGCAAATGGAATGGCTCCTAGTATCAGTAGCATTAGTATGGGGAGCAAATTATACAATTGGAAAGTATGGCGTGGCATTTATGTCATCCATTCAATTTAATAGTTTACGATTTTTAGTAGCATCACCGGTATTATTACTTATTACATTTTTAATGGAACGCTCATTACGTATTGAAAGAAATGATTGGTTACGATTAGTAGCAGTCGGCATCGTTGGAACGACAATGTATCAAACGATGTTTATGTTATCTGTGAAATATACTTCAGCAACGAACGCCTCATTATTAATTGCGATGTCACCTATTTTTACAGGGATATTAGCGGTATTACACAAACAAGAACGTTTTTCGATGAAAGTACAAATTGGTTCAATAGTAGCGTTTATTGGTGCAGCATTCGTTTTATTAACAGGGCATACAGGAGGAGCTACTTACGAGTATGCGTGGCTTGGAAATATAATTGGATTAGTCGCAGCAATTGCGTGGGGATGGTATCCAATTTTAGCACAACCTCTTATTACAAAATACTCTGCAATGAGAGTTACATCATGGTCTACATTAATTGGAATTGTACCACTAGTTATATATTGTTTATTCAACGTAAACACATTAACGTGGCCAGTAGACATGCCAAGCTGGGGTTCACTAGCATATTCAATCATCTTTGCGACAATCTTCGGACTTGCGATGTGGTATGTCGGCATTAGTAAAATAGGCTCAACAAAAGTAATGGTTTATATGTATCTCGTACCATTATTCGCAGTGATCTTTGCAGCTGTAACAATTGGAGAGCAAATCAATATGATGCAACTTGTTGGCGGACTTATAATATTTGTGGGTTTATATGTTGTAAAAAAAGGCGGAATCAAAAAGCCAGCTCTCAATTTGAAAAAAGTAAGTTAACAGTAAAAATGATCTCTTTCATATAGAAGGAGATCATTTTTGTTTTCGTAATAAAAGAGCTTGTTCAATGGCCCATTTTTGATGATCATGAAGTAGAAATTCTACAGCATGCAATGGAGATATCCACCTTAGAACATGATCCTCCTCACAGTTTTCAGTTTGTTTCTGCACCATGTTTGTAATATAAAAGAACCCATCATTCAAATAATATGTATCTTCCTTTTCTGCATAAAAATATCGAGCTGCATTACCAATATATTGATTAATTTCAATTGTCCATCCTAATTCCTCTAGTAGTTCGCGGTGCAAACATTCTTCTTTTGTTTCATTACCTTCCATACCGCCACCAGGTAAAAAGTAACGGTCTCCTTTTTGGATAACAGCAATCATTAAAGAAGATGAATGGAAAATAACCGCATAGCAACTAGGCTGTAATACATAATGAACAGTGGGATTTTTAGAACCAAATGTAAGCTTTGAAATCATAAAACACGACCTTTCTCTATAAAATACATAAAAGGGATAATAAGGTAAATGACGAATTGTATTAAGGTAATCCTTGTTGATTGGAGTGATATCAAAATGATAAATCGAAAATGTTCAAGGTGTAAAGATATAACGGGTACAATACATGGGGGTAAAAAAATTAAGGAAGAATTTTTGTGTGAAGATTGTCTTCAAAAAGGAATTGCGAGCGGGGAAATCGAATTATCACAAGTGGAGAAAGGACAAAATTCTTATCTTTCTATAAAAATATTAAAAATAATGAGTGTTATTTATTTAATCGTATCTATTATAACAGCTTTTTCTGCCGGAGCACTTATACAGGATCCAGGACTTGGCGGAATAACATTTTCAATAACAGGTGCAGTTGGTGTTATGATAATTGGATCGATATTCCAGTCTGTTCTTGTATTTTGCGGGATATGGGTATTCATCCTATTAGTAGAAACAGTCATTAAAATTTATGAAAAAATGAAGTGAGTGAGAGGGAGAAACATATGCGAGTAAGAAACATCCAAGGGGAAGATTATGTAAAGATTCATTCTGTTTTAAATGAATGGTGGGGCGGGAGAGACATGGCTGCTATGTTGCCAAAATTATTTTTCGTTCATTTTCAAGAAACGAGTTTTATCATTGAAGAAGATGGCGAAACGTTAGGTTTCTTATGCGGATTCTTTTCACAAACACATAAAGAGGAAGCGTACGTTCATTTTATCGGTGTCAATCCGAAATATAGAAGAAAAGGAATTGCATCGACATTGTATTCTTATTTCTTTGATGTCACTCGTGCAAGCAACCGTAAAGTTGTAAAAGCAATCACGTCACCAGTAAATAAAAAATCGATACTATTTCATCAAGAAATCGGCTTTCGAATTGAGGCTGGGGATGATGAAATAGAAGGTGTATCCGTACATACAAATTATGATGGGAATGGCGGGAGTAGAGTTTTATTTTTAAAACATGTGTAAAGTAGGCTAGCGCGAAGTTAGCCTTTTTGTTGTGAGGAGGAAAGTATATGGAGAGTGTTCAAAGTAAAGATGAGTACTTACGTCGCATCTATAAAGTGCAAGATTATATAGAATTACATATAAATGATGCACTTTCAATTGAAGCGTTAGCCGATGTAGCAGGATTTTCAAAGTTTCATTTTCATAGAATTTTTAAAGGGATAGTAGATGAGCCGTTATCTCGGTATGTAAATCGCTTGAAACTAGAAAGGGCAACTCACCTTATTACATATCGTCCGGATATGACGATCACAGACATTGCGTATCACTTCGGTTTCACAGATTCAGCAGTTTTCTCCCGTACATTTAAAAATTATTACGGAGTAAGTCCATCTCAATATCGAAACTACAATAGCAAGAATTGCAAAGACGTAAGTGAACCTTCTCAATACAATGAATGTAAGAAGGTTCGAGGAAATGTTGAAATTGTAACAGCGGACGATAGAAACGTCGCATACATAAGACATATCGGTACATATGAAGAGTTAACTATAGTTTTTCCAAAAATGATAGAGAAATTATTTCGTTATGCAGCGGAGCAAAACTATCATATATTTGGGGATACGAAAGTATTAACAATTTACCATGACCATCATGAATTTACTGAGGACTATCATTTAAGAACAAGTTTATGTATAACAATTCCAGATGAATCCGCAGTAGGAACGAGTGATATTGGAATAATGGTAATACCTTCAGGGAAATATGCGGTAGGCCATTTTGAAATACGTCAAGATGAATATAAAGGTGCATGGGACTTTTTATACGGCGAATGGCTCCCAAATAGCGGATATAAACCGAGAGATGCGTATCCTTTTGAAGTATATAGAAATGATCCAAGAAAGCATCCAGAACATAAACATATAGTGGATATATATGTACCGATCGAACCTTTTTAATCATAGATTAAGGGGGAAAAATGATGAAAACTTTTGAAGAGTTGGATTACAAGATAAAAGAAGACTATAAAAATATAAACGGTATGTTAGTAGTGCATAAAGGTAATGTTGTTTTTGAAAACTATTATAATGGTTACGGTCCAGATGATGCATACCATGTAGCGTCTGTCACAAAAACGGTAATCTCTGCGCTCATTGGGATATGTATAGATAAAGGCTATATAAAAAGTGTTGATCAAAAAGTAATAGAGTTTTTTCCTGAATATAACGTTAAGTCATCAGAAGTAACAGTGCGACACCTACTTACAATGACAGCTCCATATCCTTTTGTAGACTGGCAGGAACCGTTAGAAGAACTATGCACACAACAGAATTGGGTACAGTATACACTTAATAGAATGGGGAACGGCGGAGAAATTGGATCTTTTAAATATTCTTCTGCAGGAGCACATGTACTATCAGCAATTATTTCGAGTGCAACAGGAAAAAGTGCGCGTGAATTTGCGAATGAACAGCTATTTCAGCCACTCGGTATGAGAGAAATTCCAAACTACAATATGAAAGCATTTGGATTTGATGACTTATTCGGAAAAGATGTAAAAGGATGGGTTCACGATCCAAACGATATTACAACTGGCGGATGGGGACTGACGTTAACGGTTAGGGATATGGCTAAGTTTGGACGTTTGTATTTGAATGAAGGTACTTATAATAGAAAGCAAATTCTTTCAAAGTCGTGGATACAAGAATCAACGGCGATGAATCCAAATCGATATGGTTACTTATGGTGGTTACGAGAAGAGGGTGGTATCTTTTCATACTGTGCCATGGGCGATGGTGGAAATGTGATTTGTTGTGTACCGGAGAAGGAATTGGTTGTGGTGATTGCTTCTGAAGTCATACCGAATGCAGAGGATAGATGGAAGTTAATTAAAGAGTCCATATTTCCTTATTTAAAAGATTAATATGGTTATTTTTATAAAAATAAGAATAAAAGGTTAAGTTATACTTGTTATATTCTCCATGATTGAAATAAGTGTTGTGAGAACAAAGTTGTTCAACTATAGTTAGAAAACTTCAACACCTATACGATTATTGAATAATTGCAAGGTGTTGAAGTACTTTATAATTTGTTTAGGTACTTTTAACTATTTTTTAACTTTTCTATGTATTAGATAAATCATGCAAAACACAATTGCCAGCAAGCTAAATTTAACTAATTCCATTAGGCTAATATCGCATTTTGTTTCTACTCCATCTGTTAAATAAAATACATTGAACATGCCATGTGAAATTGCAGGTGTTATCACAGAATGGCTATACTCTCTCGTATACGTCAAAATTATAGATAAAATAAATAATAACGAGAGATAGCTTAATATTCCTACAAACCATAATTCATAGTTTTTATAAAAGATTGATACTGGTAAATGCCATAAAGACCAAAGCGATGCAGTAATGATTGCTGTTTGTTTTAATGAATATTTTTTTCGTAAATGGTAATGAAAATTTCCGCGCCATATGATTTCTTCTAAAAATGCAGACAAAGCAGCAATTGTAAGACCAATGAGTAGGAAAAATCCCAATTCATTACAATGATTAAATAAGAATTTTATATTATAAATATAAAAATAGAAATGTAGACATAGCCCTAGAAGTAGTGGCAATAATATGGAGAAAATTAATGGTTTTATTTTTGGACGTGAAATTCCAAATGTATGAACCATTTTTTGTTTCTTATATAATTTCTGATATAAAATAGCAGCTAAAAGCGGAATAACCATCGTAAACCCTAAATAATTACGACCATTTTCTATGTTCAGTAAGATGATATATACAAACGATGTAAGAAAATAAATACATAGAGTTGAATGATAAACTATATTTCTATTTATATTTTTCACCTACTTACATGTATAAGTGATTAATCAAATATCCGATATTTTAATTATATATGAAATGGAAATTACATATGTTGAACTTGTGGAAAAAGTTAGACCAATCCCGTAACTTTTCACAACAAAAATTCGTTTAACAAAAGAAAGGATTTTCAATCACGAATGGGGGAGAACTATGAAGATTTTAATTCTAGGTGGTACGCGATTTTTAGGAAGAGCTTTTGTAGAAGAGGCTTTAAAAAGAGGGCATGAAGTTACATTATTTAATCGCGGAACAAATAAAGAAATTTTTCCTGAAGTAGAGCAGTTAATCGGTGACAGAAATAATGATGTCTCAAGTTTAGAAAATCGAAAATGGGACGTTGTCATAGATACGTGTGGGTTTTCTCCGCACCATATTCGGAATGTTGGCGAAGTATTAAAAGATAATGTAAAGCATTATATATTCATCTCAAGCCTTTCCGTATATAAAGATTGGATTCTGCATCATATAAAAGAAGACTATATATTACAACCTGAACCAACAAGTGATCGGATAAAGGCTGTAGAGAATGGTGAAATATCGCCTTATGAGCATTATGGTGCGCTAAAGGTATTATGTGAAAAAGAAGCAGAGAATTATTGGCCGGGGCGTGTTTTACATGTAAGAGCAGGACTTCTTTCGGGAATGTTTGATTATACAGATCGCCTTCCATACTGGGTTCAGCGTGTAGCAAAGGGCGGGAAAGTGTTAGTACCAGGAAGAAAAGATCGTCCAGTGCAATTAGTTGATATAAAAGACGTCGCAAGCTTTGGACTAAACATGGTAGAAAATAATAAAGCCGGTACATTCAATATAACAGGTCCAAATGATGAATTGACGATGGAAGAGCTATTAAATACGTGTAAAAAGGTTACGAATAGTGATGCTGAATTCGTTTGGGTCGATGAATCTTTTATGAAGGAACATAAAGTACAGCCTTGGACAGAGATGCCTTTATGGCTTCCGGAAACTTTTCCATTAGAAGGGGAAACGAAGCCGTGGAAAGGTGGATTTTCTATTAGTATTGAGAATGCTGTTAAAGCAGGGCTTACTTTTAGAAGATTAGAAGATACTGTTACAGATGTGTATGACTGGGTGAATGAAATGAAAGAGAGGGGATTAAAGGCAGGTATTTCAGTTGAAAGGGAGAAAGAATTATTAGAAAAGTGGAATGGATAGTTTTTATAGATAATAGGAATGGAGAGAAATATGATACGTCAATTAAAAAAGGTTAGAAAAAGGACGACAATTTCAACAGTTATAATGCTCTTGCTAACGGTCATTCTCGTAGGAAATAGTACGTGGTATATCTCTCATTCCTTTTCTTCTGAATTTTTTCAATTGCCGATGCCTTTGGATAGTAAGCTAATTAAAGATTATGAAGCAGATGAGAAGAATTGGATTGAATTAGCAAATGGCGGATATTGGGAAGTGGTAGCGAATCGTGTTATAGAAACGAAGCAATCGAAGGCAGAAGTAATCTCATTCTATCAAAAAAAAGGGAAGTTAAAGTATCCAAATTCTAACGAGGCTGGTGTAGAAATTCAGCTCTATTTTTTAGATGATAGTACAGTAGTAGAAACCGAAAAGGGGAATTATTACCGAGATAAGATAGGAGATACTCGTTATGTAAATGAATATGATATTAGAGATAAAAAGAAGGAAAAACAACCTAGTGATCCAGAGATAATAACATATATAATCCAAGTACATACCCAATTTGATTATTGGTATAAACTTGATTGAACATGAAGGACTATAGGAAGGATAAAAGGTTATGTGGAAAAATATCATTCGAAGTATTTCTTTAAACTTAAGTATGAAAAACCCAGCAACGAAGGATGAACTTGCTGATATACAAAAATGGTTACACGTGGAGTTACCTAATGAGTTATATCAATTATTACAGGAAACAAACGGTATAGAAGGTGAGTACGGGGACTTTATATGGTCAGCTTCAAAAATTAAAACTGAAAATATGAATATGAGAAATATAGTGGATTTTAAAGATTTATATATGCCTTTTGACTGTTTATTATTTTTTGCTGATGGCGGAAATGGTGATTTGTTTGGCTATTCTATTTTGAATGGAATGGTACAAAGAGATGATATATATGTGTGGAATCATGAAAATGATAGTAGAACGTGGATTGCTCCTTCTTTAAAGCCTTTTATGGAGTGGTGGGAGAGTGGGAAGATAACAATTTAAACATAGTATCAATAAAAAACGCCTTGTTACTAAAAAACAAGGCGTTTTTCGTATGTAAATCTACCACTCAATCGGTTCTTCTCCGTACAGTTCCCACAGCTTAGGAAACATCTTTTTCAGACCTTCTTCGTCATCTTGATCCCAGTCGAATTCAATGTCGTCATTATGAGCTCTTTCATCAGTTAGTACATGGTAAAGTGTAAAGTAAGTGTCTTCTTCATCTCCAGTTTTTTCTGCATATACAGTGAAACCGAAATATAGAGAAAGTTCTTCAATGTTTGGTACGTCATACTCACTCAAATTTTCTAATACATGTATTAACCGTTCTGGATCTTCAATACACGCTTCGTAAGTTTCTTTTCCTTGATATAATAACCACCCGCGGAAATAATCAAAACAATCATCCGAACAACCGCCTAAAATAATATAGGCTGCTGCCCATAAGCGAGATGTATAGGAAGCTTTTAATATATGATGCATATGTGTATCAAAAGCAACAATTTCATGTACTGTACGCTTAGAGAGATGAGAAGTAAGCCATTCTATTTGTTCTTCCTGGTCTTCACCTTTCGTTTTAGCGCGAGCGAGTAGCCCCCAAAATTCTTCTTCTGTTATCGTTTTTTCTTTTATATAATCTTCCCCAGGGCACGGGTCTGTATATCCTTTTTTACGTTTGGAAGCAACTAGTTTGTTAGCTTCTTTTATGCACTCTTCTTCTGTTTCAAACTCTTTCGCTTTCACGCTACCAGCTGTGCCAATTTTCCCGTAAAACACAACGTAGTCGCTTTCTTTCACAACGATTTTCCAAAACTTATTTGATTTCTCAGTTTGCTGGATTAATAACGTTTCCATTCGTACCCCCATCATATTTTTCTAGTATGCAATGTGATTGTAACATATGTATATACACTTGTAATGATGAAAAATAAGCGTTTGGAAAATTCGAAAATGATTGAATGAAGTGGATAAATTTAGTAACCTTATCTTTACAGTAATTACATAATTGTTTTGCAATAATTCGATATTTAATAAATAGGGGGAATTCGGGATGGACCTTACGTTTAAAGTAGAGGAAACATGTTTTAATTACCGAGTCGGAGCAATTTGTAAACATGATAATAAAATACTCATTCTGCAAGGTGACGGTGAAGATTTTTGGTATGTACCAGGCGGAAGAGTGAAAATGCTAGAAAATAGTGAAGATGCGTTAAAACGAGAGCTTGCTGAAGAACTAGCTGTTCCAATTGAAGTAAAGAGATTAATATGGTCAGTAGAAAATTTCTTTACACTTTCTGAGCGAAAGTTCCATGAAATTAGTTTTTACTATGAAGTAGAGCTGAAAGAATTACCTGCAAATGGGGCAGATCAATATATTCTGAATGAAGAGGATAGAACATATATGTTTAAGTGGGTGCCGATAGAAGAGTTAGATGCATACAACTTACAGCCAGCGTTTATAAAAGAGAAAGTAAAGGATTTACCAGTTCAGACAGAACATATCGTTTTACAAAAGTAAACGTATCTGGAGGGAAAACGGTGAAGGGGACTAAAAAAGAGATACATATAGATGATAAAGTCATTCGTTACACACATATCGAAAAGGGTTCCAGTGCGGTATGCTTTATGTTCTCAGGTTCAGGCTATAATTATGACAAGCCTTTATTTTATTATGCAACAATGTTAATGCTTGAACATAAAATAGATGTAGTATATATTCATTATTCCTACGATGGACAATTAATGGAAAAACCAATGGAAGTAGTAACGAAAGTAATGATGGATGATATTAACCCTATCATTAATGAAGTGCTAAAAAGTGGACAATACAACGATTCGATGTTTTTAGGAAAATCACTTGGAACAATTCCAATTGCGAATGATTTAATGAAGAGAGAAGAATTTTCACAGTCAAAAATGATATTACTTACACCATTGTTAACTTTTAATTCGATTTTTGATTCTATCTTACATAGTCGACACGAAGGGCTGTTGGTAATTGGGGATAGAGATCATCAATACAATGCAGATCAAATTGAGCAATTAGATCATTCGAATCTAAAGATTGAAATTGTCAATAATGCAAACCATTCTTTACATGTTGGGGAATATGAAACAGAGAATTCAATTGAAGCTATAGCGAAAGTAATAGAAACACTTAAAGAAGTTGTTAGGACAAACTAATTTAAGTTTCAATACATGCAAAAAGAGGTGCAATTTGCACCTCTTTTTTATTTAATAAGCCTTCAACACATGAAGCAAATAATCCTTTCGATTCAGCGGATTAAAGTCAACGCGTTTTCGAGTAGGGAAGGGGGCCGTAAGCTTTGTGAAACCAGCTGGCTTCGTTGTAAAGATTCCTTCTCCTTCTGTAAATGAATGGAGCATTTGTTTAAAATTTTCTGTTTTCGCAATAGGTAACGATCCAGTTAAGTGATAAGAATCATTATGCAATATAAGTTCTGTGAAAGTTGCTGGAATGGCTGCGAGCTTATACATTGCGGTACTAATTGCGTGCTCTGGTACAGTTAATTCAAATTCGTTTAATGGCTCAAATACACATGTTTCAGCTAGCTGTAAAGCATCCATTAAAACGAGCGGTGTTAAGTTTCTAAAGTCACTCGCTGTTGTAACAGGGCTTGCATAACCAGTATGTGTTAACGTGACGATAATGTCCGTAACTTCCCATCCGTATAAACCTTGTTTTAACGTTTGAAATACCGTATCTTCAATCGCTTTATGAAATGCTAAAGGTAGTGATCCAAGTTCAACACCTAAGTTGTACGTTATGCCAGAGTTATGCTTCCCACGTTCAACTTTGAAACCGATTGTTGCGTAAAATGGATTCTCTTTTTCACCCATTACTTCAACACTATTTCCTATGCCAATTGGTTTTTCAATACACACAACTCGTGTATTTGAAAAAGTAACCTGTAAATTATATTTCTCATGAAGTGTCGTTTCAATCACTTCTTTTTGCACCTCACCGAAAAGGCGAATGTATAGTTCATTATGAACATCGTCTTTCCACACTTTAATGAGCGGATCTTCTTCGCATAGTTCCATAAGTGCAGCGTATAAATCATGAATTCGTTCTTTTGGTACTGCATCAATGGCAGTTTCCATTTGCGGTTCGGCAAAGTGAATATCTTTTATATAATCCGTCCGTTCACCAATAATATCACCAATTTTAATATCACTCAGTCCCCACACTTTACAAAATTCTCCGCTAGGAACGGTAGAAGCTTGAACTGCATTTCCGTTATGAAACATGCACATTTTTTTAATTTTTTCTTTATGTGATTGAGACTTACTTCGCTGAATATCAACATATTTTCTAACGTGTAGACTACCAGAAAAAACTCTTACATAAGCGATTTTTTCACCAGAAGATTCACGTTCGATTTTAAACACAACACCAGATAATGTTCCATCTTGTGCCGATATTTCAGCTGGAATTAGGGCTGAAATATTTTCAAGTAGTTCAGTTACTCCCATACCTGTCATTGCTGAGCCGAAAAAGATTGGATACACATTTGCTTGCTGTATTTGTTTTTCTAGTTCTTTTCTTAATCGCACGTCGGGTACTACTTCATTATTTACATATGATTCAAGCAACGTTTCATTATATGGTGCTACTCGTTCCATACAATCGTCATATGATTTGTATTCAATGATCCGGGCTTCTTTCGTTCCTTCGTTTAGAACAGAGTAGAAGGGGAATGCTTCATTTGAAAGAACCTCTTTTATTTGTTTCATAACTTTTTCAGTGTTTGCGCCACTACGATCAATTTTATTAACGAATAAAATTGTCGGTATGTTTAGTTTCTGTAATGTTCGCATTAAAATTTTTGTTTGTGCTTGCACACCTTCAACGGCAGAGATAACTAAAATCGCACCGTCTAGAACGCGGAATGATCGCTCCACTTCAGCGATAAAATCAGCGTGTCCAGGTGTATCAATGACATTTACTTTTACATCATCAATACAGAAAGAAACGACAGATGCTTTAATTGTAATTCCGCGCTGTCTTTCTAATTCCATTGAGTCAGTTTGCGTATTACCACTATCAACTCGGCCAATTTCTTTAATCACATTCGTTTCATAAAGAATACGCTCAGTCAAACTCGTCTTGCCAGCGTCTACGTGCGCGACAATCCCTATATTTATTGTTGTCATATATAAATATCCTCATTTCATTTTCCATTTTCATTTCCTCATTTCTATTTGTGTATTGCCGCATTACAATCACACTCCAGTCATTTAAATTATTACTATTATAATGTAATTTGCATTTTTTGTAAAGCTACAAAGCGCCTTATTTTGGAAAAAATAGAATGAAAACAAAATGCTTGCATTCTAAATCGATATAGATTATATTAATTGACATATCAACTATTGATACATCAAATGTTTTTGATTTGGATGTAAAGGAGGGGTAGTTTGACAAGTTCATGCTCAAAAGAAGCGATTATTTTATATAAATTACACTTTCTAAATAAAGAAGTAAGTTCGAAGTTTGAAGGGTGTACGGGTATGAGCCAGTCTCGATTAGAGCTTATACTTCAGTTATATGAAGTAGGTGAAATTAGTCAAAAAGCGCTTCAACAAGAAGTGAATATTGATAATGCTGCGATAACAAGGCATTTAAAGCAGCTTGAGGCCAATGAAATGATTGTAAGACGTAAAAATCCAGATGATAACAGAATTACGTTAGTTTCTCTTACTGAAGAGGGACGAAATAAAATTCAGGCGTTTCAAGAGGAAAAAGAACGTTTTGCAGCATCTGCATTTAAAGGATTAAGTGAGGAAGAACGCGATAATCTTTTAAATATTTTAAATCACATTCAAGAAAATATAAAAGAATTATAAAAAAGGGAGAATACAACTATGACTAACTCAGTAAAAACAAATGATTTTAACGAAATTTTAACAGGACGTCGTTCAATTCGTAAGTACGACCCTTCAGTGAAAATTAGCAAAGAAGAAATGACAGAAATTCTTACAGAAGCAACACTTGCACCATCTTCAGTAAACATGCAACCATGGAGATTCGTAGTGATTGAAAGTGACGAAGCGAAAGCAACACTTGCGCCACTTGCGAAATTCAATCAATCTCAAGTAGAAACATCTTCAGCAATGATCGCTTTATTTGGTGATTTAAACAACTTCGATAACGCAGAAGAAATTTACGGTACAGCAGTAGAGCGTGGACTTATGCCAGCAGAAGTAAAAGAAGATCAAATGAAAAAACTTTCAGCTTACTTCTCTATGGTTACACCAGAAGTAATGAAAGATACAGTATTAATTGATGGTGGTCTTGTAGCGATGCAATTTATGCTAGCAGCTCGTGCGCACGGTTATGACACTTGTCCAATTGGTGGATTTGAAAAAGACCAAATTGCAGAAGCTTTCGGATTAGATAAAGAACGCTACGTACCAGTAATGCTAATTTCAATCGGGAAAGCTGCTGACAGTGGTTACCAATCAGTGCGTCTTCCAATTGAAAAAGTTGCAGAGTGGAAATAATTTTATAAAAGAACTTCAATAAGTGAAAGATGAGAGGGGAAGCACCATGATTATTATTCACGCAATATTTCAAGTAGATCCAGCGAAACAACAAGCATTTTTAGAAGAAATTCAGCCACTCATTCACGGTTCAAGAGAAGAAAGTGGAAATGTATCTTATGACTTATATAAAGATTCAGAAAAAGAAAGTGTTTATACGATGGTAGAAGTATGGAAAGATGAAGCGGCAGTTGCGAGCCATAATACGAGTGAACACTTCACATCTTTCGTTAGTAAAGCAGCACAATTTTTAACTGCTCCGCTTGATATAAAAGCTTATAATGGAGAGTTAGTGAAATAATAAGTTAGAAAAAGATGACTTTAGCGAATGGCTGAGGTCATCTTTTTTTGTATAAGTGGAAGCGACTCTCGAAACAGTTATGTTGAAAGATAAGTGTTGCTTTTCTCCTTACTAACATCGATGAATTGAATGTCAAGTTCGAACATTCAGTTTATTAGAATATTTTTCCATGGTATAATTTTCTTGTGGATAAAAGGTAGAGGAGAGTAAGTGATGGGAGAATTTCAAAGTAATTTGCATAGAGCAACGCAACTTGCAACGAAAATGAGAACTGCTTCAAATAGAATGCAAAGTGCTACTAGTCGCTCTATAAATAAGGCAACGCGTACTACACTATCTGTGAACTTCAAAGCACAAGAAGCAAATCAACAAAATTTGCAGATCACGAAACAATTTTGTGCTGCTTTTCAACAAACAATTGATAATATCCATTCCGTAGCAAATGAATTTGAGAAAATGGATACAGGACTTCAAAAGACTTTTCAATAATGTAACAGCCTACGTAAAGGGGAAAAGGTAGGGAGAAAAGATGAGTCAAGAAATTGAAACGAGAATGAGTCAATGTAATCAAAAATTACGAATTATATTTGAAGAACAAAATGAAAACCGAATTGCGCTGCAAAATCAAG
Source organism: Bacillus toyonensis BCT-7112 (assembly GCF_000496285.1). Lineage (GTDB taxonomy): Bacteria > Bacillota > Bacilli > Bacillales > Bacillaceae_G > Bacillus_A > Bacillus_A toyonensis. The sequence goes on along the minus strand of NC_022781.1, from coordinate 304,703 downwards.
AACGAGCTGAGGCTAGTTTTCATGAATGGAAAAATAGAAGCAATCGTTTATTTAACCGAATACTAGAAACTTGGCACGGCGACAAAGAAGTGTTTCATCTTTTTACGAATATGCGGCAAGAAATCGGACAGTATGAAAGAAAACTTACATTCGAATTAGAAAATGAAAAAGAGACGTTGCTTAAAGAAAAACGGCATCTCAGTGAGAAAGAAAACGACCTTTCCTATGAACAGCAGCAACTACAAAGGGAGGCCAATACATGAGTTTAAACATGTATTTGGGAGAAGTACAAAGTCAAACTCAAAGTATGAACGCTATATGTAATGCTACGATTGAAAGTATGGAACAAGCCATTCAATCTATTGATGCATTTGCGGTAGATACAGTACTACAAGGACAAACATACAGTAGTGCAAAAGCCTACCTTGTCCAAACATTTCGGCCATTAGCACAAGGAATCATATGCTTATGTGAAGAATTAATTCGCCAAAACGAAGCATTTCCAAATGATTTTCAAGCAAAAGTTGCTTCGACAGATGTGATCGAACAAGAAATAAGAGAACAAATACGGGGAATTAATCAATCGATTACAAGTATAGAAGCAATAGAAGTACTTATACCAATGCCCGGAGTAAATGCGAGTGTAACGGTATTAGGTGCAATGAGAAAAAAACTGGAAGAAAAACTTGAGCATTTATATGAATTCAATCATTCATCCAGCAACAACTACAGTACCGCCCTCCAATTAGCAGCTAGCATCACAGCCGGACTCGCTGAAGTGCAAAGCGGGAAAGGATTTAGTCCAGTGAGTGGTACGTTTAGTACACAAGGGTTGAATATGGATTGGGTGAGTTCTATTCAGGGGATTATAGAAGAAACAGCCCGAAAAAATGATCAGTCAATTAAAGATATAGAAACAAATAACATAATTGAGGAGAAATCTCCGGTTAGAAATGCTTGGGACGATGCGGCAGACAGTATAGTTGGCACGTTTGAAACAGCGAAAAAGATGTGGGAAGCTATTCAAAGAGGAGCGGGGAAAGCTATTGGTGATGAAATCGAGTCCGCAATAGCTTTAAGTAATATGGACATAGGAACTTTTATTAATGTAACCTATGCACTTTTCCATTTGGATGAAACTGCAAAAAATATGTGGCATGCATTTTCAAATAAAATAAAACGAGATATGATAGAGGGAGATGCAGAGAGTCGTACAGAATTGACTACCTATGGATTAACACAAATAGCTACCACAATATTAGGCGATAGGGCACTAAATAAAGTAGGCCATATCACAAAAGGAGCAAAAGCATCAAGTGGAGTAAGTACATTTGCTAATGCAGTAAAACTGGCAAAAGAATTGAAGCCTACGTTTGAAATGTTACAATCATTTAAGAGAAATGCTTCCTATGCATTCTCTAGTGTTGGTGGAACTATTGTAACCAAAATACCTCAAGGCGAATTAATAGAAGCTTATTATAAGTTTGCGAAGTCTAAAGATGGTGGTAAGGGTACGGGTAAAACTGTAAGCAATTATCTTGATGATATAGTCGAGGCTGGTGGTACCAGAATAGAAATAAATTCTAAACTTCGAAATCCATTAGATAATCCTAAGATAGCAAAGGAGATTGAGGGAAATACTGAAGCTGTATATGGATATTCACCTAAGAAGGAATCTGCCTTAAATAAGTTTGGGGTAGACTGGACAAATGGTGATGAAGTAGGTTATGCAAGAAGCGAAAGAATAAAGTATCATGAAAAAATACAACAAAAAAGAATACAACTAGAACAAGATATTAAAAATCTTCAAAATGATGGGCTATCTATGGAGGAAATTGCTAGATTGAAAGTTGAAGAGCGAAATCAAGGAAGAATGGAAACGTATATAAAATCTAATAATTTAGATGGATTGAATGCAATGAAAGAAAGAAATATTCTTGAATATGGCAGGGCAGAAGGACCTACACCTGAACAACTTTATAAAAAGTATGGTTCATGGGAAGATGTGATATATGGCAGTTTAAAAACAAATCCAGCAATGGATGTCTTGACAGGATTATTTCATAGTATGGGAGGAAATTAATTATGAAAGAAGAAAAAATACAAGGTAATATAAAGTGGATTGCATACAATAATTTAAGATTTAGAATAGAGAAGGTTAATGATGATTCATCCGTAATTTGGGTTTCTGATAATTTTGTAAATTTATGTTTTACCTTAGTAATGAATGACTTTTTAAGTAAATGTGAGGATGAGTTGAATATAAATATCGAAATTGATTTGACTTGGAATAATCATAGAGGTTTGATTATAAAAAATCATGATATAAATCTAATTTTAGGAGAAATAATTAATTTTATTAGCGAATGGGAGTTAGAAGGAAATTCAAATGCTGATAATTTTTCTACGGAAGAGTGGTATTCAGCATAAGCTTGCAGGGTATGCTAGCTTTCCATCATTTTTAGGAATTTAAAAATATGGAGGGAAATTTAAATTTAATGTATGTTTAGGGGATATTGAATGTGAATTGAAACTAAAGAGTTAGATAAATATTTTAAGCAACTAGTGAGGAATGAATTCTGTATAGTAAAGAATTCATTCCTTTTAAGTTTGTTTTAATTTACTTGTAATTATAGTAGTTAATATTTGAAGAGGCAATCACCCTAAGTCATAAAGACACGAAAGCCTATACTCAAAGTAAGATTTCAAAGCTTTAGGAAGAAATTGGTTGAGTTAAAGGGGCTAAGGATGATACTTAGGATACGGCTAACGGTAAACCTAGCAGTAGTAAAAATACAACTGTAGATAATTTTGATGCAAAAACAGCTACAAATAAGCAAAAAGGTAATTATGGTGAAATAAAATCAAGTGACAATTTATTGAATAATCAAAGTTTAAAAGATGCTGGATTTGATTTAAAGCCAGTCGGAAAAAGTGCAACATCAGGCATAAATGATAAAATAGTAAAAGGAATTGATGGATTATACGAAAATACAAATGCAGAATCAAAGATCAAATATGTTATTGATGAAGCTAAATTTGGCAGTTCACAATTAGGGAAAACTAAAGATGGACGACAAATGTCGGATGATTGGTTGACAGGTGTGAAGACTGAAAAAAGTAGAATATTGAAAGCTGTTGATGGAGATAAAAGATTAGCAGATAAGATTACGAAAGCGTTGGAGAGAGATAAGGTAGAAAGAGTATTATCAAAAGTCGATAGTAGTGGAAAGGTTAAAACATTTAAGATAGATGCAAAGGGTAACATCGTTGGAGAGTGGCCATAATTTAGAAGCGAGGAGGAATTGAATGATATGAGAAATTATTTATGTATAGAAGAAAAATGTAGAGAAGGAATTGAATATAATAAAGAGTTTATAGAGGAAAATAGAGAAGATATTAAAAGTTTAGAAGAAGATACTAAAAATGGAATTCAAAGATATTCTAAAGATAATAAGAGTATTATAGAAGGGACCTATCTAGCCAATTTTAGATATGAGATGGAGGATATTAGGGCAAAGTATTCTTTAGGGGAAGAAATTAGTGTAATAGAAGAAGATTTTCATAATGCAATTTATGATTTAGAGAATACAGGGAGTAGGGAAATTGGATATTTAAGTCTAATTTGGATGATTTCCTTAGGAATTTTGTTAGAAACGGATAAAAAGAATATAGAAAGATTAAAAAAGATAGTTGATACAAAAAATATGAACGACGCAGTAATTGATTTCCTCTTATGCGCTAGTGATATCGGATACATAAAAATGACGAACAGATATTATAAAGAAAATTCATATGCAAAAACGAGAGAGATTATAGAACTTGCACAAACAGATAAAAAAGAAGCGTCTAAAAGATTACAAACGTATATGGAGAAAGAATGGTTTAAAGGCCATTATGATTATGAATGGAAAAATGCACATAAAGAACCTGGATATGTAGGGTACTGGAGCTTTGAGACAGCTGCACTAGTAAAGATACTCGAACTTGATGATACAAGTTTAAAAGATAATAACCATTATCCATATGATTTGGCACATTATAAAAATGAAATGAAATACAAGCATATAGACCTAAGTGAATATCACTATGAAGATGAGACAGAAGAAATCGAGGATATAGTAGAAGGAATTGAAAATAATTCTGCATTGGAAAACATTATTCCTCCAAAATGGCATTCATTGGTCAATGAATTGATCCATGACTATGAGAATATGGGTGATAGTAGTTTTTATGAAAAATACAAAAAAACGATAGGAATAGGTCAAGTGTGGTTCTTACCACAAGAGTATGAAGAAGAAAACGAGCAAAAAAATCTATTAGGAAGTTTAATTGTGTTTGCCCTGACATTAAGAGATTATATATTACAATTGGACTATAAAGAAGATTTAGAGGACTACATTGATAATCTTAAAAATTTCTGGAATGTTTCAGAAACAAAGTTAGTTCAATTTATGTTAGAAAATGATCAAAATTATTATGCATGGGTACCAAAAGAAGCAAACATCCCAAATATGTATGAAGTAAAGATAGAGAGTGTCGATGTAGAGGAAGTTCTATAACGATAAAATAGAAATGGTTTTCATTATATGTAATATTAGAATGCATTTTACTAGTTAATTGAAAACAATGCATGCGTGGGAGAAAAAAGGATGTATTGTTACTAAAAATTAGAGGGAAAGAAAGCTGTTGGATTGAGTTAAGCACCTCATTGTCAATATACGACAATAGGTGCTTTTTTGCGTGCAATGAAGAAAAAATAAAAGATTCATTTTCACTGTATTTCATCTTTGAAATGCATGTTATAATTTGGAAAAAATATATTCTTAATTTTTAGATAATTAAAAGGTGGTAGATTACTATATGAGTACATTAAAGAAAATTACTAACAATATTTCGAAAGTTATTATAGGAAAAGACGAATCGATAGAACTAGCAGCCATTGCTCTAATAGCAAGAGGACACATTTTATTAGAGGATGTACCTGGGACAGGAAAAACAACGTTAGCGAAAAGTTTGGCTAAAAGTGTGGACGCTAAATTTCAAAGAATACAATTTACAGCGGATACTTTGCCTGGAGATGTTATTGGTCTTGAATATTTTGATGTGAAGGAATCGGATTTTAAAACGAGGTTAGGCCCCATTTTTGCAAATATCGTATTAGTGGATGAAATTAATCGAGCTGTACCGAGAACACAATCTTCGTTACTTGAGGTTATGGAAGAGCGTACTGTTACAATTGCGAAACAGACACATTCATTACCAGAACCTTTTTTAGTTATAGCAACGCAAAATCCACTCGAATCAGCGGGCACATTTCCGTTACCAGATGCTCAGTTAGACCGGTTTTTACTCACAATACGCCAAGGTTATCCTACGAGAGAAGCTGAAAAGGAAATGATGAATCGGTTTCAAATGAATGATCCGTTAGAAACGTTACATTCTATTATTTCAAGTGAAGAAATTATTACGATGCAAAAGCGTGCAAGAGAAGTGTTAGTAGGGAATGATGTGCAAGATTATCTCCTTGAAATTATTGAAGTAACTCGTAACCATGAGTTAATTGAAATTGGTGTAAGCCCTCGGGGAACGTTGGCATTTATGAGAGCAATTCAAGCACGGGCAATATTAAATGAAAGAGATTACTGTACGCCAGATGATATTAAGACGCTCGCTGCATCAGTTTGTGCTCATCGTTTAACGTTAACGATTGAGGGAGAGATGAAAACGATGAAAGAACAAATTATGAAAGAAATTCTTCATACGATTAGTGTGCCAGTGGAGAATGTACGATGAATCAACAGCTTGTGTATACACCTTTAGCGGAGCCTTTCGTAATGGGGGTTATGTCAGTTGTAGCCGTTATTTTAAGTGTATTTTCAAGTAATCTACTGTTTTTATCTCTCGTATTTTTATATGTAATTTTAATAGGTGCTATGCATGTATATATACGTAAAGTATCTCGTGTTCAATGGGAATACAGTCAAGGGAATTCGAACGTTTTTATAGGTGAAACGAATATGTGCAAAATGAAAATTTCAAACAAGTCGATATTTCCTATTCTTAATATCGTATTTCGATTTAAATGTGAAAATAAGCTAACTTGGAATCATGATGAAATAAACAAAAATCATAGTACAGGTTCAAATTATTATATGAATTTTAATTTAAAAGGAAAGGAGTCAGTTTCATTTGATTTGCAAGCTGTAGCGTTAAAAAGAGGCATCGCGAAATGGGAAGAAGTTGAAATTGTGATTACCGATCTCTTTGGATTTATAACGAACAATATAACATATAAACAAGTTGATACGCCGTCTTATTTAGTTTTACCAGCTGTTCCGAAAATACAAGTTCCTGAATTACAAGAATGGTCACGAGGATTTCGAAAAGCGATGTCTTCACCCTTATATGATGAAACGAAAGTAATGGGAGTAAAGTCTTATGAAAATGAAGATTTTCGTTCCATCCACTGGAGTGCAACGGCGAAAACAGGGACGATAACTGCGAAAAAGTATGAGCGAACACAATGTGATAAATACGCGATTTATCTCAACTTGCAAAATAAAAGTGGTGTTTCTTTGCGAAATGATACAGAGGAACTAATTGAATTAACGGCGGGTATATGTAAACAATTGCTCATGCAAAACTGTTCATTTGAAGTATGGATCAATAGTGTAAAAGATAACGGTTTGCTACATATAAAAAATGGGGATAATCGGAAACATTTGCAAAATGTATTAAGGATACTTGCCTCGATATCAGACCAAGATACGCCTATATCTTCTTCTTACTTTTACACAGCTGGTTTTCGTCGAAAGGAACTGGATGCGGTTCCTTTAATTATTGGTACTTCACCAAAGAAATGCAGTAGAACGAATAAATGGATTGTAATGAAAGAATAAGAAGGGGCTTATGTCATGGTAAATAAAAAGCGGCATATGAAAGTGAAGTTATGGAGTGTAAGAACCTTAATCATACTTTTCTTTGCGATTAGTGCGATAACGTTATCACAAGGTGTTGTGTATGTACAAGATATAGTAAAAGAGCGTTTTTTTAGTGAAAAGAAACCTGAAAAAATTTATAAGGAAACTATAAACTACGGTGATACTGAAGGTTATGGAACACCTTTAGAAGAGAAAAAAGTAGGAGATAATGGTGAGAGAACGACAACGGGTAAAAAATTTAAAGGTTTTGAAAAGGAAAGTTCATGGAGAAACGTATTTTCGGTGCTTTCAAATTCATGGATTAGTATAGTTTTTTATGTAGTTATTGCAGTGGTAATTATATATTTTCTCTACAAATCTATTAGGAAAAAGTTAACGAAATCAGAAATAGAACAGGAGAAACAATCGGTAACAAAAGAAGATACGGTAAGAAACGTAAAGAATGAAAAAGTCATTCATCGGTCAGAGCATTCGTTACCTACAGATAAAATAAGGAAAAGCTTAGTTAAATGGGAAAGAACTTTACCATTTCATGAACAGAGAAGGTCCTATGAAACGATGCAACAATGGCTAGAGAGAATTTGTAGATCGAGAGATATTATTCCGTTATATGAGTCAGTTCGGTATGGGGAAAAGGCGTATACGGAGTTAGATATAGAGAAGACTATACAGTGGATAGAACGGGATGGAAAAGGGCGGTATGAATAGCAGAATGTACTATTTCAAAATAAAAAAGATGGCGTAATTAATCTAAATATAAAAATTATATAAGTGAATGAAATTAATTGTAAATTAATTTTATTTACTTATATTTAATTGCATGTTAATGTATACTTAATTTTTTATATCTCTACCAATGGAAGAATATATAAGCTATATGTAACTCTTTGTATAGTATTGCTTCTTAAATTATTTATGAGTGTATCTTTGTTTTATTAATATAAAATGAAAAAAAGATGCACTAAAACTAAACAATTAATGGGTAGCATGTTAATAAAAAAATTACATGAGTTTAGTAAAAACTTACAATTTATTTTTAAGGATGTGAAAATATAATGAAACTGGTATTAAAAAGCATACTTATTTCCTTTATTTTTTCTGCAGTAGGTATGTGTTGGTTGATGTTCTTGTTATTTAGAGGTGGCGGGGACTGGTTATTGTCTTGGGTAGGTGTATTAATGGCATATTTATCTTTATTCACTTTAATAGATTTATATTGTAAAAATACATATGAAAAAACATTAAATAAATTGCTTATAAAATCAACAGTTACTACCTTTAGTTTTGGGGTATTAGGAATCATATTTGGTATAATACACGAGCTATTAACACCATGGAGTCTCAGTTTAATGGTTTGGTATTGGTTGCTAATTCTATTTTTATTTTTAACGACCATAATATTATTATTTATTTTAGTATTGGTAAATCGTAAAAATAATAATTTTACCGTGGGATATAGAATACTTATACTTCTAAATATATTTCTTACGTTAGGGCCAGTACTGTGGCCATTATTTCTTACTATTATCGGAAATGGTATGAACGCCAGTGCAGGATGGTAAAAGTGAAAAAAGATTAGTTGTTTAAAGAATAGAATAAAAAGTTGATATAGAATTTTAAATGTTTATGAGAACATGTTTACATAAAAAATGAAAACATGTTCTCTTTTTATTTGCATGCATAACTCTTCCTCAGTTTACCGTATTTAAATTTAAACGTAAGTATTTCGTAAGGAATGGATAAGAAAAAAGAGAGATTTATCATATAGGATGAAAGTATAGCTTGAATCAATCCGATATTAATGGAGGAGAGAAAGCCTTATGAAAAAATGTAATTCAATTAAGTTAGCAAGTTTTGCAGTTTTATTAGCGGGTACTGCTCTATTCACACCTGATTTTACTGTGACTGCAGAGTCAACTCAAAATATTTCTAGTTCGTCACAAGTACATGATCAAAAGAATCGTAATGGCTGGAAACAAGTAATGCAGGAAACAGTACAGCTTGGCGCTCCAGGGATATTAGCTAAGGCGTATAATAACGGAAAAACGAGTAGTTATACTGCTGGCGTAGCAGATTTAAGTACAAAGAAACCGGTGAAATCAGATTATCGCTTTCGGATTGGTAGTGTGACGAAAACTTTTACTGCCACGACTGTTCTACAATTAGTTGGAGAAAATCGCGTTCAACTTGACGATTCAATTGAAAAGTGGCTACCGGGCCTCATTCAAGGAAATGGGTATGATGGTAATCAAATTACGATACGCCAACTTTTGAATCATACGAGCGGTATAGCTGAATATTTAAAGTCAAAAGATGCTGACATAATGAATTCGAAAAAAACGTATACAGCAGAAGAAATAGTGAAAATAGGCCTTTCTCTGCCTCCAGATTTTTCGCCAGGTAAAGGCTGGTCGTATTCAAACACAGGATACGTAATACTAGGAATGCTTATTGAAAAAATAACTGGTAATAGTTATGCGGAAGAAATCGAAAAGCGAATTATTGAACCTTTGGACTTGTCAAATACGTTTTTACCAGGTAATTCACCTGTCATCCCAGGAAAGAATCATGCTCGTGGGTATGTGAAAACCGAAGGAACGAGCGAGTTGAAAGACATTACGTATTATAATCCGAGTTTAGCTAATTCAGCTGGAGATATGATTTCTAATGCGGATGATTTAAATAAATTCTTTTCATCTTTACTCAGTGGTAAGTTATTGAAGGAACGAGAGCTAAAAGAAATGCTTACTACAGTTCCTGTAGAAGGAAAAGCGGTTGGTGATGGGTATGGTCTTGGAATCTATGAGACTAAACTTCCAAACGGTGTTTCAGTTTGGGGTCACGGAGGAGGAATTCCCGGATTTACAACTTTTGCTGGCGGAGTAATTGGTGGTAAACATACATTGGCTGTCAGTATTAACTCTTTAGATGAGGTCGATATTGTTTCGCAGTTTAATAAAATGATGCAAATTGAATTTAATAAATAGATGAAAAGAAAATGAATGGAATTTTGTTATAGTTGTATATAAAAGAGGTACTTTGTTAAATGCGCAACTATGGACAGTAGTAGCATTTATGATAGGGCATCAAGTGTATTTCAAAGTGAAAATCAATCGTATAGCTTACGATAAAAATAAAAAGGATGTCAGTTACATGACATTCTTTTTATTTTGGATAAAAGAGGTATGTATATGATTCTGAAAATTGTTATTTTTGAAATCGTTCCATATAATGAAGGGTATAGGGGCATCAATAGGGGAGTTATGCATAGAAAATACTTTAGTTAGTTAAATATTTCTCGTTTTAATCAAAATAATTATGAGTTGATTTGGAGTTGAATACAATGGAACAAAATCATTTTAAATGGACTAACAAGCAATTACGAGAACATGTTGAAGTATTAGATGGTAAAAGAAGTCCACACATTTTATTAAGGAATGCAACATACCTAAATTCGTATATGCGTGAGTGGATGAAAGCGAATATTTGGATCTATGATGACCGCATTGTATATGTAGGAGAAAAATTGCCAGAGCAACTAAGTGAATGTGAAGTGATTGATTGCGATGGAAAGCATGTAGTGCCTAGTTACATCGAACCGCATGCACATCCATATCAATTGTATAATCCAGAGACGTTAGCGAATCATGCGATGCAATTTGGGACGACAACTTTTATTAATGATAATTTAACTTTATTTTTCACATTACAACGTGAAGAAGCATTTCGTTTATTAGATGAATTTAAAAAGGTTCCGGCAAGTATGTATTGGTGGTGTCGTTTTGATGGACAGACTGAATTGCAAAAAGGGGAATCTTTATTTAATAGTGAAGAAATAATAGAGTGGCTAAAGCATGACGCAGTTCTTCAAGGCGGCGAGTTAACAGCATGGCCGAAACTATTACATGGCGATGATGGAATGTTAAATTGGGTGCAGGAAACGAAGCGGTTACAGAAAAAAGTAGAAGGACATTTTCCGGGGGCATCTGAAACGACTTTAGCGAAGTTAAAACTGTTAGGTACAGATTGTGATCATGAAGCGATGACAGGACAGGAAGCTTTCACGCGCCTTATGCAAGGCTACACTGTTTCTCTTAGAAATTCTTCGATTCGTCCAGATTTAAAAGTTTTATTGAAAGAATTACTAGAATTAGGTGTTAAGCAATTTGATAGATTCATTTTTACAACAGATGGTTCACATCCGTCATTTTATGAAAACGGAATGACGAATAGATTGATAGAAATAGCGATTGAGCAAGGAATTCCGGCAATAGATGCTTACCATATGGCAAGTTATAACATTGCTCGTTATTATAATATGGAGCATTTACATGGCTCCATTGCGACAGGGAGAATCGCCAATATTAATATTTTGGAAAGTAAAGAAAATCCGGTGCCAATTAGTGTAATTGCAAAGGGAAAATGGGTGAAGCGTGACGGAGTAAACAAAAATAAATCATTACATATAAACTGGAGTGAATTTAAAGTAACCCCATTATCATTAGACTGGTCTATAGAAAAAGAACATATGATTTTTTCTAATAAAACGGGTATACACTTGTTAAACAATGTTATAACAAAACCATATGTTAGCGAAATCGACTTAGACTGTGATGAACTTTCCATGGAACATGATGAATGTTTCCTAATGATGATTGCCCGCGATGGTACTTGGCGAGTGAATACAGTTGTGAAAGGTTTTGTAAATGAATTAGGAGGTCTTGCAAGTTCTTATTCTGGTACAGGTGACATTATTCTTATCGGAAAAAGGAAAGAAGATATGCTTACAGCTTTTCGTAGAGTAAAAGAGCTCGGTGGTGGAATGGTCATAGCAGAAAACAATGAAGTGTTACACGAAATTGCATTACAGTTGCTCGGGATTATGTCCGATTTAAAAATGAGTGAATTAATACAGGAAGAGAAAAAGATGGTGAAATTACTACAAGAGCGTGGCTACGCGTATGATGATCCAGCATTTACCATTTTATTCTTTTCTGCGACGCACTTGCCGTTTATACGAGTAACACCTATAGGATTATATGATGTGAAAAGTAGTAAGGTAGTTGCCCAGCCCGTGAATTTGATAAAGCAATATTAAAAGGAAAGATCCTATAAAAATTTTATTTTATAGGATCTTTCCTTTTATTAGCATAAGAATATTGTAAGCCTCAAATGATATAGTATCTAAATCATTTGAGGTGATATGTAAATATGAAAAAAATATTTTACATTTTAAGCATATTTATTCTGTGTGTATCGATACAACACGTTGTACATTCTCAATCAGATGCACCAAGGTTATCTTCGGATTGTCTCGAAGAAAGGAAAATTCGAGATGAAAAGTATGTGAAGAATATAATACAGGACATTAAATCCACATTTAATTTAAATATTGATGAACATAGTTTTTGGGAAGTAAGTAAAAGAGATTTGGAGGCTGCCCATTTGATGTATGGTGGAAAGGAAAATGATTCTTATTATAATTCGCTAACTAAAATTTATGATAGTGGTGGATTTAGCGAGCAGCCGAGCTTATTTGTAAGGGCGCAAGAGGCATTTTTACTTTATAAAGAAAACGATAATATCAATGTAATGAAACGCCTAAAACTAGACGTTGAAAAAGGGGAATGGCTCGTTATAAAAACGAAAAAGAAGAAAGGGAAAAAAGTGAAATTCAAACCGTTACAATGTGAAAAAGATTATATGAAAAAGAGAAATGAATAACAAAATACGTATTAATGCTGCTTTTATTCAACGATATCTTGCTGTTGATTTGAAATCGGAAAAGGTAAACAAACATATTAGCTTTATGGAATATGTTTGTTTACCTTTTTTGAGAGATTTAAAAATTTGCGATGTTGTTAGTTGAAAATTATGTACTTGCTAATGAACTTATAACATTCAATGAATTTGTTCTTCATAAAAATTAGATTTTGTGTCAAATGATTTATACATTGTCGAACCACCTATGTATATTTTATTCTACAGTATTTATAAAAGAATGTTGGCTATTCATAAGAAATATGATTGGCACAGTTTTTGCTTGTATTACATGTAAGGAAGGGAGATTGTATATAAGGAATCTGTACTCGTAATAGTATAAAACAAGCTACTATTGCATTATTGATCATAGTTGTATTTATAGCGGAACTGTAAATACATATAAATAAGTAGTTTTTTGATTTTAAAATTCAGAATTTTCTTTTAAATTATTAGGGGGCAATGGTATGGTTAAATATTCGAAAATTTCTAAGTGGATTCTTGGTGTTGGACTAGTGACAATAACATGTAATGGTTTGCAAATTCAAGCAGAGACAAAAGAGAAAAATGTGAAGAACGTATTACAAATGGAGCCGGTTGGCATACAGAAATCTGTTGATGAATTGGCGCACCCTTCAAAAGTACAAGAAAATGCATCTTTTACAAAACGGTTAAAGTTAGCGGATTTATCGCAGCGTCCACTAGCACCAACCGATAATATTAAACCGTTAGCTGAAGAAAAAAAGTATTCGATGGCTGAGTTAAATCAATTAAGTAACAAACAATTAACTGATCTTCTTGTGACTATTAAATGGTATCAAATTCCGGAATTATTTCAGTTTAATAGTGATAGTCTTAAATTCTATCAAGATGATAGCCGAATGCAAGCGATTATTAATAAACTAGCAGAACAAGGACAAGCTTATACGAAAGATGACTCAAAAGGGATTGAAACATTAGTAGAAGCGCTACGTGCAGCATTTTATTTAGGTTTTTACCATGATGAATTAAGCAAACTAAATGAGCGTAGCTACCATGATAAATGTTTACCAGCTTTAAAAACAATTGCAAAAAATCCAAATTTCAAACTTGGTACATCAGAACAAAATAAAGTAATTTCATCATATGGAAAATTAATTGGAAATGCATCAGCAGATGTTGAAACGGTTTTATATGCAGGTGAAATTTTTAAACAATATAACGATAATCTTGCAACTTTCATTGAAGACCGAACAAAAGGAGACGCTATATATGAGTTGATGAAGGGAATTGACTTTGATATTCAGACGGATATGTACACGACTGGAAAAGAGCCGAAAGATACGATATGGTATCGAAATATCGATAACTTTATTAATGAAGTAAGTCGTTTCGCACTACTTGGTACTGTATCAGATAAAAATGGATGGTTAATAAATAACGGAATTTACTATGCTGGCCGATTGGGCAAGCTTCATAGCACGCCGACAAAAGGACAACAAGTTGTTACAGATGCAATGCGAATTTATCCATTTTTAGGAGAGCAATACTTTGTTGCGGCAGAACAAATTACTACAAATTATGGAGGAATAGATGCGAACGGAAAAACTGTAAATTTAGATCAAATTCGAGAAGAGGGTAAAAAGAAATATTTACCGAAAACGTATACGTTTGATGATGGAGCAATTGTCTTTAAAGCTGGGGATAAGGTTAGTGAAGAGAAAATTAAGCGACTATACTGGGCAGCGAAAGAAGTACGTTCTCAATTTTATCGTACAGTTGGTAGCGATAAACCACTTGAAAATGGACATGCGGATGATGTGCTAACGATGGTTATTTATAATAGTCCAGATGAGTATCAATTTAATCGTCAACTGTACGGATATGAAACGAATAATGGTGGAATTTATATTGAAGGAACGGGAACTTTCTTTACATATGAACGTACACCAGAGCAAAGTATTTATAGTTTGGAAGAATTGTTCCGCCATGAATTTACACACTACTTACAAGGAAGGTACGAGGTTCAGGGATTATGGGGCCAAGGGGAAATGTATCAAAATGAACGTTTAACATGGTTTGAAGAAGGAAATGCAGAGTTCTTTGCAGGTTCAACGCGATTAAATAGTGTAGTACCGCGAAAAAGTATAATTGGTGGGTTATCTAATGATCCTGCAAAACGCTATACAGCATCACAAACATTAAATGCGAAATATGGAACGTGGGATTTTTATAACTATTCGTTTGCATTGCAATCATATATGTATAATAAACGTCCTGAAATGTTCGATAAAGTGCATGATTTAATTCGTGCAAATGATGTTTCAAGTTACGACGCATACCGTTCTGCATTAAGCAAAGATAATAACTTAAATGAAGAATATCAATCTTATATGCAAATGCTTATAGATAATCGCGATAAGTATACAATCCCACAAGTATCAGATGAGTACTTAGCGCAGCATGATCCAAAATCGCTTTCGGACATTACTTCAGATATTACGAATGAAGCAAAGTTAAAAGGTGTGAAAGTAACAAAGAATAAATCACAATTCTTTAATACATTTACACTACAGGGGACATATACTGGAAGTTCAGCAAAAGGAGAGATTGAGGATTGGAAAGTAATGAATGAAGCAACAAATGAAATGTTGAAACGTATTTCAGGAAAAGAGTGGACTGGATATAAAACATTGACTGCTTATTTTATAAATTACCGTGTTAATCATGCTGGACAATTTGAATATGATGTTGTGTTTAGCGGAGTAAATACGGAAGAAGGTACGGCTGTAGAAAAAGAACCAAATAATTCATTTGAAACAGCAAACCCACTATCTTTGAATATTTTGTTAAGAGGAACCTTGAGCGATCAAGATCAGGGAGATAAATTTGTTATTGATGTAAAGGATCAAAAAGATTTACAAATTTCTGTTACGAACGAACAAAATCTGGGACTGAACTGGGTATTATATTCTGAATCAGATCTAAACAATTATGTAGCTTATGCAACAAAACGTGATGGAAACAAATTGCTTGGAAATTATAATGCAAAGCCAGGGAAATATTACTTAAGTGTATATAAGTATGGTGGTGGAACAGGGAATTATACGGTACAAGTAAAGTAGTTTACTATAGTTTGTTTTGAAAGGCTACTTATTGCATTTTTTAGCGAAATAAAGTATTTAATGTTAAACATTAAACTACTTCAATATATCCCTGTTCTAATTATAGAACAGGGATATATTGGCTTTACATTTTTTAATTAAATAAACTCATTGGATTTTGACAAGAAAATAATTAATATAGATTTGAATTCTCATTCGGAAAGTATGTTTTAATCTTCTTAATGCTCTTTCATTTTTGTCTCAATTTTTGTTTTCAAATCAGTGGATACTCGATTGAAATACTCCAAAACGATCTTCCTAATATCATCAGATATACCTTTCAAATCATTAGCTAAATTTTCAGCAAGATATTCTTTTTCTATTGGTTTTAACTGCGTATAAAATTCACCAGCCTGCGTAAAGTCATTCTGTTTCGTTATAGGAGCTCTTTCAAGTTTACCTTCAACATACCTTCCATCACCGCTTGTTATTTGATTAGCAGGTGTCCAATTTTGCTGTTGGTTAATCGCTAATTTTCGAAATTCGGGTCCAATTCTTCTTCTTTGAGAATCGCTATAAATGTTAGCACGCCCTTGCAACATTTTATCATCAGATAGTTCTGCACCATCTAGTAAATTAGAAGGGGAGAAGGCGACTTTTTCTACTTGTTCCATATAATTTTCAGGGTTTTTATTTAATACCATTTTACCGACTGGTATAAGAGGGTACATCTTTTCATCCCATACTTTTGTATCATCTAGCGGATCATAAGAAAGATGTACTTCATCTTTTGGATCCATGAGCTGGACATATAAACCATACTCCACGGATTTACCAGCCTCAATTGCATCATATAAATCTTTCCCACTATAATCCGGATTTTCAGCAGCTAGTTTAGTAGCTTCCTTACTAGTAATGAATTGTACACCTTCAAAAGGATACCAATGATACTTTACGTACTTTCGATTGCCTTCAGCATTTCTCCAAACGTATGTATTTACACTATGTCCTGGGATGTGACGAAGACTTTTTACCGTACCGACATTAGAGTATAAACGGACAACAAAATGAATGGATTCGGGTGCTCTAGCGACAAAATGCCAAAATCTATCCGGATCTATTAAGTTATTTTTAGGTGAAGGCAACAACGCTTTAATCGTTTCAGGGAAACGCATCGGATCACGAACGGAAAAGACAGGAATGTGATTACATAAAAGATCGAAAACGCCTTCTTTTGTATAAAATTTTGTGGAAAATCCGCGTACATTTCTAGAAGTATCTGGTGTTCCTTTCGTACTAACAGCTAACGAAAACCGTACCATAACAGGAACTTTCTCATTAGAATGTTGTAAAAAACTTAGCTTTGTATGTGCAGACATCGGATAGATCGTTTGAAAATAACCGAATGCCCCAAAACCTTTTACATGAACAGGTCTTTCTACAATTTTTTCATGTATAAATTCTTGTAACGTTTCATGCAGTACACTATCTTGCTTGAGAACAGGTCCACGTGAACCGACTGTTTGAGAGTGAAGTGTAGCTTGTTCATTAAGTTCTCGATTTTGATTAAGGTCTTCTCCTAATAAGGGTTGCCTCTTTTTATTATATTTTTCATTCATCGATATAGCCTCCAAATTTTTTCTTCGATTGTTACTAAATATGATTCTATAGCCTTGATTATGTATTACATACAAAGTTCAAAGTAGTAACATACCGCTAGATGAAAAAAACGCATATAGAGTGGACCTGTTGAAATAGAAGAAATTATGGAAAAATGAATATCGGAAAGAGAAAACACACTATTAAAATTTTAATCTTAAAAATTAATTGATAAATAACTTTATAGATAATGGTCATTAAAAAAATAGTAAAAATAACTAGGAGGAAATGAACATGTCGGATTGGTTTCAATTAGATAAAGAATATATGATGCCTACGTATTGCCGTACGGAGGTTGCAATAGAAAGAGGAGAAGGTTGTCAACTGTATGATGTGAATGGAAAAGAGTATTTAGATATGTTTTCTGGCGTAGGAGTAAATGTATTAGGATACAATCATCCTAAAATTGTGCAAACGACAATGGAGCAAGTTACGAAATCGTTGCATCTTCCATTTCACTTTTTAAACCCAGTTGCGATTGAGTATGCAAAGAAATTAGTTGAGTACTCTTTAAAAAACGGCAAAGTATTTTTTACAAACTCTGGTACGGAAGCGACAGAAACAACGTTGAAATTAATTGATAAATATAGATCTATTACGAATGAAGAGCGAGAAGGTGTCGTTGTGCTCAAAGGTAGTTTCCACGGGCGAACGTTAGGGGCACTTCATTTTACGAGACAAGAAAATGTATATCAAAGTTTCCCTAAAACATCTATTCCTGTATACGAAGTAGAGCGTGAGAATATAGAGCAATTAGAAGAAACAATTTTAAATGAAAAGCCTATTGCAATTATGTTAGAGCCTGTATTAGGAAGTGGCGGGATATATCCTTTATCAAGTGAATATTTATATGGTGTTCAACATCTTTGTGACAAGTATAATGTGCTGCTTATCGTTGATGAAGTACAAAGTGGTATGGGTAGAACGGGGAAATTGTTCGCTTATCAAAATTCTAATATTACACCGGATATTATTCAAATTGGTAAAGGCGCAGGAGGAGGGATACCGCTAGGGGGAATTATTGTAGGTGAAAAGCTATGCGATGTATTTTCACCAGGAGATCATGGCACTACATTTGCTCATTCATCAATGGGAACAGCTTTAGGTTTAACGGTATTAAATACATTACTTGATGATGGGTTAATGCAAGAAGCTTATGAAACGTCACTATATTTGAATGATAAACTGCAAGACATTCAGAAAGAAAATTCTTATTATATTCAGGAAGTTCGTCATGTGGGGATGATGTTTGGGATAAGTGTGAATGACACGAATGAAAATGTGAAGAAATTACAGATTGAGCTAATGAATAAAGGAATGTTAGTCGATGTAACACAAGGGAATATTATTCGATTACTTCCGCCGTATATTATTACGAAAGAGGAAATTGACGCATTCACTTATGAGTTTATTTCCTGTGTTCATAGCATAGCAGCTACAGCAAGTATTTAAAAAAAATATAAAAAAAATATAAAAAGCTGAAGAAGGCGCTATTTTAGCGCCTTCTTCAGCTTTTTAAAATAGTAAATTACTTAACATAGAGAGCATCTCATTGGACAAATAATTAATTATGTGAAACAATAATAACAGATAAGGAGACATTAATTTTCCTTAAGTGCTTCGAATTAATTTTATTCAATAAGAGAAGGTGTGCTTAAAGAAGTTAAATTAAACAAGGAGCTGTTTTATTATATGCAACAAAATAATGATTTAAATTTTGAACCTCAAGACGTTAATATTGTCAATCCTAAACAAGCCAGGAAAGCAGTGGTTGCTACTGGTATAGGGAATGCAATGGAGTGGTTTGACTTCGGATTATACGCGTATTTAGCGGTAATTTTAAGTCAATTATTCTTCTCAGGTGTTAATAATAGCGGTTTGCAGCTTGTACTTACATTTGGTACATTTGCAGCGGCCTTTCTCGTTCGACCAATCGGAGGTGTATTCTTTGGTAGAATAGGAGATAAGTATGGCCGAAAAATCGTATTAAGTACTACTATTATTTTAATGGCACTTTCTACATTATTCATCGCATTACTACCAACCTATGAACAAATTGGTGTATGGGCACCAATACTACTTTTAGTTGCCCGAATGATTCAAGGCTTCTCTACAGGCGGCGAATATTCAGGAGCAATGGTTTATATCGCAGAATCTTCTCCAGATAAAAAGCGTGGTATACTCGGTAGTGGTCTTGAAATTGGAACACTCTCAGGTTACATTGCTGCTTCGGTAATTGTTACCATTTTAACGTTATTGTTAACAGATGAGCAAATGCTCAGCTGGGGCTGGCGTATTCCTTTCTTAATAGCTGCACCAATAGGCTTGGTCGGTTTATATTTACGCCGTCATTTAGATGAATCTCCCATCTTTGAAGAGATGGAAAAAGCACAAGAGGAATCTGAAGACAATGAACAATTTTCATTTATGGATATTATTAAATATCACAAAAAAGACTTCTTATTAAGCACAGTAATTGTCGCCTTCTTTAATATTACGAATTATATGATTCTTTCGTATATTCCTTCTTATTTAACTCAAGTACTTAAAGTCAAAGAAACAACTGGCTTATTAATTATTTCAATTACGATGGCACTTATGATTCCATTAGCACTTTATTTCGGTAAATTAAGTGATAAAATTGGTAATAAACGCGTCGTGCAAATTGGTTTACTTGGTTTAAGCGTATTTGCAATTCCAGCATTTTTACTAATAGGTAACGGACATATTGCAGCTATATTTGCAGGTATTTTCGTATTAGGTTTCTTCCTAAGTGTGTATGAAGGAACACTACCTTCGTTATTACCATCACTCTTTTTCACCGATGTACGTTATCGAGCACTCTCGATCTCCTTTAATATTTCTGTATCTATATTCGGTGGAACAACACCGCTCGTATGTTCATACTTAGTTCATGCAACCGGTAATCCGCTCGCACCAGCATTTTATTTAGCAGGTGTAAGTATAATTGGATTAGTCGTATTTAGTGTACTATTCGTTACAACATCAGGACGTGCGCTAAAAGGTTCATATCCTACAGTAGAATCGAAAAAAGAAGCACGCCAAATTGCTAAAGAGGATCCGGAAGAAACACTTTGGTGGCATGAAGAATCTTTAGAAATTGAAGCAGGAAAAAAAGCATAATTTGTGAAAAGCAACGTGGACTTTTACAAAAAGACTCCTAGTTTAATGAAGTGCACCCCAATTGTTAGACACATAATTAACAATTGGAGGTGCATTTTTTATGGCTAAATTTTCTTCAAAAGATAAAATACAAGCAGTAAAACGATATCTAGAAGGTACGGAAGGCGGAAAAACCATTGCTAATTCTATAGGGGTTTATCCTAGAGAACTTTATCAATGGATTAAACGGTTTGAATTTTCAGGGGAAAAGGCGTTTGAAAAACGCTATACAACTTACTCTCTCGAGTATAAACTAGATGTAATTCATTATATGAATGAAAATGGGACATCTCTGAGAGAAACAGCTGCTTTTTTTAATATTCCTTCTTGCGAAACACTCCGAAAATGGAAAGTAGCATATGAAACAGAAGGATTAGATGCCCTAAAATCAAAGAAAAAGGGGCGTCTAACCATGGCCAAAGAAAAAGCTAAGCTACAACATTTAAAACAAAACGAAGTATCTCTTGAAGGTTCTATAGAAGCGCTACAAGCAGAGAATGAACGTCTGCGTATGGAAAATGACTATTTAAAAAAGTTGAATGCCTTAGTTCAAAAGAAGAAAACATCACAGACCAAGACAAAGCGCAATTGATTTATGAATTAAGGCATAAATACAAGGTCGTTGACCTTGTGAAAGTCGCTAATATCGCTCGTAGTACGTACTATTACTGGATGAAACAAGCGAAACGTCCAGATAAATATAAGAAAGTTAAAGAATTAATTAAAGAGATCTTTAGTGAGAATTTTGGGAGGTATGGTTATCGTCGTATTACATTGGAATTACGTAATCGAGGCCATGCATTAAATCATAAAACCGTTCGACGTTTAATGAATATCCTGGGATTAAAATGTCTTGTTCGATTAAAAAAATATCGTTCATATAAAGGGACTGTCGGGAAATTCGCTCCTAATATTTTAAAACGTAATTTTCACGCATCAAAACCAAATGAAAAATGGGTAACAGATGTGACGGAGTTCCACTTACATGGTAAAAAACTATATCTATCACCCATTTTAGACTTATATAACGGAGAAATTATAGCTTACAATATAGAACATAGACCTGCCTATTCCCTTGTTTCTAAAATGTTGAATAAGGCGTTTCAACGTTTGAATGATAAGGAAACTCCTATTTTACACTCGGATCAAGGTTGGCATTATCAAATGCGACAATATCATCAGTCGCTTAAAAAACATAACGTTATCCAAAGTATGTCCCGTAAGGGAAATTGCTTAGATAATGCAGTCATGGAAAATTTCTTTGGCTTATTAAAGTCTGAATTACTTTATCTTAAAGAGTTTGAAAGTATGGAACAATTTAAGCAAGAACTAGAAACTTATATTCATTACTACAATCACAAAAGAATTAAAACAAAACTAAAAGGATTGTCCCCTGTGCAATACAGAGTTCAATCCTTAGTAGCTGCTTAATATATTTGTCTAATTTTTTGGGTTCAGTTCATTAATAGGAGTCTTTTTGTATACATCATTTTTTCTTTTTCTTCAAACTCTTCTCATACGCATAAAGCTTATGAACCTCTTCTTTAAATTCATTCAGAAGTACAACGTTTTCACCATTTGAATAACGTACTGCATTATACGCATCTATAATAATATGCCTCTGAATATGTATACCTTCATCATCATGAATTCTTTCTAACCATACTTCAACTGTTTCTCCTCGTTCCCGGTTTAAAGGAGGGGATAATTTACTTTCCAGCTTGAAAATTTCTTTTCGAATTTCATTATGTGGTGGTTTATTTCGCTTCATTCGTTTTTGGCTCATACCTTCTTTATCAGTAATGATTGTAGATTCGAAGAATGGTATATTTGGTAAACTTAAATGTTTTCGATGTTTTATTATTTTCCAAACGATATAAATGGCGATGGTGGTACAGACTATTATGGTTATGCTATTTATAAGAGTTGGATCAAAAGGAAGTGGCTCCAGATCATCTTTAATAGTAGGATCTTTTAGATTCCCTTTATTCGACCAAAAATCATCTGTTTCTTTTAATGCAGCTGCCGAAAACAACGGATTGATAGCGTATCCGAATCCTAACGCAACTACTTGAACGATATAAGAAAAAACAAGACGAATATAAGGGAATACCGGAATAAGTAAAGCACTAATTGTTCCAATGGCAATAATAGAAGTGAAACGTAATAGCTGTTGATTACGATTTGAACCTGTTTGCCAAAATGTAATCATAATGTGTAAAACTAATAATAACAATTTCCATAACGGTGGAAAAGGGGCATGAAATATAGCTGAAAATACAAACCATAAAATACCGCTTAACGACTTTTGCACCGGATACCCAGGTCCAATTGCATGTACGATAAAGAAGAAAAGCGGTAACATAATTGTGCCAAAAAGAGAAAAAGGTAGGATGAAAGAACAACCGACTATTTGAGCAACTAACAGTATTACAAATCCTGTTGTTTTTTTCTTCATTAATTTATTAATAAGAAGTACTCCTACATAACCGGTCGCTAAAAATATAGCAATACCAACTATTTCGTCTCTTTCCGTTAATAACGAAAGGAGAAGCAGCAGAATAAAGTCATTAACGTGATAGAGCCAAGTTTTCAACTGCTTCCACCATCCCTTCAATATTTATGAGAAATGTAGGTTGCGTTAGAAGAGGGAGCTCATTCTTCTGTATACCGATGTAAATCATCGTAGACGAGCGTTCTCTTTTTCTCGTTACATAGTGAAGAAATCCTTGTTTTGGAAGAAGTGTACTATCATCTGAAATACGTGCCAATTCCTCTAATGCCTTCCCATAATGCATTTGTCCTTCGTTTAATGGTAAGTGCAGAGGGCCACCTTCTGCTAATACACTAATAAACAATTCAAACGGAATTTGCTGCTTCGTTGCGTACTGGCAAATATATGTTGCATATGAAATAAGTTCTTCTACATTATCTCTCCAACCAAACCCGCGATTAGCAGCTAAAGATAGACAAATTGTCCAGCTATAATTTTTTACTGGTTCATATTGCTTTGCTTGTAATTCCTGCATTTTAGCAGATGCTTTCCAATGAATAGAGCGGAATGATTCACGTTCATATCGTTTCACACCGATAATAGATGTTTCATCATTGTAAAAAGAAAAATTTGTTCGATATGAACCATTTAATAGTTGCTGAAGTTCTTGCAAGCCTGCTACTTCTTTAGGAGAAGGATACACAATAATTTCGGTCTTTAATTTATCAAAAACAGGTAAATGTACATTCAATTGATGAAATGGATCTTTTAATACACATTCGAACTGTTCAATTTGAAACACACCACGCTTCGTCGCAGTTAATGTTAAATCCCATTTTTGCGCTGAATGTGCAGGTTGTGAAAATGGAAAGGAGAATAATGTCTTTGAAATTTGTTCAATTCCTTGATCTTTATGCGGTATAAGAGATGAATGTAAATGAAAATAACAAACCCCATTCACGAGTGGTATGCTTGCTCCATTTTTTAAATGAATAAAAAATTGTCCAGTTTCATCAGGAAATAGCCGAGTCGTCTGTTTCTCATTTATAACTTGAAACTTTTTCTCTATGAAAGCGACGTATTTATAAATGAAAATCGCAAATAAATAATAGAAGAAAAAGAGAAACATAAACATTCGTTGCGGGAAAAAGAATGTGAAAAGTAACGCGACTGGCACAGTTAATTGAATAATATGAAGCTGGAAAAATAAAGGTACAGTTACAACGCGTTGACCATTCATGCTTGTTCAATCTCCACAGGTACATCAACTTTTTTTAAAATCCTTTGCATAATTTCATTCTTTGTCGTGCGTAATGCACCTTCCATTGATAAGACGATACGGTGATTCCAAACAGAAGGAACTAAAAATTGAATATCTTCAGGCGTACAATATTCTCTGCCACGTAAAAAGGCTAATGCTTGAACTGCGCGCACTAAAGCTAAAGTGGCACGTGGGCTTACACCGTTAGCAATGTAATCGTGATTTCGAGTAGCTTGCGCAAGTTTAATTATGCAATGTTCTAACGGTTCTGATACGAAAATTTCTTTTACTTGTTTCTGCGCTTCTAAAATGTCTTCTAAAGAGATAACAGATGTAACACTTTCTAATGGTGTATCGTTACGAAAACGTCGCATCATTTGTAACTCATCTTCTGGGGCCGGATAACCAATTGCAATTGTCATTAAAAAGCGATCGAGCTGTGCATCAGGAAGAGGGAAAGTTCCTTGTGATTCAATTGGATTTTGCGTCGCAATAACAAAGAACGGTTTCGGAAGAGGAGTAGACTGTTTTTCAAGCGTTACTTGTCGTTCTTCCATTGATTCTAACAAACTAGACTGTGTTCTCGGCATTGCACGGTTAATTTCATCTGCTAGTAAAATGTTCGTCATAACTGGTCCAAGTCTTAATTCGAATTCACTCGTTTTCGGATTGAAATATTCAATACCTGTTACATCACTCGGAAGTACATCAGGGGTAAATTGAACACGAGAGAAATTACCACCAATACTTTTTGAAATTGTTTTCGCCAGCAACGTTTTCCCGGTACCAGGCACGTCTTCAAGCAGTACATGTCCATCAGCAAGTAGAGAAACGAGTAGTAGATCAATAACATTTTCTTTACCAACAAACACACACCCTATATTTTCTTTTAATGTATGAATCATATGTATCATTCCTTTCATTATAAAAGAGTTAATGTTTCTATATTTTAACAAATTATTCTGAAAATAGGTATGATTTTTCAATTTAAAGAAATGGATATTTAATTATTAAATTATACTTGTATATTTTGGAATATGATTATGCAATATCGTTATACGATGTATCGTTAATCGATATATCATAAGACGATGTATCGGAGGTAGGTATAATGAATGCAAAAGCACAAAAATATATTCCGTTAACAGAGGCGACGTATTACATACTTTTGTCATTAGTGAAACCAATGCACGGATATGGAATTATGCAAATGGTGGAAGAGATGACAAAAGGGGAAGTAAGGCTCGGTCCTGGTACTTTATATGGGAATACGACGAAGTTACTAAAAGAGAAGTTAATTGTTGAAGTGGCCTCTACAGATAGAAAGAAGTGCTATGAGTTAACGCCGTTTGGAAGAGAAGTTTTAGAGCTAGAGTATAACAGGTTACAGAGATCTGTAAGAAATGGAAACAGTATATTAGGGGAGTGAATGGAAGATGGGGACAAAGAAGATATTCAAACCTTTCGCGGTATGGAGTTTAGAAAAAGAAGAAGACTTTTTAAGAAAAATGCATCAAAAAGGTTGGGCTTTACAAAAGTATAATGTAATGTATACGTTTAAGAAAACTGAGCCGAAAGATGTAGTATATAAAGCGGATTTTAGATTGGATTATAAAGATTCAAAAGAAAAGCAACAAGAAAATATTGATATATATGAAATGTGTGGATGGAAACATGTAACGAGTTTTGCAAAATGGAATTATTTTTGTAAAGAAGTAGAAGAAGAAAATGAGTTGCCTGATATATATTCAGAAAAGGATACGAGGATACAAAAACTAAATGAGTTATTACTATTCTTTGTAATTGTGTTTGTAACGATAATGCCAACGTTTTACTTATGTTTTCTTGGACCATCAGAATCTAGAATTCCTTATATATTTAAAGGTATGGTAGGGTTTATAGGATGTATGTATTTATATATATTTATTAATATAACTTGGAAGATTAAACAGTTGAAAAAGGAAATATTGTAACAAAGAGTGGAATTATTAAAGAAGGGGGATATGGGAATTATCTTCTTTAATTCTTATATATTTTTTATTTTTGTTCGCTATTTTTTACACAATAAAAATATGTGTATTCAAGGTATAGAACGAACAATTGTAGATGGAGATATCCCGTAACAATACCTAAAAAATCATAAATAAGGAACTACTGATTAACAATATTTTATCCCGCATTAACGGGCAGTAAGACCCCCACCTCAAAATTCAGCGAAAGCAAAAAAGTTAGGTGGGGGATCAACTACCCGTAAAATCCCGATTGGTGAAGGCTAATAATCAGTGGGGGATGAACAAAACCTCCACTGATTAAAGTTTCACTTTATGAGAAAGACTGATTTTGAGCAGGTTTAATAAATTGTTCAGGGTTTTCAACAAGTCCGCATACAGCGCATTGGACTCGGTATGTAGGTCCTTGATAAGCCATATGAAAAGCATTCATCGTTTCATTAGTATACTCTTCTTCTACTTGACCAGTTTGAGGATTTAACTTTACTGGTTTTACTTGTTGCTCAAGAATGTTAAAGCGAGTACGATTTGTTTTACAGCTTGGACAAAGCATTGGTTCCATATGTATACACCTCCATTTGTAGCATTTCTTAAACAGTATAATTTTATGCAAGTAAAAAAACTTTCTCAATATAAATAGGTGTTTAAAGTATTTAAAATTCAGAAAAAATAAAATATAATAAAAGTACGAACTGGTTATGTCCAAACCAAATCTCCTGTTTTATGCCAATAAGCTGGGAGGCCGAGAAATCGGCCTCATTTTTTTATGTTCATTTGTAGGAAGAACAAGGTTTTTTTGTAGTTTTTGTCGAATTTTTAGGGATGAATACAAAAGGGGGATGTAACATGAATTTAAAAATGAAATACATCATTTTATATGTAGAAAAGTTTGAAGAATGTTTAAGATTCTATAAAGATACTTTACAGTTACCTATAAAAGCTGAGCATGGTACATATATTGAATTTAATACTGGATCTACAATATTAGCGATGAATACACGAGAAGACGTGAAAGAATTAACAGGACTACCGCTTACAGAAGGTGAATTACAATCTTCTCACTTCGAATTAGGATTCGTAGTTGAGAATGTACAAGAAACAATTGAGCAATTCAGAGAGCAAGGTATTAAAGTTTTAGTAGAACCAATTGTGAAACCATGGGGACAAACAATTGCCTACATTGCTGATCCAGATGGAAATTATATTGAAATTTGCAGTTCATTAGAATAGAGGGAGAAAAAGAGATGGAATTTCCGAAACTAGAAACAGAACGTTTACTTTTAAGAGAACTTACACTATTAGATGCAGAAATGATGTTCCAATATTTTTCGAAAGAATCTGTTATACGATATTTCGGAATGGATTCTTTCGAAAATATTGAGCAAGCGAAAACAACGATTCAAACGTTTAAAAATCGTTATGAAGAAGGCAATGTGTTTCGCTGGGGAATAGAGAAAAAAGGGACGGACCAATTAATCGGAACGTGCGGATTTCATTTAATTAACAATCATCATAAACGAGCTGAAATTGGTTATGAATTAGATGATATATATTGGGGAAAGGGATATGCATCCGAAGCATTACAAGCCATCTTAACTTACGGATTTGAAAAGCTGCAACTTATAAGAATCGCAGCTGTCGTATATGTAGAAAATAAGGCATCTCAAAAATTGCTAAAAAAAGCAGGGTTTCAAGAAGAGGGATTACTTCGAAAACATATGATTCAAAATGGAGTTGCTCATGATACCATTTTATTTTCTTTATTAAAAGAAGAGTGGAAGAAGCAATGAGTACGAGTGAAATTATAAGTATAATGAAGAAACATAAAGAAAACCGATTCATTATCGGAATAGATGGTTTAAGTCGTTCAGGAAAAACAACATTCGCAACAAAATTAAAAGAAAATATGAAACAAGAAGGCATTCCGTTTCATATTTTCCATATTGATGATCATATAGTGGAGCGTAATAAACGATATCAAACAGGATATGAAGAATGGTATGAGTACTATCATTTACAGTGGGATATTGCATACTTGCGGCAGAAATTTTTTCAAAAGTTACAACATGAAACGAAATTGAAATTGCCTTTCTATTATGATGATACAGATTCATGTGAAATGAAAAAAGTCCAGATCCCTATTGTAGGTGTAATTGTAATTGAAGGAGTTTTTCTACAGCGAAAAGAATGGAGAGATTTCTTTCATTATATGGTGTATTTGGACTGTCCAAGGGAAACAAGGTTTCAGCGTGAAAGCGAAGAGACACAAAAGAAACTTTCAAAGTTTCAAAACAGGTATTGGAAAGCAGAGGAGTATTATTTAGAAATGGAATTGCCGAAGGATAGGGCGGATTTAGTCATACAATGATTCGGAAATAGAAGGGTGAATACAATGAATATTTTGTGGGATTTTGATGGGACGTTATTTGATACGTATCCTGCATATACGAAGATGCTTTCTGAAATATTAGGTGATACAGTAGATGAACAAGAAATATACAAAAACTTGAAAATATCATATTCTCACGCAATTCATTATTATAATATTTCATGTGAGCAGGAAGAAAAGATTAAAATTTTGAAGAAGAAATTTACTCCAAAAGATATGAAGCCTTTTGCTGGTGTCGAAAAGGTTTTGAAATTTGCAGATAAAAATGTAATCATGACCCATAAACATAAAGCAGGGGTTATGGAAATTTTAAAATATTACGGATGGGATAAATACTTCGTCGATATGGTTACAATTGACGATGGTTTCCCTCGAAAACCGAATTCTTTAGCGTATGATCATTTACATAGGAAGTACAATATTGATTTAGCTATTGGAGATAGAGAGTTAGATTTATTACCTGCAAAGGAATTAGGTATTTCAACATGCATGTTTCAAGGGATTTGTGATGTAGCGGACTATTCTTTGGCACATTACTCGGAATTTTTTAAGGTAGTGGTTGATAGAGAGGTTTCTTTATAAATGGTTTGAAAATAACCTTTACTTTTCATACAAAAAGTAGAGGTTATTTTATATGTAGTAGGTTAATTATTTTAGGAAGCTTTTTCAAGAGCTTTATTAGTTTCTTTAAAAGGATTGGCTTTACAGGTTATACATGGTACACCTGCATATATATTAGTAGAAGAAAATTTACTTTCGTTAGTTTCAAATTAAAATAAGATTTTTAATAATGGAGAGGGGTTAAGATATGGACTTTTAAAAAATGTTTAAAAAATATCGAGACGACCATCAACATCCAATGAATAAATTTTTTCACTTTATTGGTATTCCTACAATTATCATTTCTATATTCATTTTATTCGTGAATTGGAAATTAGGGCTATCATTATTTATATTAGGATGGATTTTTCAATTTGTAGGTCATGCAATTGAAGGTAAGAAGCCGACTTTCTTATCAAACCCAGCATATTTGGTAGTAGGTCCAATATATTTTTTAAAAAAAGTATTAAAAAGAAATTAACTCAATAAAAGTGCTATAGGCGGTAAAATAAAACCAAATTATAGTTATTCGTGCTAGTATGAAATCATAGCTATACAGAAGGGGTGGGTTATGATGAAAACCGAAATAGTCCTCAAAAAGAAGTACAGTATAATAAGCTATATATCTTTACTTATTGGAATTTTGTGTTTTTTATTCGTTTTTATAACTCCAACGAGGATAGCGAATGCGGGTAATATAGTGGGAGATTATATTACTATTGCTCTTACAGGCGTAGGTATCATACTTTCAATAATTATAATGACGAAAAAAACAGAGAAGAAGGGGATAGGTATTCTTTCATTCATACTGTCCTCATCATTTTTTATATTTTGGATTATCACGATTATCTTATTGTTTACTGGTCAAATTAATTTCGCACCGTAATGTGCAATAAAAAGAGTCCTTCATGTGAGAAGGACTCTTTTTATTCGGTATCTTCAGGTTGATATTCTAAAATATCTCCTGGTTGACATTCTAATGCTTTACAAATTGCTTCTAAAGTTGAAAATCGAATCGCTTTTGCTTTTCCGTTTTTCAAAATAGAAAGGTTAGCCATTGTAATTCCAACCTTCTCCGAAAGCTCTGTTACACTCATTTTTCTTTTCGCTAACATTACATCAATATTAATTATTATTGCCATATTATTCACCTCAGACCGTTAAATCATTTTCTGATTTTATATTAATAGCATCTTTTAATAGTCTTTGGAGAACGGCAGCAAAGACAGCGATAACCAATGAAGCAAAAATCATAATCATTCCAATAATAATAATGCCCGGGGCGTCATCTCTCTCTGCCACGAGATAGAAAAGCGGCATGCCTAATACATATAATACACTAATTGTTAATGCACTGTTCTTAATATTTTTCAACGCTTTTACAGACAATTTTGAGAATGCGTTGTTTTTGTCAATATAGTTTAACAGCTTAAACGTTTGGTACAGTGCGAAATAGTAAGGTATTGCTGTTGCGTATAAGTTGATAAATACAAGATATTTAATATATGCAATATCAGGATATAATTCTGTAGCGAAATTCCCTATTTTAGGAACTAAAAAAATGCACATAGCAAGAACAGGAATTCCCATAAGAATAACAGCCGTCTTTAAAAAGAGTGTTGATCCTTGTTTCATAAAAAGCACCTCATTTAATTATTATCTATATAATTTAACATGTAATTTATTGTTTAACAATAAACTTTTATTTAATTTAATCGTGTTTTTATTGATAAACAAATTTTTATATGATGAAGAGAATAATGACACTTTAATAGTAGAGAATATAGGGCTGTGACATATAACATTATTTAATTAATGAACGAAAGTGACGGTAATTGTTGTTAGCTTTATGACAATAGGGAACTAATAAAAAAGAACATATATAAGTTTGTATAAACGTAATGGAAAATTGGATCTTGTATATAAAAGAATGTGAAGTTTATGGAGGAACAAAAATGATGAAATTGAGTAAAAAAGTGAAGGGGATATTATTAGTATCAACTGTAACATTAAGTGTATTAAGTACTGAAAGCATGATGAATTATCAGGCGGCCGAAGCTAAGGTGAAACAAGTAGAACATCAACCAAAAAATATAATTATGATGGTTATGGATGGAACGAGCTCTTCAGCAACAACGTTAGCTCGCTTGTATAAAGGGGCACCGCTTGCATTAGATGAAATCATAACGGGAGGTGTTCGCACATATTCAGCAGAATCCGCTATTACAGACTCAGCCCCAGCAGCTACAGCTTTAGCAACAGGGAATAAATCAAATTCAGGATATGTAGGTGTATTGCCATCTATTGTGAATTCACCTAGCTTAAAACCAATTAAAGAAGAGGAGAAGCTGCGGCCAGTTGCGAACGTTCTAGAAGGTGCAAAGCGCTCTGGTCGCGCAACTGGAATTGTTGCTACATCTGAAATTCAACATGCTACTCCTGCTGGGTTCTCTGCCCATCATGCTAACCGCAAGCATTTTGACATAATTGCGAAGCAGCAAGTGTATCAAAATATAGATGTCGTATTAGGCGGGGGAAAAGCAGCACTACAGCCTGTGAAAAGAAATGGAATCCGTAAAGATGGTGAAGATTTAGTTAAAGTGATTCAAGATAAAGGATACGACTTAGTTGAAACAAAAGATGCATTATTGAACTCTAAATCTGATAAAATTTGGGGCTCTTTCTCACATAATGCCCTTGCGTTCGATATGGATCGTGAAGTAACAAATCCAGAGCAACCAACACTTTCTCAAATGACGGAAAAAGCAATTCAAACATTATCAAAAGATAAAGATGGCTTCTTTTTATTTGTAGAAGGAAGTAAGCCAGATTGGGCAGCCCATGCGAATGATCCAATTGGGATTATTAGTGATGTATTGGCATTTGATAATGCGGTTGCAGAAGCATTAAAATTTGCGAAGAAAGACGGTAATACGATGCTCATTGCTGTAGCTGACCATGGCAACAGTGGTATCTCTATTGGCAATATGAATACGACAAAGGGATATAATACTACACCTGTATCTGCATACATTGCCCCATTGAAAAAGGCGAAAATGACACTTGAAGGGACTACAAATAAACTGAAATCTGATTTATCAAATGTAGAAGGTGTAGCTAAACTATACGGTTTGGACAATCTAACTCATGATGAAAAAGAAAAGTTAAAAGCGGCAAAAAAGAAAATGGATGTAGGTCGAATCCTTACTACGTTATTGGCTAATCGTGCAAATATTGGCTTTACGACAGGAGGACATACAGGTGAGGATGTATTCTTATACTCTTATGGACCACAAAAACCAGAAGGCTTAATCCAAAATATAGACATTGCGAAGACGATGGCGAAAGCAATGGGCTTTAACTTAGAAGAAGTAACAAATAAAATATTTTTAGAGAGTGAACAAGCCTTTAAGAGAATTGGTGCCACTGTATCAATCGACAAAACCGATGTAGCAAACCCAGTGCTCGTAGTAAATCATAATAAAGTGGAAGCTCAATTAAGTGTTAATAAAAATATAATTCGTATTAATGATAAAGAGTATGAATTAGAAAGTATTATTGTAGAGAGTAATGGGAAGTTCTATGTACCGGAAGAAGCAATTCAATTATTTGTAAAGCATTCTCGTTAAAAAATTGCCAACTAGTTAACCTTGCTAAGCTAACTGGTTGGCAATTTTTTGTGTTTTGTCCTGTAAATAGTGATGTTTGGATTCTGCCGCAAAGTTTTCCAGAAGAGACTTATAAAAACAAGAAAGGAAAAAAATGCTTCTCTTAAAATAAAGAAGTTCGTTTGTAGAATAGAGAATTGATACATATAGTAAAGTTTTAATAAGTAATGTATGATCACTCAATATTTACAGAAAATATATTAATACTTTAGAATTCCTTTAATTTTCATTATTATTTGTTTAAAATTATCCGTTATATTTATAATGTGTTTATTTCAATTTATCGTATTGCGACGCAGTTTCACACAATTATAAAGAAATCCAAAAAATAAAATCTTCACTAGAGTACATTTACTCTTTATTTATTGAAAAAAAATGATTATGCAACTAAGAAAAGTGCAATTTATTGAAATAGAGGTATATTAGAATTTATTTGAAGAAAAAGAGAATGCACCAATTAGTATTTCAATGCTGTGCAGGTGAATATGGAAACCAATTGTCGGGGTAATAACGGAAATGGCAGCATATGAAAGAGAGAGGGAATAAAATGAATATAGTGAAATTACGTCCTAAGCAGCGGTCTAAGTATCGCATTATAGTAGGGACATGGTATTACTCTACAAAGAGGTACATTCAGTGGTTAGTAGACGGAAAAACATATGCAAAAAGGTTCCAACAAGAAAAGCTGCCATGTACAGCAATTCAGCACCGAACAATACTACTTCGGAAGCTCAAGGATGTAGATATGTGGTATCAAAACAATAAGGTTGTTAATTTAAAAATTGCTATTAAAAAACTTAATGGTATCGTCATTAGACCGGGAGAAACATTTTCTTACTGGCGTTTAATAGGTAAGCCTACGAGGAAAAAAGGGTATGTAGAAGGTATGTTTTTACACTACGGATCTTTTCAAACAGGTATTGGAGGAGGCCTTTGTCAGCTTTCAAATTTAATATATTGGATGACTTTACATACACCGCTGACAGTAACGGAGCGATATCGTCATAGCTTTGATGTCTTTCCTGATTCCAGGCGAACGCAGCCGTTTGGAAGTGGAGCGACGTGCTTTTATAATTATTTGGATTTGCAAATTAAAAATGACACGGATCAACCATATCAACTTCACCTTTATATGACAGAGAAATATTTAGTTGGTGAATGGAGAACAATGTATCCGCAACTTTATCAATATGAAGTTTATGAAAAAGAACACGCCATTCAGCCTGCATACTGGGGTGGTTATATACGACATAATGTGATTCAACGCAGAGTATATAATCAACAGAAGCAGTTTATAGAAGATCAATATGTAACGGAGAATCACGCTATAATGATGTACGAACCATTTTTAGTTTGTAAAAATGAAAATAGTGAGTAATATGGTAAACGCATAGATTATATAGTATAGCATGTATGTAATTCTTATTTTTATCAAAAAAGTATAAATCCTAAATTTACTTGGTTTTCATTGGAATGAAAATAAGAAACACAGATGTGAAAAAGCACTGTGTTTTTTTTATGTATTTATTGGAAAAAAACTCGAATTCTCGGCACAAATGCTCCTTCTTTCTTATTATAGAAGCTATTTTGGACGTAAGAAATTTGTAAGAAATGAGTAAGAAAAAAGAGATTTTCATTGTATAAAATATTTATTATATCTACACATAACACCTGATACTAATAGTATGCTATAATATGAATTAGCAACATACAGGAAAGGAATTAGAAAAATGACCTTACAAAATACTAAAAATTTAAAAAAACAAGTTGCTCCTTTTGAAAAATCAACGATTAAAAAAAGTGTTTGGCAACTTATCAACACAATAGTTCCATTTATTATTTTATGGTACCTTGCTTATAAAAGTTTGTCAGTTTCTTATTGGTTAACATTAGTTCCATCTCTGTTAGCCGCTGGATTTATGACACGAATTTTCATTATTTTTCATGATTGCACCCATTATTCCTTTTTTAAAAGTCGACGTGCAAATAGAATAGTTGGAACATGTATGGGTGTTTTAACTTTATTCCCATTTGATCAATGGGGGCATGAGCATTCTATTCACCACGCTACGAGTGGTAATTTGGATAAGAGGGGTACAGGGGATATTTGGACGCTTACAGTTGATGAATATGTAGCTGCACCATTTAGACTTCGTTTAGCATATCGTTTATATCGCAATCCATTCGTTATGTTTGGATTAGGTCCGATTTATGTTTTCTTGCTTAAAAATAGATTTAACCGAAAAGGTGCAAGACAGAAAGAACGTATGAATACTTATTTGACGAATATATTAATCGTTGCTTTAATAGGGGTACTTTGCTGGGCAATCGGATGGCAATCGTTCCTTTTCGTACATGGTACTATATTCTTAATAGCAGGCTCAATAGGTATTTGGCTGTTTTACGTACAGCACACATTTGAGGATTCTTATTTTGAAGAGGATAAAGATTGGGAATATGTGAAAGCGGCAGTGGAAGGAAGTTCTTTTTATAAGCTTCCAAAAATTTTGCAATTCTTAACTGGTAATATTGGATTCCATCATGTTCACCATTTAAGCCCAAGAGTACCTAACTATAAACTAGAAGAGGCACATAATAATACGCTTCCGTTAAAAAATGTACCAACGATTACGCTTGCTACAAGCTTACAATCACTACGTTTCCGTCTTTGGGATGAGAAAAGTAACAATTTTGTTAGCTTTAAAGATGTCAAAAATATAATTAAAAATAATGTTTCTGTTCGAGTGAAATCTGAACTATAACTTCATCGCATATGAAAAACTCCCCTTAATCATTTTTGATTTAAGGGGAGTTTTTGTTTAAATAGTAGATGATTGATGAGGAG
This sequence comes from Bacillus toyonensis BCT-7112, assembly GCF_000496285.1. GTDB lineage: Bacteria > Bacillota > Bacilli > Bacillales > Bacillaceae_G > Bacillus_A > Bacillus_A toyonensis. The sequence continues at coordinate 268,808 of NC_022781.1, read as the reverse complement.
GGGATTTCAAATTGTAATTACGAAGGATTAGGAAATGTCGTTAAGGATAATTGATTCTCGTTTAAATGAAAATGATGAAGTGAAAATAGAGCCTGCTACAAATTTGCAACAGGAATCTATTATGGATAGCCGAAGACATCGGCTGAACGAAATTATCCGTTATCTTAATAGCGAATGATTACAATCGACTATTTCTCCCAAAGCTCGATGAGTCGTCCTTCAGGATCTTTAATCCAAATAAACTTTCCAAATTCACTAACCTCTTCTTTCTTTTCAAGAGGTATACCAATTTGTTCAAGATGGTGAATAGTCTCATGTAGATTATGTACTTGGAAATTTAACATCACTTGTTGTTCTGTTGGAAAATAATTGTCATCTTCATTGAAGAAAGAAAAGATAGTCTCAGTTCCTGATTCGGGTTTAATCACAGTCCCATTCCAATTTTCTATTTCAATCTTCAATACTTCGCTGTACCATTTTTTTATAACATCAATATTTTTAGTTCTCCAAAATATTCCTCCGAATCCTTTGATCATCTTATATAACTCCTGTCTATTTTAAAATTTTTAATGTGACGTAGTATAAATTTAATATATCAAAACAAAGTGGTAATAGTAAGGAAAAGCATCAACTTATGAACAATAAAAAAATAATAATTGCTAACAGCATTTCCTACATTAATTATACCGACATCATCTTTGAAACCAAAGTAAAGGAAAGGAGTGTAGCAATACTGACCCGTTTGAGGATAACACTTGAACGCAAAAACCTCCTGAACAATTCAAAACACGAAGTGCTATAAATAATCATTTCAATAGTATAGAAGAAATAGGGGAATTGTTCCTGAGAAAATGAATGAAGGAATGATAAAAGACCGCACATGAGGTGAAATCCATGCGCGGTCTTCTCTGTATCGTACAGTACTACAAAGGTTCGCTAATTTTACCTTCTTTATGAGTGCTACTGGTGATTTTTTTCTTAATCTTAAAGTGATAGTAAGTGTAGCAAAAGATGATAAATGGTACAGTACAGTAGATTCCTAGTCTTTGATCGGGGATAAAGATAAGACTTACTAATATAATGCCATACAATCCAAAACCAAGAATGGGTACAAGTGGATAAAGTGGAGTTTTGAATTTTAAGTCTTCTAATTTTCCACCTTCAGCTAAATAGCGTTTACGGAAAAAGAATTGAGAAACACAAATTGACATCCAAACAATGATTGTAATGACTCCAGAAATTGAAATAAGCCATAAATAAACCGTTTCAGCAGCTACCACGCTTGTCAAAAGAGAAAAAGCAGAAATAGCTATCGTCAAGATTAAAGCGTTTAGTGGTATTCCTCGTGATGATAATTTCTTTAAAAAGGCTGGCGCCATTTCATTTTTTGATAATGACCAAAGCATGCGAGTTGCGGCGTACAGTCCTGAGTTTGCGACAGAAAGAACAGCGGTAAGAATAACAAAGTTCATAATATCAGCTGCATACGGAATACCGATATTATCAAAAACAGCAACGAATGGGCTCTTTGTTAATCCTGCTCCTTCCCAAGGAATTAAAGCTACGAGAACAAAAATTGCTAAAACGAAGAAAAACATCGTGCGCCATATAATATTTCTAATAGAACGAGGCAAAGTCTTTGCTGGATCTTCACTTTCACCAGCTGCGATTCCGACAAGTTCTGTACCTTGGAAGGAATAATTGACTGTAACCATTGTTAATAGGATAGCGGCAAGTCCATTTGGGAATAAACCACCGTGATTTATGAAATTTGAAAATAGCGGGGCTGGTTCGTTTCCTTTTAAATCAATAAAACCGAACATAGCGGCGCCGCCAAGAATAATGAAAGCGATAATGGCAGATACTTTAATGCTTGAAAACCAAAACTCTGTTTCTGCATAACTACGAGCAGATAATGCGTTTATAGTGAATATGGTAACACCAAATATTAAACACCAAACCCAGACAGGAATATCAGGAAACCAGCGCTGCATCGTAATTCCGGCAGTTGTAAATTCAAGACCGGTCGTATTCGCCCAGCTTAACCAATACAACCATCCGATTGTAAACCCAGTTGCAGGATTAATGAACTTGGTGGCATATTCCTGGAAAGAACCTGAAACAGGCATGGCTACAGCAAGCTCACCAAGACATAGCATAACGAGATACATTAATAATCCACCGGCCATAAAGGCAAGTACGGATCCGCCAGGTCCAGCTTTACTTATAATAAAACCAGATCCGTTAAATAACCCCGTTCCAATCACACCACCGAGTGCAATCATGAATAAATGTCTACTTTTCATTGTGCGCTTTAATTCATTGTTTGTATTGTTTACTTGCGTCATTGTTTTCCTCACTTTCAAAATTGGTAGTATGAAAATTGATGTTTTTCCGTATTATGGAATGTATTCCGTGATGTGAAATATTGTTCTAATTTTCAGATAATTAAAAAGAAAAGTCAATATTTTTTTGTTTGCGTTTTCAAAATGTTGATAGCGTATCTTTTGTTTATTTTGAAAATTAAATAAATTGATTGATTTCAGTTTGAATTTTTGATAAATTGATAGTTAATTAGGCTAAACATACTACAAGTAAAGTTGAGGCGAATTATGGTACAGTCCATTGATCGAGCGATAAGTATTATTAAGCTATTAAATTCTACAAATGAAAAAGAGTATTGGGCTATTTCTGATATAGCTGATGGAACACATCTTCCGGTTAGTACAGTACATAGATTACTTAATTCTCTAATGGAGCATGGGTTAGTTACACAAATTTCAGAAACAAAGCAGTACAAGATTGGGCCAATGTGGATGGAAATAGGATTACGTCAATTGGAGAAGGTAGACTATAGATCTGTTGCAAGGGAAGTGATGAAGCGATTGGCCGCTGAAGTGGAAGAAAGTGTCTATTTGAACATTCCAAATGGAACTCATTCTATTATTATTGAAAGAATTGATAGCCCTTTAAAAATTCGGGTTATCGATAACTTAGGGGAACAGATTCCACTTTCGATTGGCGCCGCAAATAAAACGATGCTTGCCAATATGAAAACGAATGAAATGGAATACATTGTAGAACAATTACTTTCTTCTTTACCAGAACAAAAGCAAATTCTTCTTAATCAAATAAAACAAATAGAAAATGAAGGATATGCTGTAAGTTATGGTGAAAAAACAGAAGGGACAGCTTCAGTAGCTGCACCTATTATCGGATTCAATCATAAAGTAGTAGGAGCATTAAGTGTTGGGTTAATTAGTCATCGTATTAATGATGATCGACTATCTTTTCTTATTAGTAAGGTAAAAGAAGCAGCTCATGAAATTTCAATAAAAATCGGCAGTACATCAGAATTATAATTTTGATAACTGTCGTTATTTTTTATTCATATATTGGAATTGATTTTCATAATGCGGAAAAATAGGGGGGTTACTATGTCAAAGTGGCAATCAAAAGAACAATTGATTCAGTTATTAAGCAATCTTGTTGAAATTCCTAGTATTACAGGTTCAGAAGCTGAAGTTATATTACCAGACTTTGTTGTAGAACAATTATCTGACTTACAGTATTTCAAACAAAATCCGCATCATTTGCAAAAAAATCCGACGGGGGATGGACGATATTTTGTTACCGCCCTAGTAAAGAAAAGTGATAGTACGAAAAATACTGTAATTCTTGTTAGTCATTTTGATGTTGTAGATGTACAAGATTATGGAGTGTGGAAAGAAGATGCATTTCATCCTAAAAAGTTAACATCTATGTTTTACTCTCATAAAGATGAACTACCAGATCATGTACGTGAAGATATAGAACAGGGAGATTGGCTATTTGGTAGAGGGACAATGGATATGAAATGTGGTCTAGCTTTACAAATGGCAATGGTTGAGCAAGCTTGTGAAGGAAGATTTGATGGGAATGTTCTTTTATTAGCTGTTCCAGATGAAGAAGTGAACTCCGTAGGGATGAGAGCAGCTGTTCCGAGATTATTAGATTTAGCAAGAGAACATGATTTAGAATTTAAAACGGTTCTAAATTCAGAGCCTATGTTTTCAAGGCATCCTGGGGACCAAAATAAGTATATTTATACTGGTTCTATTGGGAAGGTGTTACCTGGTTTCCTTTGCTATGGAAAAGAGACACATGTAGGTGAACCTTTTGCAGGCTTAAATGGGAGTTATATGGCTGCATTATTAACAGCAGAATTAGAGTTGAATACGGACCTTTGTGATATTGTAGATGGTGAAGCGAGTCCTCCACCAACTAACTTGCTTCAAAGAGACTTAAAAGAGGACTATTCTGTACAAATTCCGCATCGTGCAGTCACACTATTTAATTTGTTTTTACTAGAAAAATCGATGACAGATGTCGTTTCGTTGCTGCGTCAAAAAGTAACGAAAGTAGCAGAGAAAATCGAAGAGTCTTACGAGAAGCAAGCATATCGTTTTTCTAAATATAATCCGTTCATACCTCCTAATCTTAAAGTAAATGTATTAACGTATGAAGAGCTTATCGCGTATGCAATTGAACAACATGGAAAAGAGACAATAAATGATATTCAATCTAATATTATAAAAAATAGAGAAGATAAAGATGATCGTGCAGTAACAATCGATTTAGTTGATAAATTAGCTATATTATGTAAAGAAAAAGCGCCGATGATTGTACTTTTCTTCGCTCCGCCGTACTATCCAGCTGTGAGTTCACGCGACAATCCTTTCATTAAAGAGGTAGTTGTAGAAATGGAAAAGTATGCCCAATACAATCATAGCATTACATTTGAAAATCAAAATTATTTTGGAGGAATTTCAGATTTAAGCTATGTGGGCTTACAGAACCCATTGGATTCAATGAGTTCTCTTGTAGACAATATGCCATTATGGGATAAAGGCTATTCAATTCCACTTCAGGAATTAGAAGAGTTTGACGTTCCAGTATTAAATATGGGGCCGGTAGGAAAAGATGCACATCAATGGACAGAGCGTCTAGACGTAAATTACGCATTTGAAACGCTATTCGATATGTTACCGATATGTATTGAAAAATTACTTGTATCTAATAAAATTACTCAGTCATAGTTAGGTGTGTATAAAAGTGAATGAATGGAAAACATAACATTCAGAAGGTATAGAAATAGAAGCCAAAAAGAGGATTTGAATATAATTATTTTAATATAATAAAAACAAAACGGGCAAACTCAATCATTTATGAATTTGTCCGTTTATCTTTTGGCGAAAATAGGGGTATGTAAACTACATGTGTATATAGTCAAAAACAGTTTGTAATTAGTGTTTACTTTTTAGTTTGATTAGATAATTCAATAGACTTTTGCGTGCAACGTTGCATAGCTGAAATGATGGCTGTTCGCAAGCCTTTTTCTTCTAATGTTGCTACAGCCTCTATTGTCGTTCCGCCTGGGGAACAAACCATATCTTTCAATGCACCTGGATGTATTCCTGTTTCCAATACCATTTTTGCAGAACCTAACACAGCTTGAGCTGCGAATTTATATGCTTGATTTCTTGGCATACCATCTAGTACAGCAGCATCTGCCATCGCTTCTATAATCATATATACGTATGCTGGCGAAGAACCACTTACAGATGTTACAACATCCATTAATTTTTCGCTTACGATCTCTGTTTGACCAAAACTATTGAAAATGTTTAGTACATCTTCTAAATCTTTTTCTGTAACCATTTCGTTAGGGCATAAAGCAGACATTCCTTCTCCAACAAGAGCAGGAGTATTAGGCATTACTCTCACAACCTTTAATTTTTTATCAAAGGCATCTTCAGTACTATTAATGCTTTTCCCCGCAGCGATTGTTACGACGATAACGTCGTTTTTAATCACTTCTTTTATTTCATTAATTACGGAGGAGTATAAGTCTGGTTTTATTGATAAAATTAAAATATCAGCCTTTTTAGCTACTTCATTGTTGTCAGTAGTTGTAGTTATCCCGTATTTTTCACTAGCATTTTTTAAATTCATAGTGTTCAAATCTGAACACATGATTTTATTTGAAGATACTATATTATTGTTTATCATACCGCCAATTATAGCCATCCCCATATTTCCGCATCCGATGAATCCAATTTGTTTGTTCATAATAACTCGATCTTGCTCCTTTTATAATAAATTATATCGGTTTGATATTATTATCTTAGAATAAGAATAACATCCCTGTGCAATATAAAGAAACATTCTAAGAGAATATATTCCTTTTTGCAACACTAAAAGATAAAAATTAACTATATTCGACATTATGTAAATATATACACTATAATTTAAGGTTTTATGCTTATGAATATGAGTTAAACTTATATCAATTTTTATTTTCATTCAGTAGGGCGATAATTTCATAACAGTAACTTGCGGCTCTATTTATTTTTAAAAATACCTCTTGACACCGAATCGAACTATATCGCATAATATAAAAAAATTAGATCGAAAATCGTTGAAGGGAATTAGTACATATGTCTTCTTACGAAAGAGAGTGGAATTCACCGGCTGAAAGATTCCTCGTATAGAATGTATCGAACCTATCCCTGAGTCTTAAATGAAAGTTTAGGCGTTCGCCTGCGTTATAGGCGTCAAGTGGATATCTATGTATATCAATCAAGGTGGTACCGCGGAACAATGACCGTTTCGTCCTTATTATTTTATTAAGGGCGAAGCGGTCATTTTTATTTTGCTCTTTCATACTACAGGGCAGCATGGATGAGAATAAATATAGCTGCAAACTGAATGAATAGAAGTGTAATGTATAAAAACTTTGATTTTAGACTTGGGGGTTACAAAAGTGAAAAAACAACGAATTGTTGTAAAGATAGGGAGTAGTTCCTTGGCAGATAGTCATGGAGGCATTTCTAAAGAACAACTTTCAGATCACGTTGCCGCATTGGCACGACTGAAACAGGAAGGGCATGAAGTTTTGTTAATTACATCTGGAGCCGTCGCAGCAGGTTTTTCTGCTCTTGGGTATCCTAGCAGACCAGTGACAACTAAAGGGAAACAGGCTGCAGCAGCTGTCGGACAAAGTTTATTAATGCAGGCGTACACAGAGGAGTTCCGTAAATATGATATTGTTACTGCACAACTTTTATTAACGAGAAGTGATTTTTCTAGAAAAGAACAATACAGTAACGCGTACGCTACTTTAGGAGAGCTACTAAACCGTTCCGCTCTTCCTATCATCAATGAAAATGATTCCATTTCTTTAGAGGAGCTGACGTTCGGTGATAATGATATGCTGTCAGCTTTAGTAAGCGGACTTGTGTCGGCAGATATGCTTATGATTTTTACGGATGTGAACGGTTTATATGACAAAAATCCTCAAAAAAATACGGATGCGAAAAAATATTATTTTCTTCCTGAAGTTACGGAAGAAATCGCTTCTCTTGCTGGAGATGCTGGTTCAAAACTTGGAACTGGCGGTATGAAATCAAAAATCGATGCTGCAAAGACGGCACTATCTCTTGGAGTGAGTGTATTTATCGGAACAGGACGTGGACAGGAAAAGTTTTTAGATGTTTTGAAGGGCAAAGGTGATGGAACGTATATCGGTAATGCTCCTCAAAAAGTAATTAAAATGAACAAGCAATGGATCGCCTTGCATTCGCTTGTTAGCGGTCAAATTGAAGTAGATGCCGGGGCAGCTACTGCTATCATTCAACATGGAAAGAGCCTTCTTCCTGCTGGTGTTACAAATGTGTCAGGATTTTTCCAAGTGGGTGAAGTCGTGGAAGTAATTACGCAACAAGGGCGCGTAATAGGAAAAGGACAATGCACATATAGCGCGGAGGAACTAAGGAATTTAAAAGGTATGAAAAGCCAAGATATTCAAGCAAGAGGCGAAAGGCATAATTATGAAGTCATCCATAGAGATCATTGGGTTTCATTTTAAGAAAAGAGAGCACGCAAATTTGAATGGGCAGGTAAGTTTTAGATACTCGTGTTAAATGGTTCTCAAATAATATACTGATTAACCTTTAAAAAGGAGGAAATAAAAATGAATGAAGTGTTGGCAAAGGGGAAAAAAGCGAAAGAGGTTGCTAGAGAACTTGTGCTTACATCTACAAATCAAAAAAATGAAGCACTTACCGCAATTGCTGATCAGTTGATAGTAGAAACAGCTTATATTGTAGAGGAAAACAAACGGGATATTGAAGAAGGTAAGGCAAAAGGATTTTCTGAGTCACTCCTTGATCGTCTTATGCTGAATGAACAACGTATCATTGATATGACTGAGGGAATTAAGCAGCTAATTGATTTACGTGATCCTGTTGGGGAATGTGTAAGTGCATGGGAAAGACCAAATGGACTATCTATTCAGGAGATGCGAGTACCACTTGGTGTTGTCGGGATGATTTACGAGGCAAGGCCGAATGTGACAGTAGATGCTGCTACAATTTGTTTGAAAACAGGAAATGCAGTCATATTGCGTGGTAGTTCTTCCGCTATCCATTCTAATAAAGCGATCGTTGCTGTAATTCACCGAGCGCTCAAACAAACGAGCTTGCCTCAAGAAAGTGTACAGCTCATAGAAGATACGACGCGAGATAGCGCGAAGCAGTTATTTACATTAAATGACTACTTGGATGTTCTTATCCCAAGAGGTGGCAAGCAATTAATCGATACTGTAGTAAGAGAAGCGTCTGTTCCAGTACTTGAAACAGGTGCGGGAAATTGTCATATTTTCATTGATGAAACAGCGGATAAACAAATGGCATTTAATATTATTATAAATGCAAAAACGCAGCGTCCATCTGTATGTAATGCAATTGAAACGATTATACTTCATGAAAAGTGGGCGCAGCAATTTGGTAGCGAACTGTTTTCTTTATTGAAGGAAAGAGGCGTGGAGCTACGTGGTGATAAGAAAGCATTGGCAATTGATTCTTCTATTGCATTAGCTTCAGAAGAGGATTGGGAAACTGAGTTTTTATCTCTCACGCTAGCAGTTAAAGTCCTTTCTACAGTAGAAGAAGCGATTCATCACATAAATACGTATGGATCTATGCATTCCGAAGCGATTATTACAGAGAACGAGGAAAACGTCAGCAAGTTTTTCACATCCGTTGATGCCGCAGCACTTTATCATAATGCATCGACTCGTTTTACGGATGGATCTGAATTCGGATTTGGCGCAGAAATTGGCATCAGTACGCAAAAGCTACACGTAAGGGGACCAATGGGACTTCCTGCATTAACTTCTACAAAATATGTGATTCGTGGGAATGGACAGATTCGGGGATAAAAATTATAAAGGAAAAAGTGAAATAATAACGAAAGACACCCAATTTCATTTAGGTGTCTTTCGTTATTATAAGTATTGATTTACCACACAAAAAGCCCCACGAGCATAGCGCTTAACAAGGAAACAGCCATTCCGCTAACAAGAAGCTTCCAAACATTTTTACCGATTATTGATGATTTTTCTCCGCCAAATAATGAATTGTAAGTTCCGTATATCATACCTACTGTACTAAAGTTAGCAAAAGAGGCTAGAAATGTAGTTGCAACAGCAATCGTATGCGGTTGTAAAGACTTTAAGTTTGATTTTAAATCCATCATGGCAACAAATTCATTCGTTGTGATTTTGATTCCCATTAATTCAGCTACATACATAGCATCTTTACCTGTTAAACCGAGTAAAAAAGCAAAGGGGCTAAAGATAATGGAGAAGATTTTTTGAATTGTTAAACCTGCTACAAAAAAGCTTAAAATACCATTTAAACATGCTGTTAAAGCTACATATCCAATTACCATAGCTAAAATAACGATTACCATATTCATTCCGACTAACATACTGTTTGAAATAGTAGAAAAGAAATCTTTTTTTTCATTTTTTGAAGGTTTATAAACAACATCTTCTTCTTTCGTAACTTCAATAGGATTTAAAACATTAGCTAAAATTAATGCGTTAATACAGTTTAAAGGAATAGCGCTGAAAATATATGTTGCTGGAACCATTGATAGATAAGCACCAAGAATGGATCCGCTGACACTACTCATACTCATAATTCCAAAAGTCAACAAACGATTTTCTTTTAAAACAGATAATTGATCACGAACAACCGCAAGTGCTTCCGTATTTCCTAAAAACATCATTTGAATGGAAAAGAAACTTTCTAACTTTGGTAAACGAGAAATCTTAGAAATAAGTGCACCAACTTTATCAATGATCCAAGTTAAGACTCCAAAGTAGGAAAGGATATCAAAAAAAGTGATAACAAAAATGATAGGAAGTAAGGCACTAAAGAAGAAATCAACTGTTTGATTTTCCATAGCTGAAGGAAATGCAAAACGAATACCTTCATTCGCGCACGATAGTAGCCAACTGAAAAATGACGCAATTTTATTAATAATAATACTGCCCAATTTGGTGCCTAACATAAACCACGTAATAAAAAGCTCCAATATGATTAGAATAACGATTGGTCTCCATTTTATTTTTCTTTTATTAGGCGAACAAAGGAAGACGATTAATATTACAACAAAAATCCCTAACATATTTAATATGAAATGCATGTCAACAACTCCTTGAGGCTTATTATTTGTATATAAAAAAGCCTCTATTCTTCCAAATTTGGATTATAATCAGGAGTTATGAAGAATGTGAATTATGTTTAGCATTCATCTATTTCAATTAATGTACTAACAATTAATGTTTTCGCTTTATAAAGTATATGTATTAGGAATGTAAAGCAACAAATTAAATCTATTGACGGAACGGAGGATAACTAATAACTGCATCCATTTTTAAATTGTTTAGGCGAAATACCAGTATGTTTTTTAAATACCTTTGTAAAATGACTTTGGTCGTGAAAATTTAGTACTGTAGAAATTTCGGATATAGAATGTCTCGTATATGTCATTAACTTTTTTGACTCATCGACTTTCGCACGCTGAATATATTCATTTAAAGAAATTCCAACTTCTTTTTTGAAAAGGGAAGATAAATAACTAGGGTTTAATGTGACTATTTCTGCAAGGATATTTAGTGTAATATCACCATAAAGATGAGTGAATATATAATTCTGACATACGTTTATATGTTTTGAATGTTGCTGCACTGTACTATTTTTGACACGTTCTGCAAACTCAAGTAACGCATTCTCTAAAAAAGGGGGAATTGCTTCATTTTTATGTATTTCTTCGAGTTTTTGTATAAATAAATCACTAATAGTATATGCGATTTCAGGGAAAACTCCACCTTCAATAGCAGATCTAGTTGCAAGTGTAATAGCTGCAATGGCAGAATTCTTTTGGCTTCGCAGGTGACTTGTCTTTGATAACACCCCAAGTTCTCCTGATTCAGGTAATCTCCTTAGATTTTTAATTAACTCCTCCTTTTTCCCTTGCTTAATACATTCAAATATTTTCCTCTCGGCTAGTGGATCGATATGAGTTAATGTACTTTGTCGTTGCTCTGATATATGTACATCAGGCTGTTCAATTTCGAATTCCGCCTTTTTTATTAGCATGTTTTTCTGCAGTATATCAGCTATGTCCAACTGTTTCTGATATAGCATGTAATAAAGCACTAAACTTACATTTAAAAAACTCATATTATTTAATACGGGTAGAGAACGATAATATCGAATCATTTCTTCTTTGTTTATTTTTAGTTGAAGATCATTAACAATGCCATTAATTGATGTTTCTGATAGCCTGGAATAAAGGACTGGTCCAACAATTATATTCCCACTAATTTGGTCGTTCAAACGCAGATGAATTGCGAAAAAGTTTTCGAGAAAGGCGGTCTCTACTAGTGACGGAAAAGTATAGGAAGGCTGTTCCTTATATAGTTCATTCAGTATTGCCTCTTTGGAAGAATACATAGGGTTATGCAGAATATTGGACGAGATTTCAAATACTAAATCTCCTTTGTTAGTAAGAAAATAGATAGGTGTTTTATGTAGATCAAAGACTAGCTTACAAATATAATATAGATCTTCTCGTTTGGAGCAATTCATTATTTTAACCTCTATTCTTTAAAAAACAGCTAAAATTTTTACAAGTAGTCTAAAAAATATACCATAATATCTGAAAGATAATAACTATAATATCATTAAGAAAGCGTTTACTTATATGTTTTTTAGGAGGGCTATCATGAAAAGAGATATTAAGAAAATCATTTCTGAAATGACGCTAGAAGAAAAGGCAAGTCTATGTTCTGGATTAGACTTTTGGAATACAAAAGGGATTGAACGATTAGGGATTCCATCAATTATGGTAACTGATGGACCACATGGTCTAAGAAAACAGGCAGAGGGAGCAGATCACTTAGGGATTTATAACAGTATTCCATCGACTTGTTTCCCTTCAGCAGTAGGGTTAGCAAGTACATGGAATAAAGACTTAATACATGAAGTAGGAGTTGCATTAGGAGAAGAATGTCAGGCTGAACATGTAGGTGTTCTCCTTGGACCAGGTGCAAATATTAAACGTTCACCGCTATGCGGAAGAAATTTTGAATATTTTTCAGAGGACCCGTATTTATCATCGCAAATGGCTATAAATCATGTTAAAGGCGTCCAAAGTCAAGGCATTGGAACGTCATTAAAGCATTTCGCAGCTAATAATCAAGAGCATCGCAGAATGTCTGTAGATGCAATTGTTGATGAAAGAACTTTACGTGAAATTTACCTTGCAAGCTTTGAAGATGTTATTAAGGAAGCACAGCCTTGGACAGTAATGAGTGCTTACAATAAAGTAAATGGTGAATACGCTTCGGAAAATAACTATTTGTTACATGATATTTTAAAAGATGAATGGGGATTTGAAGGCTTTGTCGTATCTGATTGGGGCGCAGTAAATGAACGTGTTGCAAGTTTAGCGAACGGTTTAGAGTTAGAAATGCCTTCAAGCTTTGGAATTGGTGAGAAGAAAATTATTGATGCAATTCATTGTGGTGAGCTAAGTGTAGAAAAGCTTGATCAAGCAGTTGAGCGTCTTCTTTACATTATTTTTAAAGCTTATGATAATCAATTAGAAAACGCTACGTATAGTAAGGACATGCATCATCAGCTTGCAAGGGAAGTTGCAAGTGAAAGTATGGTTATGTTACAAAATGAAGATTCCATTCTTCCGCTAAAAAAAGAGGGGACGGTAGCGGTAATTGGAGAATTTGCAAAGCAACCACGTTATCAAGGCGGCGGAAGCTCTCATATTAATCCAACAAAGCTTGCAAGTATTTTTGAAGAACTTGAAATGGTATCAGGTGAAAAAACGAACATTTTATTTGCACAAGGTTATGATCTTGCAAGCGATGACGTAGATGAAAACTTGATTAATGAAGCAAAAAAAATAGCTGAGAGCGCAGATACAGCTGTCCTTTTCGTTGGGCTTCCAGATCGTTATGAATCAGAAGGCTTTGATCGAAAACATTTACAAATGCCAGAAAATCACGTGCAATTAATTGAGGCTATTGCTGAAGTTCAAAGTAATATCGTTGTAGTTTTAAGTAATGGTGCGCCAATTGAAATGCCATGGATAGGTAAAGTAAAAGGAATACTTGAAGGCTATTTAGGTGGCCAAGCATTAGGCGGAGCAATTGCTGATTTATTATTTGGTGATGCGAATCCAAGTGGGAAGCTAGCAGAAACATTCCCGGAAGTTTTAAGCGATAATCCTTCTTACTTAAACTTCCCGGGTGAAGGTGATAAAGTAGAATATAAAGAAGGCGTGTTCGTTGGATACCGTTATTATGATGCAAAAAATATTGAACCATTGTTCCCATTTGGCTTTGGGTTAAGTTATACAAACTTTGAGTATAGTAAACTTTCAATAAGTAAAAACGAGATAAAAGATACGGATACTGTTTCTGTTCTTGTAAACGTGAAAAATGCTGGTAGTATAGCTGGGAGAGAAATTGTTCAGCTGTATATAAAAGATGTTGAAAGTAGTATGATTCGTCCTGAAAAAGAATTAAAAGGATTTGAAAAAATAGAGTTGCAACCGGGAGAAGAAAAAACGGTTAGTTTTACTTTAAATAACAGGTCATTTGCTTATTATAATGTTGAAATGAAGGACTGGCATGTTGAAACAGGTGAATTCGAAATTTTAGTAGGAAAGTCTTCAAGAGAGATTGTTTTACAAGATAACATATTCGTTCAATCAACGACTATAATTAAAAAAACAGTGCATCGGAATACGTTACTAGGGGACATATTTGCGGACCGAATGTTAGCACCAATTGCAAAAGAGCTTATGGAAAAAGCATTAAAAGACAGCCCGTTTGCAAGTATGGCTGAAGGGGATAGTGATGCCTCTGAAATGATGGATGCTATGCTAAATTACATGCCGTTACGAGCGTTAGTAAACTTTAGTGCAGGCGCATTTACAGAAGAAATGTTAAGTGAAATAATTGAGCTATTGAAGGATGCGCAAATGAATCAATAAGCGGCGCATGTGAAGAAGTTAGATGGGGGATTACGGTCTGGAAATACCCGATTGGTTTGGGCTAATATTTTATATTATTAATAAACATAGATTTACAAAAAAGCAAATGAGAGCTAGCATCTCATATTGCTTTTTTTTGAATTTATTCAGATAATGTAAAATCAAATAATTGTCCATTATCTACAGCAGGCCCATTTAGTTCTTTGTAATGTGGGACATTGATATAAAAAGGTCCTTCGGTAGATTCCCACTTATTATCTGTAGCAATAAAAGTAATTTTATAAAACCTAACGTTTTCACTTCTTTCGGTTCGTATCTAGACTACCTCTGTTACGATGCTATTTTTCTTATTACTTTATCTTGGGTAATAGTAGTAATTACGGGAGAGAAATTGATGTAACAGTTAACTGCGTTCAATTGTTTGGTGGCATGTTAAACTTAAGCAATTTTAATCATTATATATAAATAAGAACGATGAGTTGGCCATGAACCTTGGAGTTTCCGAAGTTGTATAATTTGTCCTGTATGATAAGCATCGTGCAAAAGGATATTCATATATTGTTGCCAAACAGGTAGAGAAGGAATCGGTTGATCCAGTTCTGCTTCTTGAAGAGATGTTAATGAAGATTGTAAGGCATCATGTACTTGAAGCGTTCGCTTTACTGTTTGTTGCCAAGTATACTTTTTTAATTCTTTTTTAATAAACATCTTTTGTACTCTTAACTTTAGTAATTGCAAAAATAAACATACGCTTCCTACATTATTTTTCTCCATGTAATACATTCTCCTTTCTCTTCAATATGCCTGCCCTATAGTAGAACAAGAATATGAACTGCAACGTATAAAAGAGCTAAAAAAGAACCTCCATTATTAATAAGGTATTTAACAATCGGCGTTTTAATGGAGTAAGGATTAAAAAGATTATCATAGTCTTTAGTTTTCGGTAATTGTAATATAATTCTAAAAATATAGAAGGTATTATTCGATAATTGTAGAATCAAATATATAGCAAATAAGGAGGGGATCAAATGGAAGTCTTTCATGTAACGAGTAGAAAGAGGGAAACGTACCATATTCAAATGAAGTATTCGATACTTTTCGAATGTGCACTTGGCATTGCGGCAATTACTCATAAAAGGTTAATAGACACACTTGAAAAATCCCAAAGCGAATGGGAAGAAATTAGACAATCATTAACAGAAGAAATGAGGGAGCACTTACAGTTTGTAGAAGAGCATAATACGTGGAAAGCGCTGCTTCAGTTGTTGTATGAAGGTGATTTTCAAAATCTATCACAGTTTATTGCGAATATCGATTCGCTTTCAGAAGAAGATTTAAAGTATATATGTTTACCCTTTATAGGAGAGAAGTATGAAGAAAAAAGACGTTTAGCAGGAAATGGAGACGTAACTGCAATACAAAAATTAAAGGAACTGACACAGGATCATCAGTTTTTCTCTACGTATATTAGCTTTATATGTAATAGTGATATACAAGAACTAAAGGACCATTTTATCGCTGTTATGACAGGATGGTATGAGAGTGTTATTAAAAAAGAGGAAGAGCAATTACTTTCTATATTAGAGCGAGACTATGAAGCAAAGAATGAAATGAATAAAAAGATGAAACCGGAAGAGTTTGTCGAGTGGGCGACTGGTGGCGTTAACTATATGCCAGAGCCAAGTGTTCATTACGTACTTCTTATCCCGCAACTGACGTACAGGCCGTGGAATATAGAAGCTGATATTGAAGATACGAAAGTGTTTCATTATCCTGTCGCAAATGAAAGTATACATCCAGAAGATCCGTATGAGCCGAATTATTTTTTAGTTCAAAAACATAAAGCACTTGGGGATGAAGCGAGATTACGAATTGTAAAAATGTTGTTTGAAAAAGAACGTACATTGCAGGAAATTACGGAAAGACTGCAACTTGGTAAATCGACAGTGCATCATCATTTAAAATTATTACGTTCGGCTAAGTTAGTTGATATACATGACGGAAAATATGTATTGAGAAAAAAAGCAGTGCAGTCGTTAGCGAAAGAATTAGATGTATTTTTAAATAGATAATATACAACGAGAATGTACATAAAGGGAGGAATTAAATAGAAAAGTTGGTGAGCTATAGTGAAGAGTGTATTGAAAAATCGTTCATTCTTTTTTATGTGGATTGGTAGCGCAATTTCGGAATTAGGCGGAGCTTTCGGGACGTTGTGTAATTCAATTCTTGTTTATGAGTTAACGGGATCAAAAACAGCATTAAGTAGTATGTGGTTATTATATTTTATCCCATCTCTCATACTGCAACTAATAAGCGGACCATTTATTGATAAATGGAGCCGAAAGTGGATTATGATTTTTTCGCAATGGATGCGGGCATCTGTTTTCTTACTACCTTTAGTCATGGTAGTTACTAGTAATATAGAAGCTTGGCACGTGTATGTCGTTCAAATTATAATTGGGCTCATTACACCGCTTTATACACCTGCAAGTCAAGCAATTACACCGAGCATTGTAAGTAAAGAACAACTTCAAGATGCAAATGCGTATATTGATGGAATGACTCGTCTTATGATGTTTCTTGCGCCACTATTAGGTGGTATCGTTATTACATTCATTGGAATCAAATTAACAATGTTGTTCGTTTGTGTTTGTCTATTCATTAGTGGGGGATTGTTACTTTTCATAAAAGAAAAAAGAGTAAAACAAGAATTGAGAAAAACGTGGCTAGAACAGTTTCTTCACGGTTTTACATACTTTTTCACAAAACCAATCATCGTTTGGCTCGGTGTATTTCTTACTTTCGTACAGTTTGGAGTAGGGGTAACGATGGTTACAAATCTTCCTTATATAAAAGACGAGTTGTCCGCAGGATATGCGGAGTTTGGTTATTTTATGGCTGGTTTCCCGCTTGGCTATGTAGTTGGATCTATACTAGTCGGAAAAGTAACATATAAAAGCCGGCGTATACTTATGCTTGGTGGATTGTTTATAGGAGGGCTCACATACAGTTCTCTAGGGTTCAATCATAGTATAATAATTGCGGTAATAACTGAAGTGATTGCAGGTGTTTGCATCGCATTTTTCAATGTTCATAACACAACAATATGCCAACAAACTGTCCCGAACAATATGATAGGAAAAGTATTTTCAGTTCGACTATTTTTCATACGATCCGCTATGCCGTTAGGTGTGTTAGTAGGAGGCATACTAAGTGAAATGTGGGGAGTTAGAGCGCTATACCTTATCATCGGTGCGATTATATGTGTCACTTCTTTAATAGGAATATTACTCCCATATTTTAAATTTTTAGATGAGGCAGTTGAAGAGAAAACAGCATAATTCAAAAGATTTAAAACTTTATAATTGAAAATAATTATCATAATCAACTATAATAGAAGAATACTAGTATTCGAATTACAAAGAGGGAGTGGGATATATGTTTATCGAAACGAAAACATTTACTGTAAAAGAAGGTACATCAAATATAGTTGTAGAACGTTTCACTGGAGAAGGTATAATTGAAAAATTTGAAGGCTTCATTGACTTAAGTGTTCTTGTGAAAAAAGTAAGACGCGGCGATGAAGAAGTTGTCGTTATGATTCGCTGGGAATCTGAAGAGGCATGGAAAAACTGGGAAACGAGTGAAGAACATTTAGCTGGACATAGAGCGGGCCGTGGTAAACCAAAACCAGATCATATCATTAACGTTGAACACGGTGTTTATTATGTGAAATCATCGAAAGCGGCTTATCAGCAGTCGTAAAATATAAGCAGAGGATACATGTTGTAGAAATTAACATGTATCCTCTTTTTTAGTACTGGAGGGATGTAAGTGATAGAAAACCTTTCATTTATTACATATGAAAAACATAAAGAAATAGTGGAAATAATTTTAAACGAATGTTTATCTATAGAAAAAGTAACCGGATTTATGCTCATCGGTTCTGTCGCAAGAGGTGATGCATATCCTGATTCGGATTTAGACTTATATATTCTTTTAGAAGACGGACAAAAGAAGCGATTTTATTCTGAAATGAGAGAAGATATTTTAGTTGAATATAAGTATGCTGATTTTAATCAAATACAAGTAAACTTTAAAAATAATCAGATGGAACTATATTCATTTTTAGAAGGGAAAATTTTGTTTGATAAAAGCGGTGAATTGAAAGAATTAAAGGCAATAGCAAAACAAAAATTTGAAAACTATCGAGTTGCTAGTGATAAAGTAAAGGGCATTTCTCATTGGTTACATAGTTCGCTAATTAAAATTAAGACTGCTCTGAAAGCAAAAGATGAGTTAAAAGCATCATATATAGTTCAAACATCAACTTGGACATTGTTAGAGGGAATATGGGCTATTAATAACAAGCCAGTACCTTCAGCTGGATCTGTTTTGAAGTATATTGAAACATTATCCAAAGTACCAACTCACTTTGAAGATTTTATAAATAAACTGTTTTTAGGTGACACGACAGAGCGAATCTCTTCAGCAGTTTTCTTGATTGAGTGGATTTTAATTCATTTGGAGAATAAACAATAGAATACGATTGTTAAATTTTATTGGTAAATAGATATTCCGTTTCGAATCGTTCGTATAATTTCATTCACTGTATCTTAAAAGTTGCATTGAAAAAACGTTCTAGACGATAGAAAAAAGTATTAAACTATTAAAAAATGAACACTTGAATACAACCTTAAACATTCGGGTGTTATTAATATGGGTCAATATACTTCTGTATAGCCCCTGTTTAAAAGGAGATGTGTGAATGAAGTTGAATCATTTGAATTTATGTGTTGATGATTTATTAGAAGCGAGACATTTCTTTGAAACTTTTTTTGATTTTCAATTTTTGGAGCAAAAAGGAAAGGCACTTGTAGTGATGAGCGATGAGAGTGGATTTATACTTGTATTAAGTGATCCAAAAGCATTCAAGGGGAATAAGGACGTTACGTATCCAGAAGCTTTTCATATTGGTTTTTTAGTGGAAACTACAAATGAAGTTGATAAATCATATAATCGTTTAGTAGCTGGGGGCATTGAAATAGACAAGGCACCTTATGTGATGAGAGGTAGTAGTTATGGTTTTTATTTTACAATGTTTAATGGATTGTTAATTGAAGTATCGTGCCTTGACTATAAAGATGGTAAGAAAGTTCGATAGCAATAAGAGAAATTGTTTTGAAGATGTGAATATAGCCCCTTATCCAGTTTGGAAAGGGGCTTGAGCATTTTATTTGTATGATAAGTGAACATCAAAATGTTTATAAACTAGAGGGTATTCCTCTTAAACTAAATATTATAGATTTGAAATAAAGTTTCATAACAAAGTCTATTTTGCAAAGGAATTGCTTATGCATAAAATAGCAATAATGTTTCTTAATGCAAAAAATCTAGAGAATCAAGCAGGTTTCCCATATGGTACAGTACAAAACTATTATAAGTAGTACAGTGATATAAATAGGAGGTTACTACTATGACATCTGTATTTAAAGATATGGCGTTCCATCTAAGAACGGAACGACTCGACCTGAATATGTGGGAGGAATCGGATGCAGTCTGGCTTAGAGAACTAATTGGTGAACGTGGAGTGGAAATGCCAACCGTTGAATCTGTTCGTAACGATCTTATTGAGAAGCGCAAGAAAGCAACCGAAAATGGCATATCCCTTCTCACGATTCGTAGACGAGACGAAGGCGATTTCATCGGATACTGTGGCTTAATTATCGGTCGTTCCACGCTTGAAGAGCCGGAGATTGCATATGAGTTGTTCCGCAGTGCTCATCGCATGGGTTATGCGACAGAGGCGGCATCAGCAGTACTGGAGGCTGCGATTGCTACTGGTCGCAAAAGACTTTGGTCAACTGTAGGTGCTTGGAATACGGCGTCCTTCCGGGTATTAGAAAAGATAGGATTTAAGCGGCATCACAGTACGTTTGGTGAACGAGGTGAGATTGTTTGGAACGTACGCGATCTGTAGAAATCGGATTAGATTCGGAACAATTAAAAATGTAAAAGAAAGCCCATATGTTAGATATGGGCTTTTCCTTATAGTAAATATTGATTTTGTATATATTTAAGTGTAATAGTCTATCTATTATCTTAGTTTTTTACATCATCATATAATTCCAGCGCCTCTTTCACATTCAATCCGTTCTTCACAATACCATGTATTGCTTGAATCATTGCAGCTGGATGTTCAGATTGCCATATGTTTCGGCCCATATCTACGCCAATTGCACCTTCTTGCAGTGCATTGTACGTAATGTTTAATGCGTCTTCGATTGAATCTAGTTTCGGTCCACCGGCGATGACGACTGGGGCAGGGC
This sequence comes from Bacillus toyonensis BCT-7112, assembly GCF_000496285.1. Lineage (GTDB taxonomy): Bacteria > Bacillota > Bacilli > Bacillales > Bacillaceae_G > Bacillus_A > Bacillus_A toyonensis. Next base: position 248,064 of record NC_022781.1, on the reverse strand, counting down.
ATGTGCTCGTTATTTTTTCGAATCCTTCGCAGTAGTACGTTTTAATAATGTCAGCACCCATTTCAACACATACGCGGGAAGCGAGTGCGAGGAAGCGTGCCTCTCGTTTTTGTAGTTCTTTTGCGACCGCGGTAATGCCGAGAACTGGTAATCCGTAATCATGAGCTTCTGAAACTACGTTTGCGAGATTTGAAACCGTTTGTGTTTCATAGTCTGATCCAACAAAGACAGAAACGCCGACGCCAATTGCGTTTTGTTTTACTGCTTCTTTCACAGGTGTAACAATAGTTTCGTTCGCTAAATCTTTACCGACGACAGTAGCTCCGCCAGATACACGCATAACCATCGGTGTGCTGCAGTTTTCAGGAATACAAGAGCTAAGTACACCTCGCGTTAAAAAAAGGGAATCTGTATAAGGAAGTAAGTTTTTAACTGTTTCTAATGGTTGTTCTAGTCCGTGAATCGGTCCTAAAAAATAGCCATGGTCGATCGCTAACATAACCGCTCTTCCATCAGGTAAAATTGTATTTAATCGATTTTTAAATCCCCAAGTCATTCGAAATCACTCCTTCGTTAAAGTTGGATTTTCTGTTTGTACAGTATCTTTATTTGGTAAATGTGGTGACTTTATAAAAACAGCTTTAAAAGGTTTGTCAGAATGGTTAATAAGATAATGAGATTCATGAGGACGAACTTGTAAGACATCACCTTGTTTAATTGGAACTCTTTCATTATTTACATAGAAGTCTATTTCTCCTTCTAATGCATAAAAGACTTCCTCGCATGTTGTATGGTAATGATTTTGAAACTCTTGCCCAGGCTGAATGACAACAAGGCCAAGATCAATATTTGGACCTTGTATTAAATATTTCGGCCCGTTATCACCGAAGCGATAGGAGAAATCATTTTCATTCGCTTTTCGCATACATTTCACTCCTTTATGTAATGTGTTACAGTGCACCTGGTGCGATCCACATATGTGATGTAAGTCCTATATCAGCTAAAGTGAGCTGACTGTCATACACAGTTTTCCAAGTTTCATAGAACGCCTTATATAGTTCGTGATTTTCAGTAACTGGTTCGAATGTGTTTTCCCACTGTACAAACTGTTCGGCAGTCTCTCCTATAGATGAATATATGCCAACACCAACACCAGCAGCAATCGCAGTTCCTAAAGCAGCTGCTTCTTTCACAACAGGTACTTTAACAGGAATTCCGAGTACGTCTGAAAGAATTTGTGGCCAAAGTTTTCCTTTAGCGGCGCCGCCAGCAAAAATAACTTCAGAAGGGAACGTACCAGTTAGATTTTCTATTAACTTTAAGTTACCAAGTGTAACGAAGGCGGCATTTTCTTCGATAGCGCGGAACATTTCTTTTTTTCCACATTTGTCAGCATCTAAGCTTAAATTTAAAAAAGAAGGTGCGGCATGACGCCAAGAAATGTAGTTCATGACGTTTGAAAAAGTAGGGATAATGCCATGTGAACCGACCGGTACGTCTTTCGCTTGTTCTTCTAACAATTCATAAGCATCTACACCGAGTTTTTCTGCAAGTTTCTTTTCTTCTTGGCAAAAGGCATCTCGAAACCAGCGCATAACGAGACCTGGGAAAAAGGCAATCGTTTCATATTGCCATAGGTTTGGAACGACGTGGCAATTTACGCGAATCGCAGCATGCGGATCTGTTATTGGTTTAGTAATATTCACTTCTTGTTGCCAAAAGCTGCCCCCGCATATTAATGTTTGATTAGGCTTCACGACTCCAGTTCCGAGTGATGCCATTTGAGCATCTCCGCCCCCGGCGATTACAGGAATTCCTTCGCGTAAACCAGTTAATGCTGCACACTCTTTTGTAACATTACCAATCACGGTGCCAGCTTCATTTACTTTTGGTGAAAACGGTAAAGTTATCCCGCACTCTTTAGCGACATCGTTATCCCAAGTTCTATTGTGTAAATCAAAAATTCCGGACGTACAACCGTTTGAAGGGTCGATTTGCAGTACGCCGCTTAATTTATATAAAATCCAATCATTTAACATCGTAAAAGAATGAATATTGCTATAGACTTCGGATTCATGTTTTTTAATCCAAAGTAGGCGAGGTAAAGCACCTAATGAAAAAGTTTGACCAGACTTTGTATATAAATCTTTTTCAAGATGTGACCGAATTTCTTTTAGTTCACTAACTTCAGCGGATGCGCGCCCATCAACATTTGCACAAGCCCATATTTCTTGCCCATCTTTATCATATAAAACAAAACCTTCTCGCATACTAGTAGCGCTAATAGCTTGAATAGAAGAAGGAGAGGTATTACTTTTTTGTAGAACTTCTTTCGTGCACTGTTGTACTAGCTCCCAGTTTTCAATTACATCAAAATTCATAGAGCCTGGGTAAAGAGGATCGGTTTTATGAACCCATTCTTTTTGACAGACCGCAATTTGATTACCGAGTAAATCAAAAAGTACAGCTCGAATACTTCCCGTACCAGCATCAAAAGCTAATAAAGTAGACATTTACAATCACCATCCTTTCGTAATAAGGAGAGGGCTGTTTCCTCATCTGTAATTAATGTATGAATGAACTTTCCTTTTAAGGCACCATAAATTGCATCTATCTTTTCTGTACCTCCAGCCACACCAATGACATGTTTCATATTGCGAAGAATAGAGAGCGGCGTACCAATAAGACGATTGTGATGTGGAAGCTCCAATAAATCGCCATTCGTATTATAAAACTGTCCTAAAATATCGCCAGTACCGTTTTGGCTACGAATATATGTCATTTCACGTAGTGTTAATTTTTCTTCTCTCACAATGGTAGCATCTTGAGATAACCCTCCAATACCGACAACTGCCGTTTGTGCAAGTGAAGCGACATGAAGCATATCTTTCACACTCGGTTCTGATAAAATACTTTTTGCCATTTCAGTAGTAGATGCAAGAAAAGGAGTGGGGATAATATGAAGATCACCTTGCATGTAATGTAAATAATTTTGTTTTCTTGGGAGGTAGTGGTTGACTCCGCCTGTTAGCGTTACGATTGAAAGATTAATAGAACTTTCAAAATGAATGTTTTCTAGCATTTTGCTAATCGTTTCTCCCCAGCCAATACCGAGTAAATCGCCTTGCTGGAGCTGAGTCTCTAAATATTGTGCAGCAGCTTTTCCGAGAGAAGTGGCATAATTGTCTATTGGAGTAGGGATAATGAAAGCATCTTTTAGGTTGAATTTTTTCATTAGGTCACGCTCAATGCTCAAACAGTGTAAACCAGTCCCTTTTACGTGAAAAGTAACGATTCCTTCACTGCGCGCCTTATCTAATAACCGAACCACTTTATTTCTTGAAATGTGAAGAAGTGAAGCGATTTCTTGTTGTGTTAATTGATCTTTATAATAGTACCAAGCGACTTTTGTTAACAAATTTTCTTCAAAGTTCAGCTGTGGCATACTCTTCATCCCTTTCAACAATTGACCAATGCTTAAACATATGTGCCACATATTTTGTTTATTCCAGTTGAAACGATGAAACGTCTGGTGAAAAAAGTGTTCTAGATATGAAAAAAGGAATATACAATGCTACAAAACAAGTAGAACAAATAATCATTTTCTCAAAAAATGTTCTGCATAAAGTGAAACTGTAATTAGTGGGGGGGGTTATTCATTCCACTGATTTTCAGCCCGCACCAATCGGGCATGAACGGGTAGTAAATAGCGGGATAAAGGCAGGTGACATCATGTGGAGAACATACCCTTATTACAAGTAAAGAAAATGAGTAAGGCGTTTTCAAATCAACTTGTGCTAAAAGAAGTGAACTTACAAGTAGAGCGTGGAGATATATACGCTTTAGTTGGGGGAAATGGTGCTGGAAAATCAACATTAATGAAAATATTGACGGGGTTATATTCGTATGATAGTGGAGAAATGTATGTAAAAGGAAAGAGGCAACAATTTTCAAATCCGTCAGAAGCACATCGAGAACGTATGTATTTAATACCACAAGAACCACTCATTTTTCCGCATATGACTATTGAAGAAAATATATGTATTGGGCTAAACAGAAAGAAAAAGGAACTGAAAGTAAAGATTCAGCAATTAATGGACAGTTTAGGTTGGGATATTGCCCTTTATGAGCTAGGAGCATCGTTATCCATTGCGCAGCAACAATTAGTAGAAATCGTTAGGGGATTAATACGAGAAGCCGAGATTCTTATTTTAGATGAGCCAACATCGACATTAACAACTCACGAAATGAAGAGTCTTTTTGTGTTGATGAAAAGTTTACAAGAAAAAGGAATTGGGATGATATACATTACGCATCGTTTTCCAGAAATCTTTGAAATTGCTAATAAAGTAGCGATATTACGTGATGGAATGATTATAAGCCAAGGGGATGTATGTGACTATACTTATGACATGCTGATGGAGGGACTATTGCCAAAAGGATATAAACAGGAAGAAAAAAGAGAAGTAGTTCAAGAGATAGAAAGGACGAAAAAAATATTAGAAGTAACGAATGTAACTGGCCACGCATTTTCAAATATATCATTCGCTGTACACGCTGGAGAAATTGTAGGTATTGCTGGCATCGTTGGATCAGGTAGAACTGAATTAGCAGAAGCGATATTTGGATTGAAATCTATAAAAACAGGGTCTATTTTATTAGAAGGAAAATCTATTGATACATTTTCTTTGCATAAAAGGCTAGGCGAAGGACTCGTTTATGTGCCAGAGGATAGAGCGAGGAATGGGATTTTCTCAATCGCATCTGTTACAGAAAATATTACAGCAGCATGTTTACAGCAAAATAATCGTTTTTTTATTAGCCGAGAAAAAGAAAGCGCTTTAGCGAAGTCGTATATAGACCAGTTTCGAATTGTTGTGCCAAACATGAATGAAGAACTGGCATCTTTATCAGGAGGTAATCAGCAAAAAGTCGTGCTTGCGAAATATTTAGCATGTAACCCAAAAATTATTATTCTCGATGAACCGACGCGCGGAATTGATGCAAAAGCAAGACTTGAAGTGTATGAGGCGATAGAAAAAATGAAAGGGGAAGGACTCGCCATATTAATGATCTCTTCAGATATTGAGGAAATTGTCCAATTTTCTAACCGTGTATATGTAATGCGAAATGGTCAATTTGTTTCTCATTTAGAGAAAGAACAAATGAGTGTAGGTGAAGTTACACGTCTTGCATATGGGGGTGTAACGGAATGAAACGCATGTATAAAATGCACGAAACGTCTATCATACTGTTACTACTTATGTATATAGCCATTGTCGGAATGATAAATCCTAGTTTTGTTCAGTTTAACTCGTTATCTTTAATGATGAAATCAAGCGTTATTTTAGTCGTTCTAGCAATTGGCCAATCTTTCGTCTTATTTACGAAAAATATAGACGTATCAGTTGGCTCGATTATGGGATTAAGCGCAGCGGTTTGCGGAATGTTGTTAACGAACGGGTATAGTGCATTCTTTTCAATTGTTGCTACTATGATACTTGGCACTATTATCGGTTTCTTAAACGGGATTGGCGTTGCGAAGTTTCGGGTACCAGCCATTATTATGACATTAGGCATGCTAGGAATTATTAGAGGTGCAATGTTAATCTTCACAGGCGGGAAGTGGATTGAAGATATTCCAAACGTTTTTAAGCAGCTGTCATCTATCGTCATACTTGGTCTACCGATAACTGTATGGATTGTTCTTATTATTTTACTACTACTCTATTTCTTTTTAATGAAAGTGCCGTACGGAAGATACTTTTATGCGGTAGGTGATAATGAAAATGGTGCAAGACTCATTGGGATACCTGTTAATAAAGTGAAGATAAATGCGTTTATTATATCGAGCTTAAGTGCGGCACTTGCTGGTTGCATTTTTGTTATGAATATCGGGTTCGTTCCAAATCAAACAGGTACAGGAATAGAACTACAGGTTATCGCAGCTGCTGTGCTAGGAGGAATTCATTTAAAAGGGGGAACAGGTTCTATATTTGGGGCCGCATTAGGTGCATTATTTTTAGAAGCAATAAGCAGTTCACTCGTCTTTTTAAAAATACCAGCATTTTGGAATAATGCTATTTCAGGATTTTTACTATTACTTATTATTATATTAGATAGTGTAATGAAAAAGTGGAGAGCAGAAAGGAGGATGAATATATGAAGCATGTTTACAGATGGGAAGGTGTTCTAATCGTATTCCTTCTTATAGAATTCATTCTCTTTAGTTTTCTAAATAGTGATTTCTTCAACGTTAGTAATCTCCTTTTTAGTACAAATGATTTCCTATTTATCGCAATCGCGGCGATACCAATGACTTTCGTTATTGTAACAGGAGGAATTGATGTATCGGTCGGCTCAATAATGGGGCTCACTTCGATTTTGATTGGTGTACTTTGGATGAGCGGAATACCTATTTTGTTTGCTGTCATAATCGCCCTAATAATAAGTTGCTTAGCAGGCGCTTTAAACGGAATCATTATAAAAATGACAGGTGTAGAACCACTTGTCGTTACACTCGGAACGATGTTTTTATACGGAGGAATTGCACTCGTCATTTCAGGAGGTGCGGGCGCTTCTGGATACGAAGGAATAAGTGGTTTACCTGATGCGTATGTGCAACTGGCAAATGGTAGTTTAGTAGGAATACCTAATCTATTATGGATCCTAATCGTATTAACTGTTTTATGCACTGTATTGTTTCATCGTACCATATATGGGCGCCACGTAAAATTAACAGGCGCAAACGAAAATGCAGCGAAATACACCGGAATCAAAACGGAGAAAGTAGTCATCATCGCTTATATAATTTCTGGGTTAGGAGGTGGATTAGGGGGAGCTTTCTTAACTGCATATTTTGGTTCCGCACGTGCTGATATGGGAAGTGAAACAATTTTACCGATCATTACAGCAGTCGTATTAGGCGGGACACTTATTACAGGGGGAAAAGGAAGTATTATCGGTACTGTACTAGCGAGTGTATTTATAGGACTAATGCAGTATGGCTTGCAAATGACAGGCTTAACTAATGAACAATCCAATGTAGTGATTGGTATTATCCTTATTCTTTCAGTTATTATGAGACATTTCAAAGTACATCCATTCTTAGCGGGAAAAAGAAGAAATTTGCATAAGGGGGAAATTTCATGAAGAGAAAACTGGGGATTGTTATTATTGTATGTATTTGTTTAATCGGTTTAATTGCTTGCTCTAGTCAAACAGCAGATAAGAAAAAGGCTGATGATGTAAAATTTGCATTCATCCCGAAATTAACTGGAGTTGGTTTCTTCACATCAGGTGGTGAAGGCGCGAAAGAGATGGGGGATAAGCTAGGTGTACAAGTAAAATATGATGGACCGTCTGAAGCGAGTGTATCAGGACAAGTAAAATATATAAACAATTTTATTAACCAAAACTATGATGCACTAATGGTTTCTTCTACGTCGGTGGACGGCCTATCACAATCACTGCAACGTGCTAAGAAAAAAGGGATGACAGTGTTAACGTGGGATTCTGATGTGAATCCGAAAGATCGTTCTTTTTATATAAGTCAAGGAACACCAGATCAACTTGCTAATGTATTGATTGAAATGACTTCAAAGCAAATTGGAGATAAAGGAAAAGTAGCATTCTTTTATTCAAGTCCAACTGTAACGGATCAAAACCAATGGGTAACGAAGGCGAAAGAAATAATTAAAAAGAAATATCCGAACTGGGAAATTGTAACGACTCAGTATGGTGAAAATAATGCGCAAAAGTCTTTGTCAGTAGGGGAGAACATATTAAAAACGTATCCTGATATAAACGCAGTCATTTGTCCAGATGCAACAGCACTTCCAGCAATGGCACAAGCAGCAGAAAATTTAAAAATGGATAAAAAAGTAGTTGTAACTGGATTTTCTACGCCGAACGTTATGCGTGATTATGTAAAACGAGGAACAGTACAACAATTTGGATTATGGGATGTAAAACAGCAAGGGGCTCTCGCAACATATGTAGCAAATGAAATTGTTGTGAAAGGGAAGAAGTTAAAAGTAGGGGATAGCTTCGAAGTAAAAGGTATCGGAAAAGTGAAAGTAGAGCCTAACTCCATACAAGGATATGACTATGAGGCAGAAGGAAACGGAATTATCGTATTACCAGAGCGAGTTGTCTTTACGAAAGATAATATTGATAAGTATAATTTTTAATGAAGAAAAAACGTCCGAATATATCGGACGTTTTTATTATGTCATTTTGTGAATGTATTCATTAATTATGAACAGTTTCTTTTTCGTTTAATCCAAGTGTACGTCCAGTTGAAGTGTGTAAATCTTGGAATAGTCTTGGATTTTCAGTAAGAGAAATGCCATAAGAAGGAATCATTTCTTTTATTTTTTCTTCCCATCCTAATATACGATCAGGGAAACATTTTTCTAATACTTCAAGCATGACGTGAACGGCAGTAGAAGCACCTGGTGAAGCACCTAGTAATGCAGCGATTGATCCGTCAGCTGCACTTACAACTTCTGTACCGAATTGAAGTGTGCCTTTACCGCCAGCATCAGTATCTTTAATTACTTGTACACGTTGCCCAGCAACTACAATATCCCAATCTTCACTTTTTGCGTTCGGAATGAATTCGCGTAATTCTTCCATACGTTTTTCATGTGATAACATAACTTGTTGAATTAAGTATTTTGTTAGTCCCATTTCTTTTACACCAGCAGCTAACATCGTTAAGACGTTATTCGGTTTTACAGAACCGATTAAGTCAAGATTTGAACCAGTTTTTAAGAATTTAGGTGAGAACCCTGCGAACGGTCCGAACAATAAAGCTTTTTTATTATCTATATATCTCGTATCCAGATGAGGTACAGACATTGGCGGAGCACCAACTTTAGCTTTACCGTATACTTTTGCATGATGTTGCTCAATGACTTTTTGATTTTTACATACCATAAATAGTCCACTTACTGGGAATCCACCGATATGTTTTGATTCAGGAATACCTGTCTTTTGTAGTAGAGGTAGGCTACCGCCACCGCCACCGATAAAGACAAATTTTGCAGTATGATGCTCAATTTTACCACTATTCATATCGTGTACTTTTACTTCCCACAAACCATTTTTCGTGCGTTTAATATTTTCGACACTATGTTTGTAGTTTAGCTCGACATTTTTCGTTTGTAAGTAATCAAACAACATACGTGTTAATGCACCGAAGTTAACATCTGTTCCAGAGTCAATCTTCGTTGCAGCCATCGGTTCATTAGATGTACGACCTTCCATAATGAGAGGAAGCCATTTTTTTAATGTTTCAGGAGCATCAGAAAACTCCATTCCTTGAAACAGTGGATTTTTTGAAAGCGCTTCAAAACGATTTTTTAGAAACTCTACATTTTTTTCCCCTTCTACTAAACTCATATGAGGAAGTGGCATAATAAAATCTTGTGGATTACGAATTAATTTGCTTTTTACAAGATATGCCCAAAATTGTCTTGAAAGCTGGAATTGCTCATTCACTTTTACAGCCTTACTAATATCTATAGATCCGTCAGATTTTTCGGAAGTATAGTTCAGTTCGCATAGCGCAGAATGCCCTGTACCTGCATTATTCCATTCGTTAGAGCTTTCTTCCCCGGCACTTGCGAGTTTTTCAAAAACTTTAATTTCCCATTCAGGTGCTAATTCTTTTAGTAATGAGCCTAACGTTGCACTCATAATTCCTGCACCAATTAAGATAACGTCTGTTTTTTGCTGCATGTTGCTCATGATAATCTCTCCATCCCCTATATTGGCAAAAAAGAGTAGGTGTTTTCTATGTCTAAGCCGTAAAAGAGAAACACCGCCTAGGCCCCACCTAGGTGTATACCTTTTTTGTCTCAATTATATAACCATCTCATACTCTATTATAATAATTAATAGACTAAAATATCTAGTGTTATCTGATAATTTTAAACTATTTAACGTTTTATTTGCCAAAATTCTTATTTAACAAGCACTTTTCAGTTAATGAATAGAAAAAAATTACAGTTTGAAATTATCTCGAAAAAGCTTACGTATCCTTAAGTGACTAAATCGAGTACCTTTTTATGGGGTTTTTCTCTCGGTAATGGTAAGATTATTCTGAAAAAAAAGGAGGGACTTTAATGCGTACAAAAGAGCAAATTTCAAACTTATTTCGAAACTTTTCAATAAAGGAATGTAAAGGGTCAAGTGATTTATATGAATATTTATCAATGAAAATTGCTGAAGATGAGGAAGTACTTACACTATCGTCCTATGCTCAGGTAGGTCAACCAGTCCCAAACTTATTATTAGGTGCAGTACATTATTTATTGCTTGCAGGGAAAGAACATCATTTAAAAACGTATTATAGTAGTTTAGTTGAAAATGCCGAAACAAATTTAGATAAAGCTTTTGATTATTTTAAAGGTTTCTGTAAAGAATACCGAGAAGAAATCATTACTTTGTTACAAACAAAACTCGTTCAAACAAATGAAGTAAGGAGGTGTGCATACTTATACCCAAGTTTCTGTTACATATTTAACAAAGTGAATAAACCAGTAGCATTAATTGAAATTGGGACAAGCTCTGGATTACAATTGTTCTGGGACCAATACCGTTATTCGTACGGAACGGATGAAATGTACGGAAATGTAAATTCAAATGTGCATGTAACTTCTGAAATAAGAGGGGAGAATGTGCCGCGTTTTCTAAAACAAAGTCCGCCTGTCGTAGAAAGAATCGGGCTTGATTTACATGTGAATGATTTACATAATGAGGAAAATTATTTATGGCTACGTGCACTCATTTGGCCAGAACATAAAGAAAGGCTTGAAATGTTTGACCAAGCAGCGACGCTTGTAAAAGAAAAATCAGTGCAATTAATTGAAGGGGACGGTGTAGCGCTTCTTCCGGCCATTGTAAATCAAATAAGGGAAGATGCTGTTATTTGTATTTTCCATACACATGTGGCAAACCAAATACCTGAGAATGTAAAACATACGCTAGAAAAACAAATGAAAGAAATTGGTGCAAAACGTGATGTATTCCACCTATATAACAACATGTGGGATCGTGATCTTCATATTGATTATTATATTAACGGAAACGAATATCGTGAAACTGTTGGGGAAACGGAAGGGCATGGGAGATGGTTTAGTTGGAAGCTTGGGGATGAGTCGCTTTGTTAATGTAATTCTATAGGAAGGGGACCTTTTGTTTTAGAATTTAAATTATCTGATTAATATGATAATACTTTATGATAAGTTGTATATAAAGATAAGATAAAAAGGATGATAAGCATGCAAAAGAGACCAGACGCAAATGAATATAATCCGTATTATTCAACGTACATAAATTTAATACCAAATGGAGATATCATACGTATTCTAGAGCAACAAATGAAGGAAACAAATCTTTTATTGAAAGATATTTCTGATAGTGAGGGACATTTTCGATATGCTCCTAATAAATGGAGTATAAAAGAAGTAATCGGTCATATTGTGGATACTGAACGTATTATGGCATATCGATTGCTTTCCATAGCAAGAGGCGAGACAGCAGAACTTCCTGGATATAACGATGATATGTATGTTCTTAGAGCAGCTTTTGATAAGCAATCTATGCAAGATCTTCTTGAGAATTTAATAGTTGTTCGCCAATCTACTGTGCATTTGCTTAAAAGTTTAGATAAAGAAGCCTGGTTACAAAGGGGAATCGCGAACAATTCTGAAGTCACGGTTCTTGCATTAGCAAACATTATCGCTGGTCATGAGCTTCATCATCGTCAAATTATAAAAGAACGTTATTTGGGTTCTAATGCATATCCAGCATGTTAAAATAAAAAAATAGTAGTACCTGCAAAAGAAGGAAGAAATGCATACCAAGTGTATATAAACGATAGTATGTTGTCTAAAAAAGAGCTTGAGAAAGTTTTACTTTCGGTGGTGGAATAGTGCGTGGTATGTAGAGACTAAATGAAAAACGGTGAAAGTAATAACTGATTCGTTTTTTATACTCATAATATTATTATGTAAACAAATTTAACGGATGTACATTTGTTAAATGATTCAATATTTTTGATTTTTCTATGGCTGTATCAGTATGATGTTCTTAGGGGGATCATATGTGTAAATACAAAAGGGTCATAGCGATTTCAGGAAGTATTAGGGAAGGGTCATCCAACACAAACGTATTAAAAACTTTAGCAGCATTTATTCCAGAAGGTATAGATTACACTATTTATAATGGGATAGGGGAACTACCTCATTTTAATCCGGATGTAGATCGAGTTGGAGCACCGATTGTTGTTGAAAAATTTCGAAAGACATTAAGTGAGGCACATGCACTTATTATTTGTACACCAGAGTACGCAAAAAGTATTCCAGGAGTTTTGAAGAATGCATTAGAATGGCTTGTTTCATCAGCGGAACTTTATAAAAAGCCAGTTGCTATTATAACAGCTTCACCGTCGATTGCTGGAGGGGATAAAGCTCATGAATCATTATTACTTACGCTAGGTATGCTAGATACAATTGTCGTTCAAAATGGTTCGCTATTAATCTCATCAGCGCGCACTAAATTTAGTAATGATGCAAAGGTAACAGATGAGGATACAAAGGAAGCTCTTATCTCTTTAGTTCAAAGTGTAGTAGACGAGATAAAGAAATAATGATTTAGTTCGTATTAAAGTGAAAATGGACTTTTATAATAATAAAAGATAAAAGCAATGCTACGGTTAGTTCAAATGTAGCACTGCTTTTTTATATAGTTAAATATATGTACTCAAAATCTCCCCAGGCAATCCATCAATCTCGCAAACTTTTTCAGATGTAAAACCGAAGTTTAATAATATTTTACGAGAGGGGATATTATTCGGATCAATAATTGCTTTTAATACGTTTACTTCTGTTTGCTTCGCTATATGCATTAATTCCTTTGCAATCGCACTACCATATCTCTTTCCCCAGTATCCTGGCAAAATCATATAACCAATTTCAGCCTCTTTTTCATTTTCCTCACTGAGTGTAACGTGTCCAAGGCCGATATATTCATTTGTAATAGAGTCATACACTTTATAGGAGCCAAATAGCCGATGCTTTTCGTTGCGCTTTAACAATTTTTCAAAGTCATTTTGTGCCTCATCTAACGGAATGGCACGCTCGGTAATTTGCGCCATCACTTCTTCATTTGATACGAGTTGGAAATATTGATTGAAATCTGTTGCTCCATATTTAGTAAAATATAGCTTTTGCATAATATTCCTCCAAACCAATTTTTATTTGTTCTTCAGAAAAGAAAAAGTAAGCTAAATCGTAATTTCAATTTGATTACCTTCCGGATCGCCTATCACACTTTCGTAATATCCATCTCCAGTGAAACGAGGTCCACTTAATAAAGGGTAACCATCATCTTGTAATGTTGTAGTAAATGTATTTACACGTTCTTCACTACCGACAGAAAAAGCCATATGTGCATAGCCAGTTATATGAAGGTTAGGCTGGTTTTCTATACCTTTTTTACGCATTAGTTCGATCCTTGCTCCAGATTCGAACGTAATAAAATAAGATTCAAATTGTTTCGCTTCATTATGATATAAAGAGTTTGATTTACCGTTAAAGTATTTTATATAAAAATCACGCATTAATTCTAAATCATTTACCCAAATTGCGATATGTTCAATTTTCATAGGTTCCACCAATCCTATCTGTACTAATTAGGCTTTCACTGTATAAAAACTGTATTTATATTACAAGGGATTTGATTTGGCAAAAAAGATAATTTTTAATTTTTAGTTGTGTCCGTACATACAATGTGTAATTAAGTGAATGACTTACATAGGAATTACAGAAAAGGGTGAATGAGGCTTATGAGTCAATTTGAGCAAATGATGTACGTTGGTGTCATTATGTCTATTGTACTTTCCGTAATGATATTGGGGTCTGTATATTATAATCCTCGTCTATCATTAAATGATTATCCGAAAGATATTCAAAAGGTAGTTCTTCCGAAATCAATTCATGAAAAAAAGCAAACGATTTACTTTAATATTGCATACAATATAATTCTTTTCGGTACTCCTTTCGTTTCTACATATATACTACATCAACAAGAAAAATTATTGTATATTGAAGCTTATTTACATACTTTAGGCATTTTAATGATCTTCAATTTAGTAGATTTAATTATAATTGATTGGCTTATTTTTTGCTGGATTACTCCGAGGTTTGTTGTTATTCCTTGTACGGATGGGATGAAGGGATATAAAGATTACATGTTCCATTTAAGAGGGGCTATAGTCGGTACTTCATTTTTAGCAATTGTAAGTTTATTTCTGGCAGGAATTGCAACGACTATTTAGTAAAAAGAAAAAGGATTAGAAACGTTTATATAAGATAAAGAGATTGATAATTTATAGAATTAAAAATGAGAATTTGATACTATTGGAGTAAAGGGTTTTAATAACGGTATATTAGGCAGTATAAATATATCATTGCAAATGTTTTGATATTCCGTGAAATTACCTAATTTTATGGGAGCATTTCATAAAACCCAAAAAAAGCAATGGAGGCTAATATGAAAAAAATAATTGGCGCAGCAACAGCAACAGTTTTTGGATTGGGGGCTTTTACTACATCTGCTATCGCAGAAACGATCGTAACAGCGGATGTACTCAACGTACGTGAAAAGCCAACTACGGAATCAAAAGTTATCGAAAAAGTAAAAGAAGGACAAAAGTTAAAAGTAATAAATACCGAAGAAGGATGGTCAAAAATTGATTTAAATGGTAAAGAATTGTTTGTAAGTTCGGAGTTTACAAAAGATATTTATCATGTAACAGCAAACTTGTTAAATGTACGCTCTGAAGCAAACACAGAATCAGAAATTCTTGGTAGACTGAAAAAAGATGATGTAATTGAATCAACGCATCAAGCAAAAGACGGATGGCTACAATTTGAGTATAAAGGAAAAACAGCTTATGCAAATGTTTCTTTCCTATCAAGTACAGCACCAAGTGAAAAGAAAGCTGGAGAGAAAACGAAGCAAGTAGCGAAAGTACAAAAAGCGGTAAAAGCTAAGGAAGAAGCCAAAACGCAGAAAGTAGCAAAAATACAGGAAATAGCAAAAACAAAAGAAACAACAAAAATGCTGGAAGAAGTAAAAGTACAAGAAGTAGCAAAAGGTAAGGAAGAAAAGAAAGTGCAAGAAATAGCGAAGCCTAAAGAAGAAACAAAAGTACAAGAAATAGCGAAGCCTAAGGAAGAAGCAAAAGTAAAAGAGGTAGAAAAAGTTAAAGAAGAAGCGAAAGCCCAAGAAATAGCAAAGGCTAAGGAAGAAGCGAAAGTACAAGAAATAGCAAAGGCTAAGGAAGAAGCAAAAGTAAAAGAGGTAGAAAAAGTTAAGGAAGAAGCGAAAGCCCAAGAAATAGCAAAGGCTAAAGAAGAAGCGAAAGCCCAAGAAATAGCAAAGGCTAAAGAAGAAGCGAAAGCCCAAGAAATAGCAAAGGCTAAAGAAGAAGCAAAAGCCCAAGAAATAGCAAGGGCTAAGGAAGAAGCAAAAGCCCAAGAAATAGCAAAGGCTAAGGAAGAAGCAAAAGCCCAAGAAATAGCAAGGGCTAAGGAAGAAGCGAAAGCCAAAGAAATAGCAAGGGCTAAGGAAGAAGCGAAAGCTCGAGAAATAGAAAAGGCTAAAGAAGAAGCGAAAGCAAAAGAAGAATCTAAAAATAACACACAGTCTGCTAAACGTGAATTAACGGTAGTAGCGACAGCATATACTGCTGATCCAAGTGAAAATGGTACATATGGTGGACGCGTTTTAACTGCGATGGGGCATGATTTAACGGCTAATCCGAATATGAGAATTATTGCAGTTGATCCGAAAGTAATTCCTTTAGGATCTAAAGTATGGGTAGAAGGTTATGGAGAAGCTATCGCTGGAGATACCGGAAGTGCAATTAAAGGTAATCGCATTGATGTTTTAATGGGGTCAAAAAGTAAAGCTATGAATTGGGGAAGACAAACCGTTAAAGTGAAAATTCTATAATATATATAGTTATCTAGATAGAAGTCAGTTCTCTTTATTGAGGCTGGCTTTTATTTTTTGAGTTAGTGTGATTCATTGAGAAATTGACAAGAACAGTATGATGGCAACGAAGGGTTAATATATAATGAAATATATAAATTAAATTATTTGCTAAGCACTTTCACTCATATTCGTGTAATTAAGTTCAAAGGATAGGTGTATTGTATGAAAGAAGTAAGAGAAATTATTGAAACAAAGAAACAAGGTGTATTTGAATTGTATATAAAAGAAACCGAAGAAAAGTTAGGTGTTGTTTTCCCGGCACAATATAGAGATCTTTTTAAATTAGTAAATAACGCTGAAATAGGGGAATGGATATTATATCCTATTAAAGATAATAAAAATGTAGCAAAAACTTGGGATGATGTAGTTAGACAAAATATTGAGTTGAGAGATGAATATATATCTGAAGACCTTATGATAATTGGTGACGATGGTTCAGGGGATAAATTGTGCTTTAAAATACATAACGGAATAGTTTGTGATGAAATATATATTTGGTATCACGAAGATGCGGAAAGGGAAGAAATAGCCCGAAATTTAAAAGGATTTATTATAGAAACTATGCAGGAAGACGATGCTTTTTAGTGTTAATTAATATAATATGGTGGATCACATTTATATAAAGCGAGGATGGAATATGACAACGGAATTATATGGCGCATATTGCAATGAAAAGAAAGGGTATAGAGTAATCGAAGGGAAAGATTTGTATAATCATTATTTCGGCGATCAAGATTGTCATTTACCAGTATGTAAGTTATGTGGTGAGAAGATGCACCAAATCATTTGTTTTGATTTGAATGATGAGCGGCTTGCTGAACTTAAAAGTGGAGAACTAAATATTTTACCATTAGTTTCATGCTTGAATTGTGCAATGGTGTGGGAGCCACAATATTTCCAATTAAGTAATGGAGGTAAAACAGTTCAAATTATACGGCAAGAAAATACAGAAGAATGGGTAATGGAAGAGGAAGATAAGCTTCCAGTTTCATTACCAAAAACAACTGTAAAGCTTATAAATATGAAAAATGAAGATATACCTACTGATGAGAATAGTTACTGGGAAGCTTTTGACTTGTTCGGTTCAGAATATGTTTGTAGATTATTAGGGGCACCATTATATGAAGATCTTCCAGAGGATTTTGCATGTCCAACTTGCTCTAAAGAAATGAAGTATGTTGCTACAATTACACAAGATATTAAGGAACGGAAACTTATTTCAGTAGTTGATTTCCAGTTCGGGGAAATGAATATATATTTTTATTTATGTAAAGATTGTTCAATTATAAAAACCAAAATATAAAGTACATAACGAAAATAAGACTGACATATTCTGTCGGTCTTATTTTTGTATCGTTACATCATTAAGAATCGCATGAAATATATCTTTTTGCGTAAAAGCATCTGTAAAAACAGTCTCCCTATTCACTACAATTGTATCGTGAGGATTGTACCATTTTCGTAATGAATCCTCTCCAAACTCAATTCGTTTTTCTCTTGTATTATGGCGTCTGATCGTTTCCTCTAATGATAAATCGAAGTAGTATGTATACGCGTTTCCATCAAAGTGGTGTATTAATTCTTTCAGCATATTACCGTATCTACGACTGTTTAAAATACCTTCTAAAATAACAAATTCACATTTTCCTTTTCCATACTTTGTAATTTCAAATAGTAAATCATGAGATAAGTTACCCATTGTGTCGTGTACTTTTAGCATATCTCTACGCACGACATCTTGTGAGACTAATAGTGTACCTTGCCCGAAATGTTCTTGCAGTTCCTTTGCGATTGTTGTTTTGCCACTTGCGGAGTTTCCCCGAAGGATAATTAAAGTTGATTTTTGTATAGGATTAGACATCATATATTTCCCCCAACATCTTTGATTGTATAGAAAATTTTAACAAATAAAGTGAGGAAAGTGTATAATCAATATGATAGAAATAAAAAAGGTGAGAGCTAGATGGAAGATACATTAAATAAAGTGCAGCCGATTTGGAATTGAATTTGGTTTCGGTATTTAGGGGCATTTTTAATTGTACAATTCATTTTTATTATTTGTGATGTTACTGAATGGAAACCAAACTTTAGACTGGGCGGAGAGTTTTTTAATAGAGTTTTACATTCTCAATTTTTCACGGAATGGTTCACACCATATAAAATCTCGCAATTGAATGTATTTACAATATTTTTTGCGATAACATTACTACCATATGCACTAGTAGGTGCAAGTAAAGATGTAATAGTAAAGAAAAATATACAGGAACAATAGAGGTGTCACATGCTTTTTCAAAAAGGAGATTTATTGGTTAGGTACGTAATAGAAGATGACGCACCTATCATGTCTAAATGGTTAACAGACCCAGAAGTTTTGCAGTATTACGAAGGACGCGATAATCCGCAATCTGTAGAAATGGTGCTTACTCATTTTATACATAATCCAAACAGCCATGAAAAAAGATGTTTAATAGAATTTGATGAAGTGCCGATCGGATACATTCAAATGTACCAAGTTGATTCTGAATGGAAAGCGTTATATGGATATGAAGAATCGCAAAATATATGGGGGATGGATCAATTTATCGGAGAACCGACCTTTTGGGGAAAGGGAATCGGAACAAAACTCGTTCAAGCAGCGATTACATATATTGTAGAGAACGTGGGGGCGGAAGCAATCGCAATGGATCCAAAAGTAAATAATGAACGTGCGATAAAGTGTTATGAAAAATGCGGATTTAAAAAAGTGAAGATTTTAAAGGAACATGAACTGCATGAGGGGAAATTAGAAGATTGTTGGATGATAGAATATAAACAACTATAGTGAATATCCAATGGCTTATACAAACAAAGGGGATGAGCGAAATGAAAAAAGCATTAATAGTAATTGATGTACAAGCAGGTATGTATACAGCAGGAATATCAGTACATAATGGGGAAAAGTTTTTAGAAACATTACAAGAACTCATTGGGGAATGTCGCTCAAATGATATTCCGGTTATGTATGTCCAACATAACGGGCCAAAAGATCACCCGTTAGAAAAAGGGACAGATGGCTGGGAGGTGCATGCGGCAATTGCACCAAAAGAGGGTGATAGTATCGTTGAAAAGACGACGCCAGATTCATTCCATAAAACAAACTTAAACGAAGTGTTACAAGAAAAAGGAATTGAACATGTTATTATTTCAGGCATGCAAACAGAGTACTGTGTGGATACGACAACGCGCAGAGCATGTAGTGAAGGGTATAAAGTAACGTTAGTAAGTGATGCACATAGTACATTTGATACAGATGTGTTACGTGCTGAAGATATTGTGAAGCATCATAACGTAGTGTTTGGAGCGTTTGCTGATGTTGTGACGTTAAAAGATTTGAAAGTGGCTGCCTCTAAATAAGAGGCAGTTTTTTATTTGAAGATAACATATCAAATATTGTTGGTAAGTCTATATAATTTCATGTACCGAAATGATAGTACAGAAAAAGGAGCCCACATGATTAAAAAGGGAGCTCCTTCATCAAGATGTTACTTCTTCTTATCTTTATCCAATACATTCTGTTCTTCAGCAAACTCCGTACCATATGCAAATCGGCGATTAATATGAATATTATCGTTGTGATGTCTTGTGTGTGAGTTAGAGAAGCGATGTACAATTACTTCTGATAATGTGAAGACAATCGCTGAAAGGATACTTCCCCATGCAATTTGCATGTAGTTGTCTAATAAAATATTACCGAAAATCCAAACGCTTAAATACGCTAATAAGAAATCT
Source organism: Bacillus toyonensis BCT-7112 (assembly GCF_000496285.1). Lineage (GTDB taxonomy): Bacteria > Bacillota > Bacilli > Bacillales > Bacillaceae_G > Bacillus_A > Bacillus_A toyonensis. The sequence goes on along the minus strand of NC_022781.1, from coordinate 228,222 downwards.
GTCATAATGGCACCAGTATTGCCAATGCGATTTAAAATAATTTTATCAACGAACATATAAGATACGATTGTCACAAAAAGACTGAATGAAATAATTTGGACGAACGTTGCAGGGAAAAATAAAGCTAGTCCGATACTAAATGCGATAATGCATGATATGAATTTGATAAGTACTACAGTAAAACCATTCAATAGTTACACCTCCGATTTATACATAGTTTTGCAATAAACTCAGGAGTTCATACATTGTAACTAATATATTTAAATAAAACTTTTTCATGTTCGAATTTATGTCTAAATATTAAAAAAATAACAAAAAAATGTTATAGTAAAATGAGAGTATATGACATTTTTAGGTAAGGGGTGAATCCAAATGTGGATTACTTCAGAAGTAGAAATTCCAGATGAGCTAATCGATCATCTTGAACAAGGAAAGTTAGTATTGTTTGTTGGAGCGGGAGTTTCTATGAAAGGGAAATCAAACTTACCGAATTTTGATGATTTAGTTGATGAAATTGCAAAAACTTTATATGTCGAAAAGCGTGAAATAACAGAACCTCATGATTATTATCTTGGTAAAATTGCGAAAACAAAAGATGTACATCAAGTTGCAAAAGACCTAGTTCATATAGAAACGTCAAAACCAAATCCGCTTCATTTTGCAATTCCGAGGTTGTTTCCTTTAGATACAGAAGTTCGCATTGTAACGACGAATTTTGATCGACATTTTACAACTGCGATGAACGAAATGAATAGAGAATTAAATGTTTATTATGCACCTGCTTTACCTACAGGTAGAGCGTTTAAAGGGCTTGCTTACATACATGGAAATATAGAACAAGAAAAGGAAGCTTTAATTTTAACAGATGGTGATTTTGGAAGGGCTTACTTAACGGAAGGATGGGCGAGAAGATTTTTAGTTGATTTATTCTCCAATTACACCGTTTTATTCGTTGGGTATAGCCATAATGACCCAGTAATGAAATATTTAGCAACTGGTTTACCACCAAGTACAAGGCGCTATGCATTTGTCGCACAAGGAGAAAATACGTATCACTGGGAACATTTAGGGATAAGGCCGATTGTGTATCCGAATAAATCAAATAATCACCAGTCCCTCGTCAAAGCGGTAAAACGCTGGGCGGAATTAATGGGGGATAATTATATTACAAAAAGAATGCGTATTCGTGACATTGTAACAGTGCCACCATCAGTAGAGCAGGAACAATTATCCTACATAAAACAGTCCATTAAAAAAATTGAAACTGTTCGATATTTTGTTGAATTTGCCCGAGATTATGAATGGGTGGAATGGCTTGAAGCAGAGGGGAAATTACGAAATTTATTTTTGCTTACGTCAACCTATGATGAAGTAGATGAATTGCTTGCAGAATGGTTGGTGGAACAATTTCTTTTTAGTCATCAGAAAGAATTATTTCAATTGATTTTTAAAAATCATTCTAAAATATCCCCGTTATTATGGAGAACAATTTGCAGCTATTTAAACGAGACGAAGATCAAAATGGACCCATTGTTGTTTGCAAGATGGACACTCCTTTTATTAGAAACAGCTGAAAAAGATAGTAAATCTATAGAAAAAATCTCTTACTTATTGCAAAAGTGTTTTTTTCCTGAGCATAAAGAAATTGCTTTATTGTTACTAACGTTTATTTTGGACGGAAAACTTAAGTTGAAGCGTGAAAGAAAGTTAGGAAATGATACGCAAGAATCCATTGAACTTGAGGAATCGAGTCGGTTACCGGTGTCTACATTTTCTCATGTGGAGCAAATTTGGAATGAGAAGATGAGACCGCATATTTCTTATTACGCAGTTCCCATTTTGATGATGGGATTAGAGAAGATGCGAATGTTGTCATTAAGACAAACGGCACTGAAAAAAAGAAATAAGGAAAATGTAGAAAAAGAGTTTCATCAAAATGACCTTGCATTTTTAATTCAAATTGTAAAAGAGTGTCTAATCTATTTATGTGAAAACAATGAGAAAAAAGCGAATTATTATATTACAGAAATGATAGAAGCAAATAGTTTGCTTCAAAAGCGAATTGCAATTGATGCGATGAATAAAAATTTATTTGTTAGCGTAGATGATAAAATGAAATGGTTGTTACAGGAAGGGCTTCTTTTAGATGTCACATATAAACATGAGGTGTTTCAACTTTTAAAAAATCATTACGCACATTCTTTAGAAAAAACAAAGGAAGAAGTCATTCAAACTGCAACGAAGCACCTTGCAGAGGAGAGGGCATTTGATGTTTGTTTAGTCTTAGATTTATTATTCACTTGTGATTCAAATAGTCCATCAACAGCACAAGGATACGAGCTAATGAAACAGAAACATCCGCATTTTCATTCTGTTCTATACAGTGTACCTAAAAAAAAGGCTATCGAACAAAGTATTACTTGTAATGTAACTGCCGATGGATTACTGCAGCTGAAAGACGATGAAATCATGAACCAAATTCGGCAATTTTCGAATGACGGTGTTTTTGAACAACGTCATTTTTTAGAGATGTTATCAAAGGCATGTAAATTGAATACAGAGTGGAGTATTTCATTTGCGTACCAATTAGTAGGCATGCATGAAATAAGTAACGAAGTGTGGTTTGTTTGTATTAGAGAGTGGCGAAATAACCGGAGACTGACAAATGGGCAAATCCAAAAAATTATTCCGCTGTTACAGAAATTTGTTAGAAACACTGCGTTTCATTGGTTAATTAGTAGTTTTCTATATGAGATTAGTAATCGATTAGAAGAGTTAGAGGAGAATAGTATACGGTTTGTAAAACGTTTTGCTTTTTCGGTATTTCCTCAAGTTATGAAAAGCGATACAGATTTTAAGATTGGAAAACAAGACTTTTATAATGAGTCGATTCAGCATCCTGTTGGAAAAATGACAGCTGTATTATTAAAACTGTTATCATATGATCATTTATACGATCGCAATGTGTATGAATATTTATTTTTATTTGAAGAACAAGTAAGAGTAAGTTCTGAACGGACAAACTTTATGTTTGCGCGTTTAATAGCAGATATTACATTTTTATATCATATTGAGAAACAATGGTGCCGAAAATATTTGTTACCTTACTTAGAATTAAAGAAAGAAAATGAGATTACGAAATATGCTTGGGCAGGTCTATGTTATACGCAAATAAATTTACCTTTATTTACTGAAATGAAGAGGTTTATTAAGTATGCAGTAGAGCATTTAGAAGTTTTACACCCGCATACGAGGGAAGCTTTCTTGAAGTGGCTTAGTTTTGTATTTATAAAATGTGTGCTGTATTGGGAACAAAAAACAGATTGGCTATATCCGTTGCTTATACGAGAAAATGAAGAGAATAAAATTAAATTTATGCAACATTTATGCTATTACGTTAAAACATTAAGTGTAAAAGAACAACAAAAATTTTGGACAGCTTGGCTCAGTATATTTTTACGAGAACGACCAAAAATGGGTGAGATAACAACGAGAGAATATGTAATGATTTTACGTATTATTTTATACATGGATGAGATTTTAGAAAAAGGATTACGTATTTTGTCGCGTACATTTATAGATGTAAATGGAGAATGTGCAGGAGAGGAAATGAAACAGTTATTTATTGAAATGCTTGAAAAGAAAGAGAGTATGAAAGCGTATAAAGAAATGTATGCAAATGTGTTTTTCACTTTACTGCAAACACGTCAGGAAGCTGATTTTCTTGAAAATGAAATCATACAAATAAAAAAACGATTAGCCCAGTTTGGAATAGAAAAACACGTATTAAACTTAATAGAAAATGAGATGATTCGCATCGGAATTGTAATGGGGAATTTACAAGAAGAAATATAGGACGAAAGTGGAATTTTAAAAAATATATAAAAAACATATTGACAGTGTTTTGAAAAGCGTTCTATAATACGAATCATACTTATTCAATTTCAAAAACATTTGAATAAACAAAGTGCAATGAAGAGATCACAGTAGTGGTTAGTCTTACTGTAACAGAGAGCTGGTGGTTGGTGTGAACCAGTACAGGGATAATCATGAATTACAGTCTTGGAGCATCTTTTTCGTAGTAAAGATAGGATTGTCTTTATGAAGAAAGAGCGGTCAATTGATCGTTAACAGTGAAGAGAGGTAGACGGAAAGTTAGTCTACAACTAGGGTGGTACCGCGATAAATATCGTCCCTACTGATTTATTCAGTAGGGACTTTTTGTATTTTAGTGGTCCAACTTGAAAATAAAATAGTCATGCATTGAAAGGAAAAGCAGTAGTTGTTGTTTCCCTGTAACAGAGAGCTGGTGGTTGGTGCGAACCAGTACAAAAACAAGAGCGAATTACAGTCCTGGAGCATCTTTTTCGTAGTAAAGATAGTATTGTCTTTATGAAGGGAAAGACGGTCACATTGATCGTTAACAAGGAAGAGAGGTAGACGAAAGAAGTCTACAACTAGGGTGGTACCGCGATAAATATCGTCCCTACTGATTGGATCAGTAGGGCTTTTTTGTACAAAAAAAGTGATTTTCAGCTAGTAGCTAGTGTCTTTGTGGTAATTATTAGTTTAAGATAAGAAGAGGTATCGATTCCACTTTAAATTTGTATAATTAACCAGTTCAGAAAATAGAGAATTTTTCATTCTCTTACTATACTTTTAAAACATTAGAGGAGGATTTCCAAATGGCAAATCATGAATTAGATCAATTACGTAAACAGGTAGATGAAATTAACTTACAACTATTACACCTTTTAAACAAACGTGGTGAAATCGTTCAAAAAATCGGGGAGCAAAAGCAAGTACAAGGTACGAAACGCTTTGATCCAGTACGTGAGCGTGAAGTACTTGATATGATCGCAGAGCACAACGAAGGACCATTCGAAACGTCAACAGTTCAACATATTTTCAAAACAATCTTCAAAGCTAGCTTAGAATTACAAGAAGATGATAACCGTAAGGCGTTATTAGTATCACGTAAAAAGAAACAAGAAAATACAATCGTTAATGTAAAAGGTGAATTGATTGGGGACGGAACACAAACGTTCATCATGGGGCCTTGTGCAGTAGAAAGCTTAGAGCAAGTTCGCCAAGTAGGGCAAGCTATGAAAGACCAAGGCTTAAAATTAATGCGCGGTGGTGCTTTCAAACCGAGAACATCTCCATATGATTTCCAAGGTTTAGGAGTAGAAGGGTTACAAATTTTACGCCAAGTAGCAGATGAGTTCGACTTAGCGATTATTAGTGAAATTTTAAATCCGAACGATGTTGAAATGGCATTAGAATACGTTGATGTAATTCAAGTTGGCGCACGTAACATGCAAAACTTCGATTTACTACGAGCTGTAGGTAAAGTTAATAAACCAGTATTACTAAAACGTGGATTAGCAGCAACAATTGATGAGTTCATTAATGCAGCAGAATACATTATTGCGCAAGGTAATGACCAAATTATTCTTTGTGAGCGCGGTATCCGCACATACGAAAGAGCAACACGTAACACATTAGACATTTCTGCAGTACCGATTTTAAAGAAAGAAACACATTTACCAGTTATCGTTGACGTAACACATTCAACTGGACGTAGAGATTTATTATTACCAACAGCGAAAGCGGCACTTGCTATTGGAGCTGATGCAGTAATGGCTGAAGTTCATCCAGATCCAGCAGTTGCATTATCAGATTCTGCACAACAAATGGACATTCCAGAATTCCATAGATTCATGGATGAGTTAAAAGGTTTCAAAAATAAATTATCTTAATTCCATATCATATATGCGCTGAAGAGGAAACAGTAGTGCTTATCTCACTGTTAAAGAGAGCTGATGGTCGGTGTGAATCAGTACAAAGATAAGCATGAATTACAGCCTTGGAGCATCTTTCCCGACAACTTTTGGAGGGGAAGACGGTCAAACGATCGTTAAAGAAGAAGAGAGGTAGACGATAGTTGTCTACAACTAGGGTGGTACCGCGATAAACATCGTCCCTACTGAGCGCTCAGTAGGGACTTTTTTGTACAAAAAAATAGTAAAGGGGCAAAAGAAATGAGATACATTACAGCTGGAGAATCACATGGTCCGCAGTTAACAGTTATTTTAGAAGGTGTACCGGCAGGTTTAACATTAACAGCGGAACATATTAATAAGGAATTATTAAGAAGACAAAAAGGACATGGGCGCGGAAGACGCATGCAAATTGAAACAGATACAGTTGAAATTGTAAGTGGTGTTCGTCACGGGATGACACTTGGCTCACCGATTACGTTAATCGTAAAAAATGATGATTTCAAACATTGGACGAAAGTAATGGGTGCAGACCCGATTTCAGAGCAAGAAAGTAAAGAAATGAAACGCACAATTACAAAACCACGTCCAGGACATGCAGATTTAAACGGAGCTATTAAATACGGTCATCGTGATATAAGAAACGTATTAGAGCGCTCATCTGCAAGAGAAACGACAGTTCGTGTAGCTGCTGGAGCAGTTGCGAAACAAATTTTGAAAGAGTTAGGTGTGGAAATTGCAGGGCATGTGCTTGAAATTGGTGGGGTGCAAGCGAAGCATATTTCCAACTTATCAATTGAAGAGATTCAAACGATAACTGAAAATTCACCTGTTCGATGTTTAGATAAAGAAGTAGAACAAGAGATGATGGATGCGATCGATAATGCAAAAAGTAGTGGAGATTCAATCGGTGGTATTGTCGAAGTCATTGCAGAAGGTATGCCAATTGGTGTTGGTAGTTACGTTCATTACGATCGTAAATTAGATGCAAAACTCGCTGGTGCTATTATGAGTATTAATGCATTTAAAGGTGCTGAAATTGGTGTTGGTTTTGAAGCGGCAAGACAGCCAGGAAGTAAAGTGCACGATGAAATCCTTTGGGATGAAGAAAAAGGATACACGAGAAAAACGAATAATGCCGGCGGTTTAGAAGGTGGTATGACAACGGGAATGCCGATTGTTGTAAGAGGTGTTATGAAGCCGATTCCTACATTATACAAACCGTTAGCAAGCGTTGATATTGATACGAAAGAAGCATTCCAAGCGAGTATTGAAAGGTCTGATAGTTGCGCAGTACCAGCAGCAGGTGTAGTAGCTGAATCTGTTGTGGCATGGGAACTTGCAGATGCACTAGTCGAACAATTCGGAAAAGATCGTATGGAATTATTAAAGCAAAACATTACAGAACATAACAAATACGCAAAAGAATTTTAAAAAAGGTGGGTTTAACATGCAAGTAAAAGATCAACTATCATCCTTACAACCATATAAACCAGGTAAATCACCAGAACAAATGAAAGAAGTGTACGGAGATCATTCGTTTGTGAAATTAGCATCAAATGAAAATCCATTCGGTTGTTCGCCACGAGTGTTAGAAGAGTTGCAAAAATCGTGGTTAGAACATGCTTTATATCCTGACGGAGGTGCTACAACGCTCCGTCAAACAATTGCAGAGAAATTACAAGTCCAAATGGAACAAATACTTTGCGGTAGTGGTTTAGATGAGGTCATTCAAATAATAAGTCGCGCCGTACTTCGAGCTGGAGATAACATCGTAACGGCAGGTGCAACATTCCCACAGTACCGTCATCATGCAATTATTGAAGGTTGTGAAGTGAAAGAAGTTGCTTTAAATAACGGTGTATACGACTTAGATGAAATTTCGTCAGCAGTTGATAACAATACGAAAATCATTTGGCTTTGTAATCCGAACAACCCTACAGGCACATATGTGAATGAGCAAAAATTGACTCAGTTCATTGAAAGCATTAGTGAAAATACGTTAATTGTCATTGATGAAGCGTACTATGAATACGTAACAGCAAAAGATTTCCCTGAGACATTACCGCTTCTAGAAAAACATAACAACATTCTTGTACTTAGAACGTTTTCTAAAGCGTACGGATTAGCATCTTTCCGCGTTGGTTACGCGATTGGACAGGAAGAGTTAATCGAGAAATTAAATGTCGTACGTTTGCCATTTAACGTATCTTCATTAGCGCAAAAAGCAGCAACGATTGCTTTTAACGATGAAGCGTTTATTGAAGAAATTGTACGTGTTAATACAGAGGGAATACAACAATACGAAAGTTTTTGTAAGGAAAACGAATTTCCATTTTATCCGTCACAAACAAACTTCATCTTCTTACCGGTAGAGAATGGTGGAGAGATTTATGAAGCTTGTGCACACGCAGGGTTTATTATTCGTCCGTTCCCGAATGGTGTCCGTATTACAGTCGGCACAAGGGAGCAAAATGAAGGAGTGATTTCAGTGTTAAAACAACACTTTGAAAATAAGAAAAATAAGTCTCGAGATGAGGCAAATGTGTAAAAAGGTAGTATTAATTGGAACAGGCTTAATAGGAGGTTCTCTCGCATTAGCAATTAAGAAAGAGCACGATGTAACGATAACAGGTTATGACATATTTCAAGAGCAAGTAGAGCGTGCGAAAGAATTACACGTAGTAGATGAAGTAGCAGTAGATTTACAGCGTGCATGTGAAGAGGCACATTTAATTGTTTTTGCTTCTCCAGTTGAAGAAACGAAGAAGTTATTACACAAATTAGCGTCATTTCGTTTACGAGAAGATGTGATAGTGACCGATGTTGGTAGTACAAAAGGAACAATTATGAACGAAGCGGAAGCTTTATTTTCAAAGGAAATTTCTTTCATTGGTGGACATCCGATGGCAGGTTCTCATAAAACTGGGGTTGAAAGTGCAAAAGCACATTTATTTGAAAATGCATTTTACATTTTAACACCGATGAACCATGTGCCAAATGAACAAGTGGAAGAACTAAAAGGTTGGTTAAAGGGAACGGGGTCTCATTTTCTCGTTTTAAATACAGAAGAGCATGATTATGTAACAGGAATCGTTAGTCATTTTCCGCATCTTATCGCAGCAGGGTTAGTCAAGCAAGTGGAGAAACATGCAGGAGATAATCCGCTCATTCATCAGCTAGCTGCTGGCGGATTTAAAGACATTACACGCATTGCATCTAGTAGCCCGAAAATGTGGAGTGATATTGTAAAGCAAAATCGTGAGCATTTAATGGTATTATTAAAAGAGTGGATCTCTGAAATGGAAGAATTATATGATACTGTTTCTACTGGAGATGCAGGCGAGATTCAAAACTATTTTGCAGATGCGAAAGAATACCGTGATTCTTTACCAGTACGAAAAAGAGGGGCAATTCCTGCCTATCACGACTTATACGTCGATGTTTTAGATAAAGTAGGGGCATTGGCTCATATTACGAGTATTTTGGCGCGTGAAGAAATTAGTATTACGAACTTGCAAATATTAGAAGCGCGAGAAGGATTGCTTGGCGTATTACGCATTAGCTTCCAAAGAGAAGAAGATCGTATGAAAGCGAAACTAGCGCTTGGAGAAGAAGAATACCAAACTTATGAAACAATTTAAATGAGAAGGTGAAAACGTGAAAGAAAGAACGATACAACCTATAAATAGCGGATTGAACGGCAACATTACAATTCCAGGTGATAAGTCCATTTCACATCGTGCTGTTATGTTCGGCGCAATTGCAGAAGGAAAAACGACAATTAAAGGTTTCTTGCCCGGTGCAGACTGTTTAAGTACGATTTCGTGCTTTAAGGAAATGGGAGTAGAAATCACGCAAAATGGTGATGAAGTAACTGTAGTTGGAAAAGGAATTGAAGGCTTACAAGAACCGAAAGCTGTATTAGATGTTGGTAATTCTGGTACAACGATACGATTAATGTCAGGAATATTAGCAAATACACCATTTTTCTCTTGCGTACAAGGTGATGCGTCTATCGCAAAAAGACCGATGAAACGTGTTACAAATCCATTAAAACAAATGGGCGCAAAAATTGATGGCCGAGAAGAAGGAACGTTTACGCCGCTCACAATACGTGGCGGAGATTTAAAAGCAATTGAGTATATTTCTCCTGTTGCAAGTGCACAAGTAAAGTCAGCTATTTTACTTGCAGGTCTTCGGGCAGAAGGTGTAACAGCTGTTACAGAACCACATATTTCGCGTGATCACACGGAAAGAATGCTTGAAGCATTCGGTGTTAACGTAACTCGTGAGGGAAAAACAGTGAAACTTGCAGGTGGACAGAAGTTAACAGCGACAGACGTTCAAGTACCAGGTGACGTATCATCAGCAGCATTTTTCTTAGTAGCGGGAGCAATTATTCCAAATAGTAAACTAGTATTACAAAATGTAGGAATGAATCCAACTCGTACAGGTATTATTGATGTTTTAGAGACAATGGGTGCTACATTTACTGTAGAGCCGATTAACGAAGGGGCATCAGAACCAGCTGCAAACATTACGATTGAAACATCTTCATTAAAAGGAATTGAAATTGGTGGGGATATTATTCCAAGACTAATCGATGAAATTCCAGTTATCGCTTTAGCGGCAACACAAGCAGAAGGTATTACAGTTATTAAAGATGCACACGAGTTAAAAGTAAAAGAAACGAACCGTATTGATACAGTCGTTGCGGAGTTAACGAAACTAGGAGCTCGCATAGAAGCAACTGATGATGGCATGATTATATACGGAAAATCAGCTCTAAAAGGCAGTACAGTAAATAGTTACGGTGATCACCGCATCGGAATGATGCTTGCGATTGCTGGCTGTCTAGCAGAGGGAAAAACAACAATTGAAGATGCAGAAGCAGTAGGTGTATCATACCCTACATTCTTTGAAGAACTTCAAAAGTTAGCAAAATAAGGTGATGAGAAGCAGATACATTATGTATCTGCTTTTTTATGTTAGTTGTTGTAAAATCGCTATTTTTTGTTGAAACGTCTGTGTAATTTCACTTACAGAACTACAATAGTAAGAATTATGATACAATTCAATCAGGGAATGGAGGAGAATTATATGAATGTCATACAATTACAAGAAGATAAATTTAGAGAAGCATTACGTTTATCAGAATACGCTTTTCAATATAAAGTAAATGAGGAACAATTGCAGCAGCAAATCACTCGAATGAAAGAAAGTCATGAAATATACGGCATTATGGAAGGGGAAGACTTAGCAGCAAAACTACATCTTATTCCATTTCATATATACATAGGAAAAGAAACATTTAAAATGGGCGGCGTTGCAGGGGTAGCGACGTATCCTGAGTATAGAAGAAGTGGGTATGTAAAAGAGCTACTTCAGCATTCTCTTCAAACGATGAAAAAAGATGGATATACAGTATCGATGTTACATCCATTTTCTGTTTCATTTTACCGTAAATACGGCTGGGAACTTTGTGCGGATCTTCTCGTATGTCATATGACTAAGAGCGATTTAGTTATGAAAAAACAAGTAAATGGCACCGTGAAACGTTTCAATAAAGAAAATCATCCAGAAGAAGTCGAGAAGCTATATGAAACCTTTGCAGAACGTGTTTCAGGTATGTTAGTTCGAGAGAAGAACTGGTGGTTACAAGTAGTTTATGATGATTTAGCATTAGCGATTTACTATGATGAAAATAAAACGGCAGCTGGTTACATGTTATATAAAATAGAAAACTATAAAATGACAGTAGAAGAATTTGTACCACTGCATAATGAAGCACGAAATGGTCTGTGGAACTTTATTTGCCAGCATGATTCTATGATTAAAGAACTTGAAATGACAGTAAGTGAAAACGAACCGTTGTTATATACATTGCAAGAGCCACGCGTGAAGACAGAAGTGAAACCATATTTTATGGGCAGAATTGTAGATGTAGAGCAGTTCTTAAAACAATATGAATTTAACTGGAACGATGTACAGCAAGAAGTGATCTTACATATTACAGATTCATTTGCTCCGTGGAATAACGTAGTAGTGAGACTTGCAAATCATGAATTAACAATTGTAGAAGAAGCAACGGAAAAAGGAATCAAACTGGATATAAATGCACTATCGACAATAATGTTTGGATACAAACGTCCATTAGAACTAAACGAACTTGAATTAATTAGCGGAAGCGAAGAGGCAATGCGGTCATTTGAGAATTTAGTACCAGTGCGTAAGCCGTTTATTTATGATTTCTTTTAATTAATACACTGTGCAATGTGTCATTAAAAAAGTACTATAATGAAAAACAGTTATTATAGTACTTTTCTATTAATAGAATGAAAGCATTATTTTAGGAGGGGAAATAGAATGATTAGGCAAGCTGTAGGCGCAATCATATTCCAAAATAGTGAATTTTTATTGGTACATAAGGTAAAAATAAGCGATATAGAAGAAGAATACAATTTGTCAAAGGGGGAGTGGGATTTTCCTAAAGGCGGATTAAAACATACAGATAATGACTTAGAAAGTGCTATATTGAGAGAGCTTGAAGAAGAAACCGGTTCAAAAAAGTTTATAGTTATGAAACAAATGGAAGATAAAATTTGCTTTGAGTTTCCTGAAGAATTAAAAGTGAAAACTGGATTTGAAAAACAAGAAACAACTATGTTTTATGTAGAATATATAGGTGATAGAACAGATTTGAATCCAAAAGATAATGAAATAAGTCAAGTTCAATTTTTTAAAACACAAGATATATTGAGCATTTTAAGTCACGATGATACAAAGAATTTTTTTGAAGTGTTAATTCAAAAAATGCATTGAAATCTAAGTGAGTGTGTTATTTGAAAATGCTACATTTGCGTAGTCACACACTTGACTTTTAATCCATCTAATTTATAATTAAAAACGGAATGAATTTTCATTCCTGAAAATTGAGGTGAGAAAAATGGCTAAAAATAAACAAGAAGACATTTTTGAAGCAGCTATACAACTATTCGCAGAGCGTGGTTACGATGGTACGACAATTCCGATGATCGCTGAAAAAGCCAATGTCGGCGCTGGTACGATTTATCGCTATTTTGAAAATAAAGAGGCACTCGTTAACTCATTATTTTCAAAAAGTATGTTGCAACTATCTGAAATGATAAAAACAGATTTTCCTGTTGAAGCAAATATTCGTGAACAGTTTAGTCATACGTACAACCGTTTATTTGAATTTGCGAGAAACAATGTGGATGCTTTTCTTTTTACAAATTCTCACTGTGATAGTTATTTTCTTGATGAACAGAGTAAGAAAATATTTGACGATTTTATAGGCTTCTTTATGAATATTATAGAAGATGGAATCGCAAAAGGGTTTCTCCGTCCATTGCCTCCAGTTGCATTAATTATCATTGTATACCAACCGCTAGAAAAATTAACTAAAGTAATGGCAACGGGGCAATTAGAATACTCAAAAGAATTAGTAAAAGAATTGGAAGAAAGCTCTTGGAATGCTATTAGAATCATTTGATTCTATAGCTTTATAAGGACAGGAATGAACATTCATTCCGTTAAAGGTAATTTAATAGAGTTTTAAAAATAATTTAATAGAGTGATAGGAATGAATGTTCATTCCGAAATGATAGTTTTAAAAGGGTAGGAATGAATGTTCATTCCGAACTTAACATGAAACGCTAAAAACGGGAGATGATTCAAATGGGCAAGTTAAAAAGTTGGAGAAGTTTATCTTTTCTATTATGGATAGTTATTACTATTACAATGGTCGTAACGATGCCTAATATGGATAAACTAGTGAAGGAAAAAGGGAAAATTACAATCCCTAATACAGAACAAAGCAGTATTGCTGACAAGATGATCAAAGAAATGGATAAAGAAGGAGTTGAAAAATACGAAGTTATCGCCGTATTTAATAGTGACAATAAAACAGCTTTAACTACTGAGCAAAAAGAGGAAATAACAAAAACAATCAACGCTTTGCAAAATGAAAAAGAGCAATTAGGAATTAAGGAAGTTGTTTCACATTTAGATAATAAAGAATTGGAGAAACAATTAGTTTCTAAAGATAATACGACTATTTTAACGCAAATATCAATAGATAAAAAGCATGGTGAAATATCAAAAGTTGCAAATAATCTTCATAAAAAAGTGCAAACGAAAGGAGTAAAAACGTACTTAACAGGAAGTGACTTAATAGCGGGTGATTTTCTTACATCCTCTCAAGAGGGAGTGAAAAAGACTGAAGTTATTTCAATTATTTTCATTCTTATAGTATTAATCATTGTATTCCGTTCACCAATTGTTCCAATTGTTTCTCTTCTTACAGTTGGTATATCGTATTTAGTTTCAATGGGTATTATTGCTCATCTTGTAGATCAATTTAATTTTCCGTTTTCTAACTTTACGCAAGTGTTTGTAGTTGTCGTACTGTTTGGAGTAGGAACAGATTACAACATTTTATTATATACGAGGTTTAAAGAAGAATTAAGTAAACAAGAAAATGCATTTTTGGCCACGAAAGAAACATTTAAATCGGCAGGTAAAACCGTTTTATATAGCGGGATAGCGGTGCTAATTGGTTTTGCATCACTTGCTTTAGCGAGTTTTAAATTATATCAATCTACTTCAGCGGTAGCAATTGGTGTTTTAGTATTACTACTCGTAATAACCACTTTAAATCCATTTTTTATGGTGCTTTTAGGAAAAGGAATGTTTTATCCAGTTAAAACATTTAAAGGTCATGAGGATAGCCGTTTATGGGGATTCTTTGCTAAAAATTCAGTAGCAAGACCATTTGTTGCTTTAATCATCGTATTCGTGATATCGATTCCTTTCGTATTAAAATACTCTAATACACTGAATTACAATGATTTGTTTGAAGTGGATAATAAGTATGAATCAAAAATGGGTATTAATGTGATAGAAAAACATTTTCCACCAGGATTTTCTTCACCAAGTACGTTAGTGATTCAATCTAACAAAAAATTAGATGAAGGAACGTCTCTACAAACTTTAGATGAATTAACTGATAAAATTTCGAAAGTTAAAGGTGTTTCAGAAGTATATGCACCGACGCGTCCAACTGGTGATAAGATAAAAGAATTATATTTAAATAAACAAGCGGGAGAACTAAATACTGGTTTAGGCGATGCCAATGGTGGCATAAAGGAAATTAATGATGGCTTAACGGATGCGAAAGATAAAATGGGTAGTAATGACTCAAATAGTCTTGCAAATGTTCAAAAGTTAATTGATGGAACGAACGAAGCGAAAAATGGAGTATCAGCATTAGGAACAGCTTTAAATCAATTATCCATTGGCATAAACGAAGGTGCACAAGGAGCGCAGCAAATTGAGAGTGGGTTAACTTCAGTAAATGAAAATATAAATGTCCTATCGGGTGCAACGTCACAGCTTCATGCTGGTTATGCACAGTTAGAAAAGGGTTTAAGTTCTTACGATCAATACTTCGGAAGTATTTCTCAAGCGATTGACGGTGCGAAAAAAGGATATGAACAAATTGAAGTGTTAATGACTAATTTCATTCAAACGAAACCAGAAGTAGCAAATGATCCTAATGTACAGCAAACGATAGGAATTGCGAAGGAAGCTCAAAAGCAATTAAGTGGACTTTCAAAAGAATTAAATCAATTAGCAGTGCAACATAAAGCTGCGGTGAATTCATTTAAAGAAGCGAATCAATCATTACTGAAAGTAGATAACGGCATAAAGGAAATGAATAATGGCGTTACCAAGTTACAAAAAGGAGCTGCCGGACTAAAAACTGGATTAAACGAAGGAGCTACAGGTTCAAAACAAATTGCAAACAAATCATCTGAGCTACAATCCGGCTTAACAAAAATAAATGATGGGCAAGGGCAGCTTTTAACTGGATTGAAAGACCTGCAAGAAAAGATGGGGCAATTACAATCCGGCTTATCTAAAAGTACAGAAGGGCTTGGAAAAGTAAGTAACGGCCTAGGGGATGCTCAGAAATATTTAGGCGAGCTTAATGAGTCAAAAAGCTCTGAGAAATTTTATATTCCTAAAGAAGTGTTAGCGGGAGAAGATTTCCAAAAAGCATTGAATACGTACATGTCACATGATAGAAAGACTGCTAAAATGACAATCATTTTAGACGTAAATCCGTATTCAAAAGAAGCGATGCCAATCATTCAAGAAATTAATAAAACGATAGATGGTACGCTAAATGGTACTGAATTAAAAACGGCGAAAAAAGCGATCGGCGGGACAACAGCTAGAAATGTTGATTTAAAAGAAGTAACCGGGCAAGATTTCTTGCGTACAGCTACGATTATGTTGATTGGAATTGCGATTGTATTAATCGTAATTACACGCTCATTACTAAACACAATATTTATTATTGGCTCATTACTATTAGCGTACTTTGCATCACTTGGTATAAGCGAACAAATTAGTGCACATGTATTACATGTAGATTTATTAAGCTGGAATGTTCCATTCTTTAGCTTCATTATGATTGTCGCTTTAGGAGTGGATTATAGTATTTTCGTAATGATGCGCTATAACGAGATAGAAGGGGATTCGGTAACGAAAATTGTAACTGCATCTCGTCATATAGGAGGAGTTGTATTATCAGCGGCGCTAATTTTAGGCGGGACATTTGCCGCATTAATTCCATCAGGTGTATTGACACTTATACAAGTAGCATCAGTTGTTGGCGTTGCACTATTACTATTAGCTTTAATCGTGATACCGATATTGTTACCTGCTTTAATAGGATTAACGAGTAAATTGAAGAGTTATAAAGAGAAAATAATAAATACGAAATAAGAAAAAACTGTAGGGAATGTTTTCCCTACAGTTTTTTCTGTATATAAAAATTAAAAATAGGAAATTAATCCAATGTATTACAGAGTGAGAATCGATAAAAACTATCCGATTTCATTGTAGAAAGGTAATCAACCGTTGCTATTCATCCAGCTTCTACTATATAATAGCTATAGTCTACAATAATTGAGTCGTAATATGCGATTTTTTAAGACAATCGGTGAGAAAACGCTGAAATAAGCGGTATTAGTAGGAGGACACAAATGATTACAGTAAGTAACGTTAGTTTGCGTTTCGCGGATCGCAAATTGTTTGAAGATGTTAACATAAAATTCACGCCAGGTAATTGCTACGGTTTAATTGGAGCAAACGGTGCTGGTAAATCAACATTTCTAAAGATTTTATCTGGAGAAATCGAACCATCAACAGGTGACATACATATTACGCCAGGTGAGCGTCTAGCAGTATTAAAACAGAACCACTTCGAATATGAAGAGTTCCCAGTATTAGAAACAGTAATTATGGGTCACACGCAACTTTATAAAGTAATGCAAGAGAAAAATGCTATTTACATGAAAGAAGACTTTAGTGATGAAGATGGTATGCGTGCTGCTGAACTTGAAGGTGAGTTCGCTGAGCTTAACGGTTGGGAAGCTGAGTCAGAAGCTGCAATCTTACTAAAAGGACTTGGTATTGGTGAAGATCTTCATGATAAGAAATTGTCAGAATTAACTGGGGCAGAGAAAGTAAAAGTATTACTTGCTCAAGCTTTATTCGGTAAACCTGACATTCTATTACTAGATGAGCCTACCAACCACTTGGACTTAAAAGCGATTCAATGGTTAGAGAACTTCTTAATGAACTTTGAAAATACAGTAATCGTTGTATCCCATGACCGTCACTTCTTAAATAAAGTTTGTACGCACATGGCTGATCTTGATTTCGGTAAAATTCAACTTTATGTTGGTAACTATGACTTCTGGTATGAGTCAAGCCAATTAGCTTTAAAATTAACACAAGATGCTAATAAGAAAAAAGAAGAGAAAGTAAAAGAGTTACAAAACTTCATTGCACGCTTTAGCTCAAACGCATCTAAAGCGAAACAAGCCACTTCTCGTAAAAAATTATTAGATAAAATTACATTGGATGATATTAGACCATCATCACGTCGTTATCCATTCGTTGGTTTCACACCTGAGCGTGAAATAGGAAATGACTTATTAACTGTTGAAGGACTTTCTAAAACAATTGATGGCGAAAAAGTGTTAGATAATGTGTACTTCACTTTAAATAAAGGTGATAAAGTTGCATTTATCGGTCGTAACGATATTGCGATGACAACATTATTTAAAATCCTTATGGGTGAAATGGAGCCAGATAGCGGTTCATTCAAATGGGGTGTTACAACATCTCAATCGTATTTCCCAAGAGATAACTCTAAATACTTTGAGAACAGTGACTTCAACTTAGTTGATTGGTTACGCCAATTCTCTCCACAAGATGAGTCAGAGAGCTTCTTACGTGGTTTCTTAGGCCGTATGTTATTCTCAGGTGAAGAAGTTAAGAAGAACGTTTCTGTATTATCTGGAGGCGAAAAAGTTCGTTGTATGTTATCTAAAATGATGTTAAGTGGTGCGAACGTAATCACACTTGACGATCCGACGAACCATTTAGATCTTGAGTCTATCACTGCATTAAACAACGGTTTAATTGCATTCAAAGGTACAATGTTATTCACATCTCATGACCATCAGTTCGTACAAACAATTGCAAACCGCATTATCGAAGTAACACCAAACGGTGTAATCGATAAAGAGGCAACTTACGATGAGTACTTAGAAAATGAAGAACTTCAAAAACAAGTAGATGCAATGTATAAAGGTCAATAATATATGATGAAAACCCCTGCTCTTTGTTAGAGCGGGGGTTTTGTTGAAAAGAGATGAAGACTAAGGTATTAAATGAATAATTATTCAAATATAATATTAACGGTGGTAAGAAATTGTAATGTTATGATTGCATAGTTTTTTGGCACATAGATGAGATTTAATGTGTATAGGATTGAAGGAGTTAATTGTAACAGGAGAAGTGTAGTTTGAGTAATAAGGTCAAACTACACTTTTTTGTTATGTGAAAAATGTACCAAAAATGGAGATAGATTAGTTTGCGAAGTAGTGAATAAAGGTTTATAGTATGTGGAGTCATAAGTAGTGGATGGAACTTGGGAGAAAACAGGAAATGTTACAAATTAATTTTGTTAAATAGAAACCAAGGTCACAATGTTTAAAAAGAAATAGTTGAATAAATAAAAGCTTCAATTTATAATTACTAATATTCTTCATGTAGTTAAACAAATAAAATCTATTTGAAGAAGAAAATTAAATACAGAGACGGACTTATAAAAAATAAGCCTTGGATGATTAAAAGAGGTGGAGAGATGAAACAGTTTTTATTAAAGAGCAAAAGTGTGTTAAGTAATCATTTTGGATTCTTTCTGTTTGCCGTTATTTTATTATGGCTCAAAACATATACAGCCTATGTAATGGAATTTAATTTAGGAATTTCAAACACAATCCAAAAATTCTTGCTGTTTTTTAACCCGCTTAGTTCAGCAGTTCTATTTTTAGGACTTGCATTATTTGCAAAAGGGAAACGATCTTATATTTGGGTAATTATTATTAATTTGTTATTGTCGATACTTTTATACGCAAACGTAGTATATTATCGCTTTTTCAGTGATTTTATTACGTTCCCGACATTAACACAAACGAATAACTTTGGTGATTTAGGTGGTAGTATTTTCGCGTTACTACACTTATATGATCCACTATATTTCTTAGATACAATCATTTTAATTGTTTTAGTCGCAACAAAATTTGCAAACCCAAAACCTATTCGTGTTGCGAAACATAAACTATCACTAGTATTTGTAGCAGGTATTTTATTATTCAGTGTGAACCTAGGGCTTGCAGAATCTGATCGTCCTGAATTATTGACAAGAACATTTGACCGTAATTATATTGTGAAATATTTAGGGGCATACAACTATACGATTTATGATGGTATTCAAAGTGCGAAAGCATCAACAGAACGAGCGTTAGCTGATGGAGATAATATGACAGAAGTTAGAAATTATCTTGCATCAACATATGCAAGTCCAAATCCTGAATACTTCGGTAAAGGAAAAGGAATGAACGTAATTTATATTCATTTAGAGTCATTCCAAAACTTTTTAATCGATTATAAATTAAATGGGCAAGAAGTTACACCATTTCTAAATTCATTTACAAAAGATGCGAATACGTTATACTTTGATAACTTCTTCCATCAAACAGGACAAGGTAAAACATCTGATGCGGAGTTCATGTTAGAAAACTCAATGTACGGATTACCACAAGGATCTGTTTTTACAAATAAGGCTCATAACACGTATCAATCAGCACCAGCTATTTTAGGACAACAAGGATACACATCAGCGGTATTCCACGGTAACTATAAAACATTCTGGAACCGCGACGATATTTATAAATCATTTGGTTTTAACAAATTCTTTGATGCGTCATACTATGATATGAACGAAAAAGACGTAGTAAACTATGGCTTAAAAGATAAACCGTTCTTTAATGAATCAATTCCATTATTACAAACGTTAAAACAACCGTTCTATACGAAGTTCATTACGTTATCAAACCATTTCCCTTATCCTATTGATAAAGCGGAAGCAACAATTGAACCAGCGACTACAGGTGATTCATCAGTAGATACGTATTTCCAAACAGCACGATATTTAGATGAGTCTGTAAAAGGGTTCATTGATTACTTGAAACAATCTGGCTTATACGATAACTCGATTATCGTTATGTATGGTGACCATTACGGTATTTCAGATAACCATAATGCAGCAATGTCACAAGTAATGGGTAAAGAAATGAACTCATTTGAAAATGCACAGTTACAACGTGTACCATTAATAGTTCGTGTACCAGGAGTGAAAGGTGGCGTACAACATCAATATGGCGGTGAAATTGACGTTCTTCCTACGTTATTACATTTACTAGGTACAGATACGAAAAATTATGTTCAATTCGGTTCAGATTTATTATCACCAGATCATAAACAAGTTGTTCCATTCCGTAACGGTAATTATGTAAGCCCAACAGTTACGGCATTGAACGGAAAATATTATGATACAACAACTGGAAAACCTGTAGAATTAACAGATGAAATAAAACAAAATGAACAAATGGTTCAAAAATCACTAAAATACTCTGACCAAGTCGTAAATGGTGACTTATTACGATTCTACACACCAGAAGGCTTCACTCCAGTAGATCGTTCGAAGTATAACTATAACCATCGTGATAAAAATAAAACGAAGGTAAAAACGACTGAAGACGGGGAAGCTAAATAAATATGAAAAAGCGCTACTCATATGAGTAGCGCTTTTGTTTGTAACTATAATTACATTAACATTACATAGTACCATCTTTAGTTTTTTGTTTCATCTTTCCGAAGAATACCACACCGATGATGATAATAATGATGAATGCCCATTTTATGAAAGGATTACTTTCGAAAAATCCAGCGAACCATTTCTCATCTACAATCATTTTTGCAGCAGTATAAGCTAAAACAGCTGCTCCAATCGTAATGATGACAGGGAAACGGTCAACCCATTTTAAAATTAATGTACTGCCCCATACGACTACTGGAATAGACACTAATAATCCGATGATTACTAAAGAAAAATTACCATGCGCAGCTCCCGCAACAGCGAGTACATTATCAATTCCCATTAATGCATCCGCTATAATAATGGTTTTAATAGCAGACCAAAATCCTTCTTCAGCTTTAATATCATGATTTTTACCCTCAGCAATTAATTTGTAAGCAATCCATATGAGGAGTACACCACCAATTAGAAGTAATCCTGGTATTTTTAATAACCAAACGACAATTAAGGTAGCGAGGGCTCTAATAGCGATAGCCCCGACAGTTCCCCATATAATAACTTTCTTTTGTTGATCTTTCGGTAATCGCCTTGCTGCTAATCCAATTACGATGGCATTATCTCCAGCTAACACTAGATCAATTACAATAATGGCAAGCAAGGCTGACAAATATTCAGATGAAAGAAAATCCATATACATATCACTCCTTATGATTAATATGTACTTATAAGCTATTCAGTATTAAGAATTCTAACGATTATTTAAAAGCATAACTGTAAAATATAATCTCTTCAAATAGTAATCGAGGATTATAATTATAGTCGTAAGCACTCAAAAAGATGGCTTCGGTATAATTCCGGAGCCATCTTTTAAGTGCTTAATTTTTAACAATCATTTTATGTTTGAAGATTTACTTTCGTATCTTTTGATTACTACTTTTTTGGGCATGAAACTTACGATAATCAAAGCTATAAAAGATAAGACTAACATAAACACGTATGCATCACTTGAGCTGAAGATAGAAGATAATTTTGTTACTTGTGTAGCTGTTATATTTCCATTCCCACTAGATAACTGTGATATGTGTGAAGTAGATTGAATTGTATATACCGTGATGATAACTGCTGTCCCAATCGCACCTGCTAATTGGCGAATTGTATTATTTACTGCTGAACCATGTGAACCCAGTTCTATTGGCAAAGCGTTTAAGCCGGCTGTATTTAAAGGCATTGAAATGAAACTTAACCCAATTCGTAAAATAATGGTACGAACCATTAAATACATATAAGTTGTGGAGTCGGTCAAATCAATTACACCCCACATCGAAATAATGACACAGATTAAACCGGTAATAAAGAGTGGTTTCGCTCCATATTTATCAAACATTTTGCCTGTGATAGGTGATAAGAAGGCGTTAATGACAGCTCCAGGTAATAGAAGTAAACCTGATTCAAATGCAGTAAAACCTCGTCCGTTTTGTAAGTAAATGGGTAATAGAATTAAATCTGCATACATAATCATCGTAATGAGTACGTTAATGACTGAAGTAAGAGTGAAAACTTTATATTTAAATACTGATAAATTCAATAATGGATCATTAGACTTTATTTGACGTAAACAGAATAAAGCTGTAACGATGATACCGATAGTAATTGTTATAATAACAACGGGATGATTCCATCCTTTACTTCCTGCACTACTGAATCCGGATATAACACAACCAAAGCCAATTGTTGATAAAATGACACTTACGATATCTAATTTTGCTTTTGTTGTATTTGCAACATTCATTAAATATTTAATCGCGAGAATAATTACGATGAATATAAATGGAGCTAATCCAATAAATAGCCATCTCCATGATACATATTCAATAATAAAGCCAGATAAAGTTGGAGCGATAGCTGGCGCAAAAATTATAGCGAATCCGATGGTCCCCATAATACTTCCGCGTTTTTCACTAGGGTACAAATATAAAATAATAGTCATCATGAGTGGCATAATAATTCCTGCTCCAACTGCTTGAATCATTCTTCCTGTTAACAAAATGCTAAAATTCATGGCGCATGCACAGAGAACGGTCCCAATAAACAAAGAGAGCATTGAGCTAATAAATAGCTGCCTTGTTGTAAATCGTTTCATTAAAAATGCAGTAATTGGAACTAGAACACCATTTATGAGCATAAAGCCTGTTGATAGCCATTGCACTGTTGCAGCTGTTACATCAAATACCTTCATTAAATTACTCATTGCCACATTTAATAGCGTCTGATTTAAGGTTGATAAAAAACAGCCGGTAATGAGGACAACTAGTATAATTTTTTTATTTCTTTCTGATATTTCCTTTTGCATTGGTAATCTCCTTCATTGTTACCTTGATTTATCGACATTGTGTCGATAAAATTAATGGTAACAAAATACGTTTTCTCTGACCATGAACAGTTTTGTTGAAAATGTTCACTACTCGACAGAGAAGATATGTACTGTCGAGAAAGTAAAGAGAAAATCTATAAAGGAGTTTCAAAATGTCTACACTTAAAAAAGAGGACCCTCGTACAGTTCGTTCAAGAGAAATGTTTAAAAATGCTGTTTTTTCTCTTTTATGTGAGAATCCTACTATTTCAAGCTTAACGGTTCAGAAAATCGCAACAAAAGCAGGATTAAATCGAACAACATTTTACTTACATTATCAAGATATTCAAGATTTACTAGACCAAATCAATAGCGAGATTTTAAATGAGCTTTCTAATAAAATTGTTGATTTAATACATGCAAAAGATTTATCAGAAAAACAAAAGCTAACACAATTGCTAGATTATTTATATATCCACCGGAATTTTTTATTTATATTATTTAAAATGAATCAATTTGAAGAGCAATTATTTTTATTTTTAAAGCAATTAATAGAAACGAGAAGAGAGAATACGAAAAATAAATTACCTGATGATTATGTTGCAGTTGATATTAAAACAGCCTCTTTGGTAGGTATTATCATGTGGTGGATAAGGAATGGACTTCACTTTAGTTCAGATTATATAGCAAATCAAATATATTTAATGTATAAAGAATGATATGTTAGAATCAGTCATGTGTATTAATAAACGAAAATCATTATATTTAAGAATTGAAATTAACAGGAGATAGAAAAATAATTGTCTTGCAAGTAAAGGCTTATATATTTCAAATTTATAAAGTAAAAGTTTTATAGCAAGAAGGGGAGCAATTTATGGATTTTCAAAATGAAAAAGTAGCATTACATTTAGAGGTGGTGAGATACCAATTTAAAGATGCAAAAGAGGAGTGTGATAGAAATTGGCTTATAGTAAAAGCGAAACTGTCAGAAGGAAATAAAGTTTTTGAAACGATGGATCCTTTTCTACAAACTTTCGACTTACAGCATATGAAAAAATGGTTTCAATCATTACCGAATCCTACATATACCGAATTAGATTTCATAGAGCCTAATATAGCGTTTGAATTAATGGGGAAAAATGAAGGTGAGTTTCAAATTGTAGTCCGATTATCTCAGGAACTTACCCCTTCATGGTGTAAGGAAGAGGAGTACGAATTTTCTATAAGTATTACGCATGAGGACAGAGAAAAGATTATTCGTTTTATTGAAGAGCAACAAAGAAACTTTCCAAAACGTTAAAAAAAGACTTGATATCCTACTAGAGGGAATCAAGTCTTTTCATTACATACGATTATCATGCCAGAAGTTTAATGGGAAGTGTTCGTTCTCATTATAGGCTTCTAATTCATATCCTTTTTCTTTCAGTCCTTTTATAATTCCAGGTACTGCTTTAACTGATTGTGGGTGAATATCGTGCATAAGGATAACTTCTGTTGGATTTGTAGCACCATGTAGAACGTTTTCTACAATTTTAGCTGATGCAGCATCAACTTGCATTTTGTTGTATCTCCAGTCTAAAGAATCAATTGTCCAATCCCAAACTTTCAACCCGTTTTCCACCACTTTGTTGCGAAGTGCTTCGTTTAATCCTGGCATTGAGCCGTATGATGGACGAGTTAATACGGGTGATTTGCCTAGAACGCCAGCGATTAAGCCTTGATCTTCTTTCATTTCATCTACGTAATGTCCTTCTGTGTATAGTTTCTTATAGTTATGAGTCATACTGTGCATCCCAACATAGTGGCCTTCAGCATCTTCACGTTTCACAAGATCAGGGAAAGCTTTCACGTTTGAACCAATTAGGAAGAATGTTGCTTTTGCATTTTCTTTCTTTAACATATCTAAAAGCTCAGCTGTGTATTTTCCAGGACCGTCATCAAATGTTAAGTAAGCGACTTTTCTAACTTGCCCATTATAGTGTTTTGGAGCTTCTTTCGGTGCAAGAGATGTTTGAATTTCACTTACAAATTGAACAGACTTTGCTTCATCTTCTGTACTTGCTAGAGCAGTATGTACCGATCCTAAAGCGGCCTCATATGTAAATAATACCCCAGCGCAAATCAACATAGCCCTTTTTACTAAAGTTGTCATTCGAATTCCATTGTGCATAATTTTCCTTCTCTCTATAAAAGTTCTACTCTACTATATTAGCAATTATAGGTAGGGAAATGCAAAAAAACTTTTTTACAACTGTAAAAAAGTTTGGTCAAAAATATGCAAGATTTTGTATCAACTGCATTCTTGAAAAATTGGAAGGTTTTAAACTTTATTATGAAAATCTTCAAGCATCAAATTTAATTCTTCTAATAATGATGCGGATGCTTTTTTTGGTGAACCTGTATCAAAAGGAGGCTGTGGGTCGTATTCTAACATGAGCTGAACTGCTTTACTCTTTTCATCTCCGAATTCCCAAGCCATCAACTGGAGAGCCATATCAATACCTGCAGATACACCAGCTGCTGTTATGATTTTTTCATGGCGAACGACTCTCTCTTCAGTTGGAATAGCCCCGAGAGAACGAAGCAAGTCAAAAGAGCTCCAATGACTAGTGGCTTTAACACCATTTAGTAGGCCAGTAGCACCTAAGATTAAAGAACCTGTACATACAGTTGTAGTCCATTTAGTAGTTTCATGTATTTGGAGAATCCAATTGAGAGTTTCTTCGTCCTCCATAAGTTGTTTAAAGTTAGGCGGGCGACATCCAGGAATAATAAGGATATCAGCTGAATTAACTTCAGTAAAATTATAATCGGCATGTAAATAGCCCATTTTTGAATCTAATTTAATTAAGCCCGTAGTTTTAGCAACAAACTTTATGTTGTTATTGCTTTCTGCTGCAAATACTTCGTACGGACCAATAGCATCTAATGCAGTAATCCCTTCATAGAGCATAATAACGATTTCCATTATAATCTCCCCTTAAGTTATTACAAATGTAATCTAGTAACGATTAAAAAAGAATTTATTCAATATTCTTTTTTATCGTTACTTTAAATATACTATACCCCAGATGTGTATTAGTTTATACTACTGTGTCAAACTTGTGACAAAAACTATGAATAGGTTCATTTATTTCGTATAGAGTTACTCTTTCATGTAATGATTGAAAAATTTAACTTCCCAGAAAGAAGAAATATAAAATATAGTACTTAGACTAAATTCTTAAATAGAAGGGGAATAATCGTACTTTCGTATGACTTCATTTTAGTCACAATTATTGATTTAATTATTTTCGTTTTTTATTAAAATATTGGTAAAGAATCAATTACATTTAAAAAGGGAGTGGGAATATGGTTCATTATATTTGCACGACATGTGGAGTTCAGTATCCCGAAAATAAAGAGGCACCTTCGCGTTGTAAAATTTGTAATGAGGAAAGGCAATATATGAATCCAATGGGGCAGTCATGGACAACATTAGAAACAATGCAACATAGCAATTTATACAAAAATGAAATAATAAAAGAAGAAACTGGTTTGTATAGCATTACTACTAAACCTAAGTTTGCAATTGGACAAACAGCATTTTTAATACAAAGTAAAACTCTAAATGTTTTGTGGGATTGTATTAGTTATTTAGATGATAAAACGATACAACGTATATATGATTTAGGTGGTATTCAAGCAATAGCACTTTCTCATCCACATTATTACTCTACACAAGTAAAATGGGCGGAAACATTTCATATACCTATCTATATTCATGAAGATGATAAAGAATGGGTGGTCCGCCCGAGTAAGCAAATTAAATTTTGGTCTGGGGAACATTTGATATTATCGGAAGAACTTACATTGCATCGGTTAGGTGGCCATTTTAAAGGTGGAACTGTTATGCACTGGAAAGACGGTAATGAGGGGAAAGGTATTTTGTTATCAGGTGATATTATACAAGTAGTTTCGGATCGAAAATGGGTAAGTTTTATGTATAGTTATCCCAATCTTATCCCATTACCAGCGAATAAAGTTAGAAAAATGGCAGAGAAAGTAAAAGGAATCCAATTTAGTCGACTGTATAATGCGTTTCATGGTGTTGTGATGGAAGATGCGAATAGGGCTGTACAAAGATCTGCTGATCGATATATAAAGGCCCTACAAGGAGAATTATTTCATACGTAATAATATATATGGAAGAAATCGTTATTTTATCTCCATATTTGTATAACTAAGTTTATATGAATTTTATACTAAAGTCCTACTATGTATGAACGAATAGGTCTTTCAACTTAAGCAGTTCTCACACTAATGAGGGATATTAAACTAAATATATGTAACTTATAATGGCTACTATAAAGCTTTGGAAAATGAAAAGGAGGAGATTTGCATGAAGAATTGGGTTCAATTTAGAATTGCAAGACCAACAGATAAATTTGAAGAAGTTATAAGTTTTTACGAAACAGGATTAGGGTTAAAACGTATAGGGGAATTTCACAATCATGAAGGATATGACGGGGTTATGTTTGGATTACCGGGTGAAGAGTACCATTTGGAGTTTACTACGCATGTAAATGGAAGCCCATGCCCAGCACCGACAAAAGATAATTTACTAGTTTTTTATATGCCGAATAAAGATGAAATTGAAATAATCGCGAATCGGTTAAGTGAAATGGGCTACCATGAGGTGGAACCGGAAAATCCGTATTGGATAGAGAAAGGTACTACAATAGAGGATCCAGATGGCTGGAGAATTGTGCTTATGAATGCATTTGAATAAAGAAGTTCTTTTCGTATGTAATAGAGTGCAACAAAATGATTTAGACAAAAATCCCTACAACGTTTGTAGGGATTTTTTATAGGAAAATATAGTTAATAGCGTAATTGAAATATAGAAAGTATTTTGACTAAGAACAAATGTTATAAATATGATGTATGACGGAGGTATAAAAGTATGATAGTAAACCATTTTGAAGAGTTTTCTAAAAATGTTGGAAATACCCCTCTCATTAAATTAGAATGCGAAGAAACGAAGAATCTTTCAATCTATGCTAAATGTGAATGGCACAACCCTACAGGATCGATTAAGGATAGAGCAGCACTTGGAATGATCAATAAATATTTACAAGAAGCGAACAAAAAACAACATATTTTAGAGTATAGTGGTGGAAGCTTAGCGAGGTCAATTGGCTATCTTTGTTATTATTTAGGGATTGAATGCACGTTAGTGTTAAGTTCTGCAACTGGTCAATCTCTATTAAATGAACTCGAATATTATGGTGCTAACGTAATCTTAGTTGATAAATGTAAGGGATTTTACGCTGTAATTGAGAAGACAATAGAGATTAGCAAACAAAAACAAGAGTTATACTTTTTGTTCCAACATTATAATAATGCAAATTTATTAAGTCATATAGAAGGAACAGGCCGAGAAATTATTGCACAAATGAACGGAAAACCAATACACGCATGGGTAGCATCCGCTGGTACTGGTGGAACTCTAATTGGGGTCTATAAAGCAGTAAAGAAGTATACAAAAAATGTTGAGCTACATTTAGTAATGCCTGCCGAATTACCATATGGATCTGAACAACCGCCAAATGCTTTAAAGAAATATGCAGGATCAGGTGGATTCGGTCTAGGACGGAAACAACATTTCATAGAAAAGGAAGACAATTTGATAGAAAAGCAATGGACTTATTCATATGAAGAAACCTTGTATGAAATGGCCCGTTTTTATAAGGCTACTGGTATGAAAATAGGAACGTCTGCGGCAGCAAACTTATTAGCTGCAAAACAATTAGGAAAAGAAAAAGGTGCGAATTTTAATGTAGTTACCGTTTTTCCGGATGCAGGTTCTATAGAAGAGTGGTCAGATGTAAAGAGTTTAGCCAAAATATAGCGGAGATAAATTATTGAGAGAACGAACCAAAGGTGGTTCCTTCGTTTATTTCTTATTTTATGGAAATTTGATACCATGAAAAACCTGCATGTTTACAATGTGTAGGTTTTTCATGGTGTGATTGCGTAGTATATTTAAAATTTCACATACCGTATTTTAAAAATAAATATAGGAAAATCAAAAAATAATGTAGAATATATCGTACATACCTATATGAAGTCAACAGAAAACATAAAAGAGGTGGACAAATGCTACTTGAAGAGGTCATGCAGCAACTAGAGAAATATGGAACGGAACAAAATCGAAAAACGTATAAAAATCATGGGGCGAAAGAGCCGCTATTCGGAGTCAGTTTTGCAAATTTAAAATTATTAAAAAAGAAGATAAAAAAAGATCATGATTTAGCAATTTCATTATGGGAAACAAAAAATATGGATGCAATGACTTTAGCAACGTATATTTTAGAACCGAAGAATGTAACATCAGAACAGCTGAATAGTTGGATTAGGGATGTTGATTATTATTGTTTAATGGACGTTCTTATGACAGCTATATGTACGTCGCCAATCGCAATAGAAAGAATGGACGAATGGACGAAATCTGATGATGAATGGATCGGGAGAGCAGGTTGGTCATTATTAGCGAATATCGCAATAAAAAATAAAAAGTTAGACGATAACTTCTTCATGCCGTATTTAGAAGAGATTAAAGTTCATATACATAATGAAAAAAATAGAAAAAGAGAAGCAATGAATAGCGCTTTAATTGCGATAGGGATTCGAAATGAAGCTTTAGAGCAACAAGCAATTGAAATTGCTCGTGAAATTGGAAAAGTAAAAATTGATCACGGTGCAACGTCATGTAAAACACCAGATGCAGAACCGTATATAAAAAAGGCTCGAGAAAGAGCAGAAAAAAGAAAGTAAAATAAGCGAAGGAGAAAAGAAAATGAAACCAATTGAAGCGGCACAAAGCATAATTACATCACAATTTCCGAATTGTGATGTAGCTTTACTGGGAGGAAGCGTTGTACGAGGAGAAGCGACAAAAACATCTGACCTTGATATTGTTATAGTCGATCAAAGTTTGTCATCTTGTTATAGAGAATCCTTCTATAGTAATGGATGGCCCGTTGAAGTATTTGTACATAATTTTGTAACGTATAAAACCTTTTTTTAAATGGATTGTGATCGCGGGCGACCTTCTCTACCTCAATTAGTTTCAGAAGGAATTGTATTAAAAGGGGAAAGTGAAATTGTTGAGAAATTAAAAAAAGAAGCGAACGATTTACTAATTAAAGGACCAGATAAATGGACCGAAGAAACGATGAAACAGAAGCGCTATTTTATTTCGGATACTTTGGATGACTTCATTGGTGCATCAAAAAGAGAAGAAGAACTATTCATTGCTAATTTATTAGCGGAATTAATACATGAATATGTATTAAGAGTAAATGGCCAATGGCTTGGAAATTCAAAATGGTTTATTAGAGTTTTAAGAAGATATGATGACCATTATGCAGAACAATTTGTAGCGGCTTTTGATC
Source organism: Bacillus toyonensis BCT-7112 (assembly GCF_000496285.1). Lineage (GTDB taxonomy): Bacteria > Bacillota > Bacilli > Bacillales > Bacillaceae_G > Bacillus_A > Bacillus_A toyonensis. Next base: position 197,382 of record NC_022781.1, on the reverse strand, counting down.
ATTTTTATAAAAACGGTGATAAAAATGTATTAATTAATTTTACAGAAAAGACGTTAGAACTATACGGAGGAAGAGTGTTCGAAGGATTTTCTATTGGCAAATAAAAAGGGGATAGTAAAATGAAAATACCATTCGTTCAATTAAGGGAATTGACACTAGAGGATGTAGAAGATCGATATCAATGGTCATTAGATACAGAAGTGACAAAACACTTAGTCGTACCAGATCAATATCCTCCGTTCACTCGTGAAGATACGAGAAAATGGATTGAAGCATGCATAAGTCGAAAGAATGGTTATGAACAAAGGGCTATCGTTACAGAAAACAATATACACATTGGCTGGGTAGACCTTAAAAATTTTGACAAAACAAATAAAAATGCGGAACTAGGAATTACGATTGGGGATAAAGAGTATTGGGGAACAGGGTATGGAATAGCATCTCTATATAGTATATTACAACTGGGATTCTTTGATTTCGAATTGGAGAAAGTTTGGCTACGTGTAGATGAGGATAATTTACAAGCTAGAAAGAGTTATGAAAAGGCTGGCTTTGTTTGTGAAGGACTAATGAGAAATGATCGGTTACGTCAAAAGAAGTTCATTCATCGCTATCGTTATAGTATGTTAAAAGAAGAATATCAATCTATAATTAGTGGTTTATAAAAATATTATGTAAATTAAAAAGGGGTAGAGATACATGATTCGATTACTTACGAAAGAAGATGCAAAAAAATATTGGGATTTACGTTTACAAGCATTACAAGTAAACCCAGAGGCGTTTATAACAACTTATGAAGAGGCGATTCGTCAGGAAAATCCTATTGAGCGAGTTGAAGGGAATTTAACATCTACTATTAGTTGTACACTTGGCGCGTTTAATGAAGAAAAATTAATTGGTGTAGTCACTTTACTAACGGAAGAGAAAGTAGCATATAAGCATAAAGGCCATATCGTTGCGATGTATGTAGACGCACAAAACAGACGAAACGGGTTGGCACGTGAGCTAATTGCAAATGCAATTCAAAGAGCGCGGGATATACAACTAGAGCAATTGACATTAGGTGTTGTATCTACAAACGAACCAGCAAAAAATTTGTACGAATCAATGGGCTTTAAAACATATGGAATTGAAAAAAGGGCTATAAAGATTAATGGTGCGTACAGTGATGATGAACATATGGTGCTGTTCCTTTAAAGGACGGAGTTTATCATGAAAGATCTTTATTTAGAAAAAAACATGAATCCGCAAGTAGCAATTTTGTATGCAACGGTTCGAGATACATATATACGATTGCGAAATTTAGTAGAAAGTACTGAAGAGAAGGAATTATCTTTTAAAGGGTCTGAAAATAATGAAAATAGCATCGGACAGCTACTTCAGCATTTAGCAGTTGTCGATTTACATTGGGTGTATCGCTTAAAGGGAGAAGAAGTTCCACTGCACTAAAAAATAAATATGGGCCTATGTTGAATGAAGTGGGAGAACTGCCAGTTTTAAGAAAACACACGTTACAAGAGTTAATGCAAGATTATGAAGCAGTGCAACAATTGTTTTATCCCGCATTAACGGGCAGCCCGATTGGTTAAACTAATAATCAGTGGGGGATGAACAAAACCCCCACTGATTAAAGTTTCACTTTATGAAGAATGTATGAAACTAACAGAAAATGATTTAACACGGGAAGTTTTTTATGAAAAGGGCGAAAATGCGACAATAAGATGGGGCATATGGCATATAGCTGATCATAATCGGTATCATCAAGCGCATATTGGTCAGTTAAGAAAATTATATAGAGCTAGATTACATGTAAGTTAAAGTGCGTGAATTTTAATTATATTCATTTTGTTGTATAGTATTAAGAAGAAACTAAACAAGGGGTTTTATAATGAAAGCAATTGCAATAGGGATATTGGCATCATTTTTCTTTGCCTTTACCTTTGTTTTAAACCGGGCGATGGACTTAGAAGGTGGAAGTTGGATTTGGAGTGCATCATTACGGTATTACTTTATGGTACCAATGCTACTACTTATTGTCATGTATAGAGGCAACTTAAAGCAACTCTTTCAATATATGAAAAACAATCCGAAAGAATGGTTGGTATGGAGTATTGTAGGTTTTGGTCTTTTTTATGCACCACTTAGTTTTGCTGGCGCATTTGGACCAGGGTGGCTTGTTGCATCAACATGGCAAATTACGATAGTCGCAGGGATTTTGTTAACACCATTTTTTGCGGTAGACCCATTACATAAAAAACTTCCGATGAAAGAATTAGTAATGTCGGGTATTATTTTATTCGGTGTTGTACTCATGCAAGTAGAACATGCTTCTTCTTTAGGAATTCGTGAAACCATTTTATGTGTAGTTCCTGTTCTCATTGCGGCGTTTGCGTACCCACTTGGAAATCGAAAAATGATGCAAGTATGTAAAGGGGAATTAGATGTATTCCAGCGAGTTCTCGGGATGACATTAGCAAGTTTACCATTTTGGTTTTTACTATCTGGTTACGAAGTATCAACAGGTGGATTACCGTCAAGTAGCCAAGTTTTTCAATGTTTTATTGTAGCAGTTAGTTCAGGTTTAATCGCGACAGTATTATTTTTCTTTGCGACAGATCTTGTGAAAGATGATCCGCAAAAGCTAGCAACGGTTGAAGCGACACAATCCGGTGAAGTTTTATTTGCTTTAGTAGGAGAGCTTATTTGGCTTTCTGCTCCAATTCCATCATCTTTATCTTGGGTTGGAATGAGTCTCGTTATTGTCGGAATGATACTGCATAGTTATGTGGCGGTCGTTGTGAAAAAAGAAGAAAAGATAACAGCGTAATGAGATTAGCTCTTTTTTATAAAGAGCTAATCTTTTTTCATAGAAAGGGATGAAGATATGAATTTGCAACGTGTTGAACAAATTGGAAGGGATTCAATTTTAAATGTGCTACAGTATGCAGTCGGTCCAAGTGAAACAAGCTTAAAGAAAGCGGTAGTATTTTATCAAAGCAATAAAGGTAGATTATATAAATATGAAAAAAAGGCTTGTATAGGTATTGAAATAATCGGAGCAAATGAAGCGAGAATATGCCACATAGCAGTCGTTCCAGAATATCGTCATACAGGAATTGCGTTTCAAATGATAAGGGAAGTAGTAAGAATGCATCAATTGACTTATGTCGAAGCTGAGACAGACAATGAGGCAGTAGAATTTTATAAGAAAATTGGTTTTAAGGTTAAAAGTTTAGGAGAAAAATATCCAGGGATAGAAAGATTTCATTTGTATTTTAAAAATAAAACATATTGAAATAATCTGAGAATATAATATCCGGAATAGGAATTGAAGAGATAGTTCGTTTTTTATTTATCTGTTCTATTTTTAATAGAAGATCTTTCTTAGTTTTTGACGAAAACTTAAGAAAGATTGGAATGTTCATTTGATGTTAAGAAAGGAAGTAAAATATGGATAGATCAATAAATGATAGAACAATTGAAAAAAAGCGTGCAGTCTCATTGGATTTAGCAAGAGGCACTATGCTACTGTTAATCGTACTTGCTCATGCACCGCTTTACTTGTATGCAGCAGATCCTGGAATTATGCATAGAGTGGAAAGCAGTAGTTTCTTTGATCAAATTGTAAATCTTTTTGGTATATTCATAATTGATAACCGTGCAAGAGCAATGTTTGCCGTATTATTAGGCTACGGTTTAGTTTTAGCATTTGAAGGGCAAATATCAAAAGGGAAAAATGAAATTCAGGCTGTAAAAATAGTAAGAAAACGCTCCTTGTATTTAATACTGTTTGGGATTGTGTTAGCGGTCTTAATTGGAGGGCAAGATATTCTTATGGCCTATGGTTTAGCGGGTATTTTTGTTAGTCCACTATTAAAGTGTAAAATGAAAACATTAATTCGAACGTTTATAATTATCGCTATATTGTATACCATTTTTATTCCAATAATATGGGGACTTAATATGCAATCAATAGGTGATTATGGTTTTTCACCAGATGTTTCGGCAAAAGACACGTATCTTAGTACTACAATGATACGATTACTTTTCTTTCCTATTATACCTGTACTCATCCATTTTATGTTCCCAATTCTTCCTTCTATAATTCTTGGTTTGTGGATTGCTAGATATAAGTTATTAATAAAACCAGAGCAACAGTTAAAAAAATTATATTTTATAACAACTATAGGATTAGCAATTTCTTTAATAGGTGCTTTGCCTTTATCTTTTATAGGGACTATATGGTATCCAACTGTATTTACAGCTGGAATGATAAATGGAATCCATATTTTAACTGGAATTGCTGGAGGATTAGCATATGCAACAGGTTTCGGGATAATAGGGAGTAGATTGAAAAATCCAGGGTACTTTAGCCTTGCATTAATCGCTCTAGGAAAACGTTCATTAACATTTTTTGTTTTAAATGAAGCACTGCTTGTTATATTTTTATCACCAGTAGCATTTGATTTAGGAGGGCATGTAAGTAACGCTTTTGCTGCATTGATAGCAATATGTATTTGGATATTGTCTGTCATAGTAGCTTTAATAATGGAAAAAAATAATCTTAATGGACCATTAGAAATTTTATTGAGACGTTTAGTATATAAAAAATAAATAAAGTGAAAGACGACATAATACAAAATCGTCTTTCACTTTATTTAGGTGTACAGATAGACAATTCGGCTATTATAATATTTCATTTTCATTTAGGGAATAAATAGCATGAAAATATGTAAATATGCATATTGAGTATAGTTTGTAAAAAGTGATATTTGCATTATATAATATAGTTAAATGGAAAAATATAGATAAAAGAAATTAGGTGTATAGCACATGAGAATGGAAAAAAATAAATTTTTGAAAGTCGCTGCTTCAATTGGCGTGTCATCTTTTTTATTAACAGGTTGTGGTGACTATGAAGAAGAAAATGTACAACAAGAAAATACCGCTGTTAAAACGGATGGTGGGAAGCAAGGGAGCGAACAAGAACCATTAAATTGTGATGATAGAGCCCCAACTACTGAAAATGTAGAAAAAGATGAGTTATGCAAGGAAAATAATCCATCATTTTCATCGTATCAAGAAAACTCTCACTTACCGATATTACCGTTCGTAGCAGGATATTTATTAGCAAGTAAAACCTCAAATATGAACTATACAGTCAAACCAAATGTAATGAAGAAACCATATACAAACAATGTTCTTTCTTATCGTGAAAAAGATGAACGGAGAACTGGTGGCAGCGGTGGCGGAGGTTATTACGGCGGAACTACTAGCAACAACGATTCTTCAAAGAAAGTGGATTTAAATAAACAACAGCACAATCCATCAAATAAAGTGACGCCAGATACAAATACATCTAAATCATCTACGACACAAACGCCGAAAGTAAATTCTGGTTCAAGTGGAATTGGGAACGCAAAAGCGCCGGCCGGATCATAAAGAGAAAGGATAATAGAGTCATGTATACAGAACAAGAACAGAAAGAGTATATGAAAATATGGTTTTCACTTGCGGAAGAGGCTGGTAGGAATGGTTTTACGTGGCCGAGTCTATTAGAGAATGAAGAGTGGAATCAGTATATGGCAACAGGGATGTTTCGTATGTCGGTAAACACATATACCGCTATTTCGAAAGCGACAGAAGAAATAATGTATGTGTTATATAGAACGTATCAATATATTGTACATACGACAGAAGATTTTCAAAAACTCGGATTCCCGCCTGAAACGTGGGAGATTGCGAGAATGAAACATACTGGTTTGTTTTCTTATTTTACAAGGCTCGACTTTATCGTAAATGGTGATGTTATTAAATTAATAGAAGTGAATTGTGATACACCAACAGGATATTTAGAACCTTCTGTTGCAAATGAAGTGTTGTGCCGTTATCACGATGTGAATCACCCGAATCATATTGAGGAGCATATTGTACAGGCATGGGAACAAATTAAACATGACTATAATATTGATCCTGAAGAAACGATATATTTTAGTAGCTATGATTGGCACGATGAAGACCATCAAACAGTCCAGTTTTTAAGAAGTTATTGCCTAAATCAGCCCACGGAATATGTAGGAATTCAAGATATTGTAGTTACAGATGATGGAATATATACGCCAAATGGCAAGCGAATTCATTATTTATATCGACTGTATCCAATTGAATATTTAGTTACAGATGTTGATAAAAATGGAAAAAGAATTGGTCTGCAGTTTTTAAATCATATAGCGCAAGGAAGAGTGAAAATTATTAATCCACCAGCCGCATTCGTAATGCAAAATAAAAATATGCTTGCATTAATTTGGAAGCTTTATGAAAAAGCGGTTTTCTTTGAAGAAGAAGAGCGTGTTATTATTAATAAATACTTCTTACCAACATATTTTACAAATAAGCCATTTAAAGAAAGAAATGAATCATTTGTTTCTAAACCTTTATATGGACGTGAAGGTGGGGGCGTATCTATATACGAAAATGATGAACTATTAGCTGAAGATAAAACGGAATATTACTTTGAACAACGGAAAATATATCAGCAATACATAGAAATGCCTGACTATACCATTGATACATGGGATGGTCCGTATACTGGTAAATTATTAATTGGCTCACATTGTATTAGTGGGAGAGCGGCAGGGTTATTTTTACGAGTTGGTGAGAAAATAACGGGAAACTTATCGATGTTTACTGGGGTTACGATTGAAGGATAAAATGAAAAGAAAAGCCCATCATTTTGAAGTGCACCCCAATTGTTAGACACATAATTAACAATTGGAGGTGCACTTTTTATGGCTAAATTTTCTTCAAAAGATAAAATACAAGCAGTAAAACGATATCTAGAAGGTACAGAAGGCGGAAAAACCATTGCTAATTCTATAGGGGTTCATCCTAGAGAACTTTATCAATGGATTAAACGGTTTGAATTTTCAGGGGAAAAGGCGTTTGAAAAACGCTATACAACTTACTCTCTCGAGTATAAACTAGATGTAATTCATTATATGAATGAAAATGGGACATCTCTGAGAGAAACAGCTGCTTTTTTTAATATTCCTTCTTGCGAAACACTCCGAAAATGGAAAGTAGCTTATGAAACAGAAGGATTAGATGCCCTAAAATCAAAGAAAAAGGGGCGTCTAACCATGGCCAAAGAAAAAGCTAAGCTACAACATTTAAAACAAAACGAAGTATCTCTTGAAGGTTCTATAGAAGCGCTACAAGCAGAGAATGAACGTCTGCGTATGGAAAATGACTATTTAAAAAAGTTAAATGCCTTAGTTCAAAAGAAGAAAACATCACAGACCAAGACAAAGCGCAATTGATTTATGAATTAAGGCATAAATACAAGGTCGTTGACCTTGTGAAAGTCGCTAATATCGCTCGTAGTACGTATTATTACTGGATGAAACAAGCGAAACGTCCAGATAAATATAAGAAAGTTAAAGAATTAATTAAAGAGATCTTTAGTGAGAATTTTGGGAGGTATGGTTATCGTCGTATTACATTGGAATTACGTAATCGAGGCCATGCATTAAATCATAAAACCGTTCGACGTTTAATGAATATCCTGGGATTAAAATGTCTTGTTCGATTAAAAAAATATCGTTCATATAAAGGGACTGTCGGGAAATTCGCTCCTAATATTTTAAAACGTAATTTTCACGCATCAAAACCAAATGAAAAATGGGTAACAGATGTGACGGAGTTCCACTTACATGGTAAAAAACTATATCTATCACCCATTTTAGACTTATATAACGGAGAAATTATAGCTTACAATATAGAACATAGACCTGCCTATTCCCTTGTTTCTAAAATGTTGAATAAGGCGTTTCAACGTTTGAATGATAAGGAAACTCCTATTTTACACTCGGATCAAGGTTGGCATTATCAAATGCGACAATATCATCAGTCGCTTAAAAAACATAGCGTTATCCAAAGTATGTCCCGTAAGGGAAATTGCTTAGATAATGCAGTCATGGAAAATTTCTTTGGCTTATTAAAGTCTGAATTACTTTATTTTAAAGAGTTTGAAAGTATGGAACAATTTAAGCAAGAACTAGAAACTTATATTCATTGCTACAATCACAAAAGAATTAAAACAAAACTAAAAGGATTGTCCCCTGTGCAATACAGAGTTCAATCCTTAGTAGCTGCTTAATATATTTGTCTAATTTTTTGGATTCAGTTCATTTTTGATGGGCTTTTTCGTCTATCTATAAAGTGTAAATTGAAATGGTAACTTTTTATTGCTGTGATGTAACACTTTCATCTTTCTTCATTTCAAAGATTTTCTTTCCATCTTCATCTACAATTTTAATAGTATTTCTAAGTTTTGGTGCACCAATATATAAAACGGGATTTTCATCTTGCCCTTTATCTTTTTCAATATGTAATACGATAACAGATGTGTCTTTTTCGTCTTGTACTTCTTTTACTGTAATTTTATCGTTTTTATACTTTTTTCCAAATGCTACATACACCATTCTTTTTCCTTCACTAATACTACCATTTGAGTAATGAATCATAGTTGGATCTTTTTGTGCTTTTTCATATAAATTTAATGGCCCATATCCGCCTTCATTATATCTGGATTTTTCTAATACCCAATACCCCTCATAGTCATTGTTAATAGAAACACATGCATGTAAAGAAATGAGCCCAAATAGTAGAAAAGGAAATAGAATTTTTTTCATTTGTTCACCTTCTTTTAGTAATTCAAATGAATATACCATAATTTAACTATTTTTTACGTAATAATACTACCATTTTTTTGTAGTATTGAATACGATCAAGTTAAAAATTAAGAAAAATATGATAATATATTTATATAAAAGTTTAAATTTTAATATACGTGGTTAGTGGGGGAACCGTTATGAAAATGAATGAAATAGTTGAGAGTACACAATTTCCGAATACAATTCAAACAATTACAAACGATTTAAAAGCACTAGGAGTCGAAAAAGGAATGACAATTATTGTTCATTCATCATTAAGTTCTATCGGCTGGATATCTGGCGGAGTGGTTGCAGTAGTAGAAGCTTTAATGAAAGTCGTTACAGAAGAAGGAACAATTATAATGCCAACACAATCTTCGGATTTATCTGATCCGAAACATTGGTCAAGGCCGCCTGTACCTGAAGATTGGTGGCAAATTATACGTGATAGCGTCCCAGCATTTGATCCACGTATAACACCAACAAGAGGAATGGGGAAAATAGTTGAATGTTTTCGTACATACCCGAATGTAGTACGAAGTAATCATCCATTAGGAAGTTTTGCTGCATGGGGGAAACATGCAGAGGAAATAACAATGAATCATTCGCTATCGATGAGTTTGGGAGAGGAATCACCATTAAAAAAAATATACGATTTTGATGGGTACATATTATTAATTGGTGTTGGCTATGACTCGAATACGTCTGTTCATTTATCTGAAGTACGTTCTGGTGCATGTGAATTAATAAAAGTAGGAGCACCAATTATAGAAAACGGTGAAAGAGTATGGAAAGAATTTGTTGAAATGGATTACGAATCAGATACGTTTGTGGAAATTGGTGTAGAGTTTGAGCGAAAAGGAACTGTAACGATGGGGAAAATAGGTAATGCAACGAGCCGTCTTATGAAGCAACGTGATATAGTTGACTTTGGAACAGAATGGTTTCTTAAGAAAAATCAGTAAGGGATGGTTACAATGAAGGGGAAAAAGGTATTAATTACAAGCGGTGGTTGTTTAGAAAAATGGGATCAAGTACGCGGACATACGAATATGGCTAAAGGTACGATTGGAAGAATAATCGCAGAAGAACTTATAGCTAAAGGGGCACACGTTATATATTTACACGGTTATTTCGCTGAGAAACCGAACGATGTAAATAGAGGATTAGAATTACATCCATTTGAGGGAATTGTTGATTTGCAAGATAAAATGAAAAGTATCATTACGCATGAAAAAGTCGATGCGGTTATTATGGCAGCGGCTGGATCAGATTGGGTTGTGGAAAAGATTTGTGATCAAGATGGCAATGTTCTTAATATGAATGGGAAAATTTCAAGTGATATAGCACCAATTATACATTTTCAAAAAGCTCCAAAAGTTTTGAAGCAAATAAAACAATGGGATCCGGAAACAGTACTCGTTGGTTTTAAGCTTGAAAGTGATTTAAGTGAAGAAGAACTGTTTGAGAGAGCGAAAAATAGAATGAAAGAAGCAAAGGCGAATGTAATGATAGCAAATTCACCACATTCTTTATATTCGCGCGGGGCTGTACACTATGTAATTGGACAAGATGGTAAAGGAAAGTTATGTAAAGGGAAAGATGAAACAGCGAAAGAAATTGTCAAAAGCTTAGAGATATTATGTAATCGTATTACTGCTTTGTAAAATTAAGTTTTTAGATAAGAATGAATCCGCATAGTATATGGGTAAGCGAAACTTTAATTAGTGGGAATTTTACTTTTACACGAATGTGAAGCATAAACCAATCAAGAGCTATACGCAGAATAATTGGTGAGGAGTGGATTCTATGGAACATTTATTAAAGCAAGCTATTAAACTTAGAAATGAAAAGAAATATGCGCAGTCTAGAGAAATACTTATAGGATTAACAAACTTTACAAAAGATGCAGAAGTACTGTACCAATGTGCATGGATACACGATGTCATGGGATTAGAAACAGAAGCAGTTCCGTATTATGAGCAGGCGATCGCAAATGGACTTGATGGTGAATCCCTTTGCGGTGCCTATATCGGTTTAGGGAGTACATATCGTTGCATTGGAGAGTATGAAAAGGCAATTGTGGTACTAGAAGCTGGAGTAAAGAAATTCCCTGAGAACGATCCGATGAGAGTATTTTTATCATTAGCAAAGTATAATGTAAACGAACATGAATCCGCAATGAAATTATTACTTGAAACAGTCGTGAAAGTAGATGAAGTAAAAGAATTTGAACGTGCTATTTCATTTTATAAAGACCACTTAAACGAGGTGTTTAAATAAAGGAGTGAACGTATGAGTGTCACACTATCGCGAAGGCGAAAAGGCATTTGGATTGGACTCGTATCTTGCATTATGTTATCCAACTATTTATTGTATGCCCTTCCCATTGTACCAGCTGCTCCAAAAGAAGTAGTGCTTGGGTCATTATTAGATTGTATGTTTGTAATTCCAGTCATTACGTATTTCTTTATTATTCGAAAAAGATACTCGTTAACGTATATCTTTCCTGTCGTAATAGCTGGATATATATTTGCGAGATTTATAATTCCAAGCGACTATTTACAAGCTTTTTCATTCGTTTCTTATATAGTAGTGACGGGGGAAATTGCATTTGTAGCTTTACAATTGTTCCTTCTATATAAAATCGTGACAATGCTTCCTAAAATAATTAATAAATATAAAGCACATAAAAAAGAGTATTCTTCATTCTCTTATTCAATTGATGCAGCATTTGATGACACTATGAAAAGAAGTAAGGTTATAAATATCATGCTTACTGAGTGTAAGCTAATCTATTATGCGTTATTATCTTGGCGTGCAAAAGTACCAGATGACGAATTTACCTATTCTTACCATAAAAACACCGGTGCTATAGGTGTTTATATCATGATAATTCACGCAACAGCAATTGAAAGTATCGGTTTTCATTATTTACTTCATCAATGGAATCCAGTAATAGCTTGGATTTTACTTATTTTAAACGTATATGCGATGATTTATTTTATAGCTGAAATACAAGCGATACGTAAAAATCCAATTATCATAACAGAAAAACAAGTAATGATTCAAATCGGATTAGGAAAGAAAATCGTTTTGCCATTTACACAAATTGATAATATTACGTTCTACAAGGGGGAATCACTAACAGCAAAAGAAGAGAAAGAGGTATTGGATGCAACTGTTATGGAGTTCATAAAAGAACCTGCTACTTTTGAAATAACGTTAAAAGAGCCAGTAAAAGCGCAGGTGTTATATGGTTTTTCTAAAACAGTAAATCGTGTGCACTTAAATGTTGATGAGGAACGGAAATTTTATAATGCGATTTCTGAAAGGTTAAAACTTATAAGTCATGAATAGTGAAAAACTCCTTCTAAAATAAGAGGGAGTTTTATTGTGTAATTGTAGACAACAATATAAACAACTATATACTTCTTAATTGCTATATAAATGGATATAATTAAGGATAGAAATAGCATAAGGGGAACAAAATAATGAATCAATTACGTACATCAAAAATTGAAATTACAGAAAGAAAAATTCGGTATGATTCGACAATAGTGGATTACGATTACTTATTGCTGAAAAAACAATCGGAAAGTATCGTGTTATTTCACGAGGTCCAGTATTCATTTACAATGACGGCACACGATACAAAGTTAACTATTCAAAAAGGAAGTTACACAATTGCATACTACTGGGAAGATCGTCCTTACAATTTATACGTATGGAGAGATAAGGAAGGGAATTATGTAGGTGCCTATTTTAATATCGTAAAAAATACACAAATAACAGAAGAAGTAGTTTCCTTCGAAGATTTAATTATCGATATTATGGTACTTCCAAATGGAGAATATTTCATATTAGATGAGGATGAATTACCGGAGCCGATAGAAAACTTTGAAGATGGATTTGTAAAAGAAGCTCTTCATACATTGACGGATACCATTCAAGAGTTGCTTCCTAAAATTATAATAGAAACTGCTACTATCTTTAAAAATAAATAATGTTCATTAAAACCTAGTTGACTTATCGGAAATATTTGTATAATATGTAGTTAATTCTATAACAAGTGGCTGATTGGAGAAACCAAAGGCATTTTATCTATTGATAAAATGCCTTTGGTTTTTTTATTAGTTACATAACAGCATAATCAATTAATCCAAATGATTCATAGTAGGGAGGGTGAACGTGTGACAGTTTCAATTAAAGGGGTATCTAAGAAATTTGCGAAAGCGGTAGGTAGTGTTCAAGTATTAGAGAATATTAATTTTCAATTAGAGAAAGGGGATTTTGTTACAATAATTGGTCCGAGTGGGTGCGGAAAAAGTACATTATTAAAAATTGTTGCAGGTTTAGATAATGATTTTGAAGGGGAAGTTGCTATTGATGGCGAGCGCATCGTAAAACCAAGTAAGAAACAAGGTTTTATTTTTCAAGAACATAGGCTTTTTCCATGGTTAACAGTTGAAGAAAATATAGCGGCAGATTTGTCGTTAAAAGATAAGTATGTGAAAGATAAAGTGAGAGAATGGGTTGAAATCGTTCGGTTAGATGGCTTTGAAAAATCGTATCCGAAAGAAATTTCAGGTGGGATGTCACAACGTGTTGCGATAGCAAGAGCTTTGTTAAGAGATCCGAATGTATTATTACTTGATGAACCTTTTGGAGCGCTGGATGCGTTTACTCGAAGTCATTTACAAGAAGTATTGCTAAATATTTGGGAGCAGAAGAAAACAACAATGATATTCGTTACACATGATATAGATGAAGCGATATATCTTTCAAACCGAATCATCATTATGAGTGCAAAACCAGGGGAAATACATAAAGTGATTGAAAATAAGTTGCCTTATCCGCGAAATAAAACTTCACAATCGTTCCAACAACTTCGAACGAAAGTATTACAGCAGTTTGAATATGGGGGATTGATTCAAACAAGTATATAGGAAAAGGGTGATTTTATATGTATAAAAAATTTATAGTTCTTTCTTTTGCTTTAGCTATATCAGTATTTTTATTAGGATGCGAAAAAAGTACAGCAAGTAGTAAGAAAGAAGATGTAACAATACAAATTGGTATACAGCAAGGATTAAGTCCACTATTACTAGCAAAGAAAAAGGGGTGGTTTGAAGAGGAGTTTAAAAAAGAAGGAGTTAAAGTGAAATGGACAGAGTTCCAAAGTGGACCTCCTTATTTTGAAGCAATCGCATCAAACCGATTAGATTTTGGTGAAGTAGGGAATTCTCCAGTCATTTCAGCGCAAGCAGCAGGTATTGGATTTACCGAAATCGCCAATACAAGTTATGCGAGAAAAGGAACTGGAATTCTCGTTCAAAAAGATAGCAAGATTGCGAGTATAAAAGATTTAAAAGGTAAAAAAATTGCAGTAGCAAAAGGAAGTAGTGCCTTTAATTTATTATATCGAGCACTTGATAAAGAAGGTATTGATGCAAAAGATGTAAATGTCATTCAATTACAACCAGATGAAGCGCAGCCTGCATTCGAATCAGGATCAGTAGATGCATGGGCGATTTGGGATCCATTTATTTCGTTACATACGGTAAATAAGGGCGCGAAAGTGATTGCAGATGGTGAAACATTAGATGTCTCTTCACCAGAATTTTTAATTACGAGAACAAAATTTGCGAAAGAACATCCAGAATTAGTTGAGAAATTTCTCAAAGTTTATGAGAAAGCACGTGTATGGCAAGATGCTAACTTAGATGAAGCAATAAAAGTATACACTTCTGTAAAAAAGATAGATGCGGAAATCGTAAAAGAAGTTTTTAATCACGACAAACCAATTTTAGTTCCGGTAACGAAGGAAATAATAGCAGAGCAACAAAAGACAGCGAAATTTCAATATAAGCTCGGTTCTATAAAGAAAGAAATTAAGACGGAAAAAGTTGTAGATAATTCTTTCGTAGAAAAAGCGTTGAAAGCGAAGTGAAAAGAGGTTTTGTAAAGTGGAAAATACGAAAGCTGTTATGAAATCAGCGAGTATAATGATTGAGAAAAACAGCGTAAAGAAGGTGCGGAAGTTAAATATAAAAGTTTTAGTAAGGGCGATTACTATACCGGTTATTATATTAATAATTTGGCAGTTGGCTGGCGTATTCGGTCTTGTCACTAAAACAGTTTTACCAACACCATTAGATATTTTTCTAGCTTTCCAAGAGCTTATTAAAACAGGAGAGTTATTCGGCCATTTAAGTATTAGTGTATTCAGGGCCGCAGCTGGTTTCTTTATTGGCGGGGGCTTAGGGGTTATTTTAGGAACGATTGTTGGATTTTCAACGAGAAGTGAGCAATATTTAGATCCATCTGTGCAAATGTTAAGAACTGTACCTCATTTAGCTGTTGCGCCGCTTTTCGTATTATGGTTTGGTTTTGGCGAAACATCGAAAGTATTATTAATTGCGGACGGTGCATTTTTTCCTTTATACGTAAATGCGTTTTTAGGGATACGAGGTGTAGACTCAAAGTTATTTGATGTTGCGAGAGTATTAGAGTTTAATAAACGAAAATTAATTACGAAACTAATTTTACCAGCTGCATTGCCTAACCTTTTACTAGGAGCAAGGTTATCGTTAGGTGTTGCATGGGTGAGTTTAGTAGTAGCAGAACTTATGGGATCTACAGAAGGTATCGGTTATATGATTATGGATGCAAGGCAATTTTCAAATACAGATATCGTATTTGTCGGTATTATAATCTTTGCATTCGTCGGGAAGTTTTCTGATTCACTCGTCCGTTTACTAGAAGTGAAGTTTTTAAGGTGGCGAGATAGTTTTAAAGGTGAGACAGGGAATTAATATGTAAATTATTAGGGGTAATTTATATACAGATTTTTAGTTTGCGTTTCAAAATAAATAAGGGGTGTGCAAGAGTATGGAAATATTATGGTTTATTCCGGCTTATGGAGATGGTCGATATTTAGGAACGACAAAACGAGGAAGAGCAGCTGAGTATGGTTATTATAAACAAGTTGCTGAGGCGGCTGATTATTTAGGATATACGGGTGTTTTACTTCCAACTGGTCAAGGATGTGAAGACCCTTGGGTGTTAGCTTCAGCTCTTGCTGCTGAAACAGAAAAACTAAAATTTTTAGTAGCAGTGAGACCAGGATTAATGTCACCTACAGTTGCAGCGAGGATGGCATCTACATTTGATAGAATTTCAGATGGTCGATTACTTATTAATGTAGTAGCTGGAGGAGATCCCGTTGAACTACAAGGAGATGGATTGTATCTTGAACATGACGAAAGGTATGAAGCAGCGGATGAATTTTTAAAAGTTTGGAAATCGACCTTGCAAGGTGAAACGATCTCATTAGAAGGAAAACATATTAAAGTTACAGAAAGTAAAGTCGTGTTCCCGCCAGTCCAAACACCGTATCCTCCTATATATTTCGGAGGGTCATCAGCTGCTGGAAAAGAAGTTGCAGCTGAACATAGTGATGTATATTTAACGTGGGGAGAGCCACCTCAGCAAGTAAAAGAGAAAATAGAGGAAGTAAGAAAACTTGCAGAAGAGAAGGGGCGTACGGTACGATTCGGTATCAGGTTGCACGTAATTGTAAGAGAAACAGAAGAAGAAGCATGGGAAGAGGCAGAACGTTTAATTCAATATGTAGATAATCAAACGATTGAGCTTGCTCAAAAGACATTTGCAAGATATGATTCAGTTGGCCAAAAACGGATGACATATTTAAATAAAGGAACAAGGGAGTCGTTAGAGATAAGCCCAAACTTATGGGCTGGAATCGGACTTGTAAGAGGTGGTGCAGGCACTGCACTTGTAGGAGATCCGCAAACGGTAGCGGAAAGAATAAAAGAATATGAAGCGTTAGGAATTGATACATTTGTTTTATCGGGATATCCTCATTTAGAAGAGGCATATGAAGTGGCAGAACTGTTATTCCCTTTATTGAAAGATGAGAAGAAACAAGAAAATAAAATTGTTGGTGAAATGATAGCTGATGCATTTGCATTAAAAAAATAATGAGAAAAAACCCGCAAGCGATTCGCATGCGGGTTTTCATCGTAAACTATCAGAAAATATGGTAAAATTAAATAGTAACTTAAGGTACGGTTGGTTGTTCAATTATCACTTCTCCGAATAGGAGGGGGGTGATAATACATGAGTGAAATAGCGTTGCTACTGCAGGGTGGACTGTTTCTCGTTGCATTGTTAACGTTCGTCGTTGTTTTAATAGACAAGCTCAAAAAATAACAACCCACCTAAGCCAATAGAATGTGGGTTGTTTTGTTTGTAAGAAACAAATAGGATAAGTGAACAATCCAATCTGCTAAGTTACGTGGACTAGTGTGTAGCCGCACACTAGTCTTTTTTATTTATATACAATTTATAATTAGTTTATGTGATTGTATTGTTCTTTTCATACTCATTATAACACAGTGTCTTTTCATGAAGAAAGGAGACCGTATGTTCTGATTTTGATTAAATAGTAGATGATGTTTCTTTAAATAACCCATCCATATACTGTTTTAAAGTTTGGACATAAAATTCTTGCTTATTCACATTATTTACGCCGACAATTGGCGATGCAAGTTCATATCGCTTTTCTGATAAATGAACGACAACATCAAAGATGTCAAACAAACGAATGAAGCAGAATAGGCCGTCTTTATCGCTAAGTAAAATAAAGTAATGGTTTTCACTATTTGTATTTAATGTATTCCATAATGAACTTTTGCTTAAGTCACGAACAATACTCTTTTCTTTTAATTCCATGAAATCGGCATTTGATAGAATATTAGAAATATCAATTGCATCTGGATCTTCAAAGTAGCCATCAATTGTTTGTACAGCGAAAGCGTAAGCCATTTTTAATACGCTCATTTTGTATTTACGGTTATCTAAAAGTAATTCACGTTGAATAGAGCTAGCTACTTTCGTTACACGTTCTTCTTTCCAAATTTCATTATGTAGAGAAATATCGTGCTTTTTACATAGTTTCATAATTAATGCATTGGAATAAAGTATTTCATCACTTACTTCAACAACATCTGTTTCAGCCGCCGCAAGTTCCTCACCATGCTCATTTGTATAGAGAGGGGAGTCGATTTGTTTTTTCATTTGCTCAATCTTAAATTGACTTAATTTATGCCTAATTAAAGGGCGATCAATATTTGTTGTCATTTGTTCATGACAAGTATCACAAATTGAGTTTGTGAAATAATAGCCACATAATATTTCTGGGATGACATATTGTTCACTCAGTTCTTTCGTATCTTTTCTGCAAATGATGCATTGTGTCATTTTTATCACCTTTACCTGCAAATTTGTATGTATTCTCATTGTAGTGTATTTATTGGTATTTTGGAATATTGTAAAGGAAAATATTATGTGAAATTAAAGTTTAATTTGGTACAATAAAGAGAAGTGCTAGTTTAAAGGAGGACGTTTGTTTGAAATCGAAAGTGCACTTTTGGACATTAGAAGTGCTAATGGTTGTAGGAATCATATTTATTTGCACAAAAATATCGTTTCTATTTCAACCGATTGGTATCTTCATATCAACATTGTTTTTCCCAATCTTAATCGCGCTTTTTTTATACTTCATATTTAATCCTGTATTAGTCTTTTTGGAGAATAAAAAAGTACCTAGAAATTTAGCGATTCTACTGTTATATCTTTTTATCATCACATTAACTGCGGTTGGCGTTGGAGTAGTTGTTCCGACGATTTCACAACAGTTAATGGATTTAGTGAAAAATATGCCAGGGTATATAAAAGAGGGAAAAGTATACATACAAGATTTATCACATCACAGATTGTTTGAATGGTTATCTACACAAAATTACGTTTCCATTGAAACAATTGAAAAAAATGCAATTGAATACTTAAAGGATATACCAAATACAATTACGTCGAGTGCAACGGCTTTATTTGGTATCATCACGAACGTTGCGTTAGTTATCTTTACAGTACCGTTCATTTTATTTTACATGTTTAAAGATGGGCATGCCTTTCCAGGAAAAGCGGTTAGCTTATTACCAGAGTCTTACCGTGAAGAAGGACTTCGTATCATAAAGGAAACGAATGAAACGTTATCTGCATATATTCAAGGGCAAGCGCTCGTTTGTATATTTGTTGGTGCTTTTACTTTCATCGGTTATTTAATTATCGATTTACCGTACGCTTTTGTTTTAGGAATTATTGCAGCATTTACAAATATCATTCCTAACTTAGGTCCATTTATCGGTGCGGCACCAGCTGTTATTGTAGGTTTGTTCGTATCTCCGATGCAAGCATTGTACGTAATTATTATTGTTACAATAGTACAACAGTTTGAAAGTAATATTATTTCACCACGTATTATGAGTTCGAAATTAAATATTCACCCGTTAACAATTATTATCTTAATTTTAGGGGTAGGTAATTTCGCGGGAATTATCGGAATGATTTTAGCAGTACCAGTTTATGCAGTAACAAAAACAGTTGTTTCAAACTTAGTAAGATTGTTTAAAACGAAACGAAATAATCGAAAATAGTATATGTTGAGGAAGATACACCGCTTTTTAAGTGGTGTATCTTTCGTTTGTTAATCAATATAAAAAAGTGTATTAATGCGATTTTATTATATGTTTTTTATATATCAAATTTAACGGTAAACTTGTGGGATTTAAGGTCTATAAAACTATGTGGAATCCCTCTGAACTATCCAAATCATTTCTTTACACCGTACTATCAACATCATAATCGACTCCTTTCAAGTTAATTCATATAAACTATAGGTGAGTGTAATATTTACTTTTACAATCACGAATTTCATCAATAATTTGTTTATACTGTTGCTCTTGTTTTAATTCATTTTGAGAAATCGTTTCTTTTTGAATCGTAATAGTTAAAAAGAAAAGGTGAAACTTCATATGTGAATTCCTCCTTTCAAATGGGAATTACAAATGACTACAGTAATGACTCTGTCTTTCTTTTACATAATCCATAGCTTGATTAATTTGACGTTCGTGAAGCATTTCAGTTTCAGAAAAATTATGTTTTTGAATGGTAATGGTTAAATAGAATACTTTAAATTTCATTAGATTTTTACCCCTTTATAAGTTATTTAGAACAGACGATTGTAAAAAGAAGATTGAAGCTCTTTTACTTCGTCCATAGTAGTTTGAACGTGTTGATCGTGTAAAACCTCATTTTGTGAAAGTTTACGCTTTTGAATGGTAATGGTTAAAAACAATGCTTTAAATTTCATTGAATTATTACCCCTTTTGGATTTATTTAGAACAGACGATTGTAAAAAGAAGATTGAAGCTCTTTTACTTCGTCCATAGTAGTTTGAACGTGTTGATCGTGTAAAACCTCATTTTGTGAAAGCTTACGTTTTTGAAGGGTAATGGTTAAAAAGAATGCTTTAAATTTCATGAAGATATTGCTCCTTTAAAATATATTTTTAATACATTTGTGTATAGTATGAAATTTTAATGTCAGTTATTTTATCAGTTGTTTGTTTTACTTGTTGTTTACGAATGATTTCATCTTCAGATAAAGTGTTTTTCTGAAGTGCAGTCGTAAAAAAGAAAACATGAAAAGTCATAAATGAATTCCTCCTTTCGAAAAGGAATTACAGGTGATCACAATAAAGCACTTGGCGCTCCTTAACATCATCCATAGCTTTTTGAATTCGCGCATTATGAAGCAGTTCCGTATTGGAACGTCTATTTCTTTGAATCGTAATACTTAAAAACAATACGCTAATAGTCATTGAATGTTGCTCCTTTCTTTAAAAAATAATGTAAGAGACTAAAAAACCGCACAAAAAAACCACAGGAAGATACAGTTCTCCTACGGCTGGGCGTGAAAAAGCCACAGGAAAGTATACGACCTCCTGTGGCGAATTTATGAATTAAAAGAAATAATATACGATCTTCAATTCTCCATTAGGGTGGTCGAATTCATATTCAATTGTCCGAAAAACAAAGGTGCAGCTAACGCAAAAGTTAATGCATGTAATTGTAATTTCATCATTTTCTTCGACCTCCTTTTAGAATTTTTTTCTTACGTTAGTAATTATATACAATTAATGGATAATTGTAAACCTAAAAATTGAAAATTTTTAATTTTGATTAAAATGCTTATATTTAAAAGGGATTTGAAAAGCAGTATAGTAAGTAACGAAATATCGATAAAAATGGGGGATGCTAAATGAAATATATGCATCGTAATGTGCTCGTTATGCTAACAATTTTTTTATTTATGACGGCTTGTTCTAACGGAGAAAGAATAAAAGATATATCTGATGTTAGGTCAGATGATTTTAAGAAATATACTGGAACGTACGTTGGTAATAATTCAGATGTGGTTGCAATTGTTAAAAATTTACCCGGTGGTGGAACAGTTCAAAGTATAAGTTTAGAAAATGAAAGTATAAAAGTGAACTATGGCGTAAAAGAGAGTGGGACTCTTACAGAAGAAATGATTGAGACGTATTGGTTTGATGGGAAGGATACGATGAAGAAGAATTTTCTCTTTAATGCTATATATCTAGTGATTTTAGTACCAAATGCAAAAGCGTATGAGTTTCAAATAGAAAATAAAAACTTTAAGATAACGAGGGAAGAAATGTTATCAATTTTGCATAGGAAATTCGATGATTTTCCAAAAGAAAAAGATATATGGGATAAAAATAAAGTTATAAAGTTTTTTAAGGGCAATGAAGAAAAAATTAAAATGCTTGTGAATGATAAAGATTTTAGGCAATCTTTATTTGCTAAATATCCAGTGAAGCAGTTGGAATAATTGTTGAAACTACGAGTTTTTTTAGGGAATCATTCTTAAATGAATGATTCCTTTTTATGTATAAGAAATTTATGGAAAAAACATTTGTAATGTGATATGGTTAATTACATAAGTAATGAACCTATGAACCTAAGGTGGTGAAATTGTGAAACCTACTCTAGAACAAAATAAGTTAATATACTTACAAATTGCGGAAACTATTGAATCTGATATTTTAAAAGATATATTGCTTGAAGAAGAACAAGTTCCATCGACAAATCAATTTGCAAAGATGTTACAAATAAATCCAGCTACTGCAGCTAAAGGGGTAAATGTATTAGTAGATGAGGGGATTCTATATAAAAAGAGAGGGATCGGGATGTTTGTTGCAAAGGGAGCAAAAGAAGTCGTACTAAAAAAAAGACAAAATACTTTTATGACAGAGTATTTACCTAAAGTGTGGGAAGAAGCAAAAGTACTAGAAATATCAAAAGGCGAATTGATGGATATGATACAAAAAATTACGAAGGAGGGGAAAGCGTAATGTTTGCACTTGAAACGAAAGATTTAACGAAAAAATATAAAAAGAAAATAGCTGTAAATGAAGTAACTATTTCATTGGAAGAGCATAAAATATATGGTTTGCTTGGAAGGAACGGAGCAGGGAAAACGACACTATTAAATTTACTCGCAGGACAAATTATTTCAAGTAGTGGAAATGTATCAATATTAGGTGAAAATGTATTTGAAAATAGTAAAGCGATGCAAAATATTTGTTTTGTTAGAGTGAAAGAAGAAGCTCATTTAAGTTATAAAGTAAGAGAAATTTTTAAGATGTGTAGCATGTTTTATAAAAATTGGGATGGAGAGTACGCTGAAAAACTTGCTGATAAGTTTCAGCTTAATATGACAGAGAAATACCATAAACTATCACATGGTATGCAAACAGTCGTTGGAATAATACAAGGACTAGCAAGTAGAGCACCAATTACTATTTTTGATGAACCAACTACAGGTTTAGACGCAGCGCATCGTGAGTTGTTTTATAGTTTACTATTAGAAGATTATGGTGAGCATCCTCGAACAATTATATTATCAACACATTTAGTAGAAGAAGTAACTCATGTAATTGAAGAGATAATCATCATAAAAGAAGGAAGATTAGTTGTTCAATCATCAGTGGAAGATTTATTACAACAAGGACATATTATTTCGGGGAAAAAAGATAAAGTGGATGAGTTCTCAATTAATAAAAAAGTTTTAAATCGAGAAGTTTATGGGAACAAAGGCATTACTGTTATATGGGAAGAGCTTTCTAATGAAGATTATTATTCTGTTGAAAAAGAGGGATTAGTAGTTGATAGAATTACATTACAAAAACTATTTATTCATATAACTGGTGGTGAAGTGAAATGACGATGATAATGAAGCAGTTAAAGTTACATATAAAATTTCATTATAAAGCAATTTTAATATTTTGGATTACAGCTTTACTTATAAAAGGAATCACAAGTGTAATGGAGTTAAAAGAAATAAGAGAAGGATTTTTACAACATATATTAAATAATCCTTCGATTGTAATTACATTGTTTATAGTAGTAAGTACTTTTATTATACAGGATGATGTGTTTCGTTTAGCAGTTTCATTTGGAGTAACGAGATTACAGTTTTTCATTGGATCAGTTTGCTATATCATATTACAAGCTGCGGTTTTCTCATTCCTTCAAGTGATTGTTTTACAAAATACATTGTATAGAGCAGTAAATATTAGTTTAGGAGAACACTCAGTTAAACAGTTTATTGTACAACTATTATTGTATGTTACAATTGCAACTTTTTTTCAAGTAGCAGTAGTGATTAAGAAACGTTTTAAGTGGATTGGTCTTATGATAGGCGGAACATTTTTTATATCATTGAATAGTGTACTTTATGCAGAAGTAGGAATACAGGATTTAAATTCTACATCTAATCTATCTTTAATAGATATCCCATACTTTATTGTCATTTCAATTGTTTTAACTATCGTCTATATCGTGACTAGCGGTATATTTATTCGAAAAGTATCATTTGAGCAAACCATTTAAAGTGTAATTAAATATATATTTTGGGAGAGTAGGAAAAACAAATGGGAGACACTTCTTCACTAATAACCGTCTTTGTATGCATTGCACTACTAATATTTTGGCGTCGTTACCGTTCTATGTACAAACCGATAAAAGGAACAGGAAAACGAATTTTGTGGCCATTACTATTTTTAACGCCAGGGATAATATGGTTTTTTGGTCCCGTACATCCAGCTATTTTACAAGTAGTTTTAGCAGCATGCATTGGGATTCTTTTCGCCGTACCACTTATAATTTTAACAAATTACGAACGAAGAGATGATGGGAATATTTATACGAAAAAAAGCACAGCTTTTCTAATTACTTTTATTGCACTTGTTGTTTTAAGATACGGTTCAAGGCAATATATTGTTGATTTGGATCCACAAACGATTGGTTTATTATTTTATGTCGTTGCCGTTTCGTATATTATTCCATGGAGAATTGCTTGTTATATAAAATTTAGGAAAGTTTGGCGGGAAAATAATAATCCTGCTATATGAAAACTTCTCATTTGAGAAGTTTTTTATTTTTAGATGTAAGCAAAACAATTTGTTGAAGTACAGGCTGCCATACAATATGATAAATATAAAAAATTAAGGGGAAGTAGGGGATATAAAAATGCGTACCATTTTACTTTTTCTAAAGAACATGTCCATCCATGAAATAGAGGACATTAGACTAGAGCATGATCCTTTATTCGGATTAATCCCACCGCATGTTACAATTGTATTTCCGTTTCAAAGTCCTATTTCAAATGATGAGTTGAAATTACATATTTTGAATGTATCAAAAAAGATATATAATATAGAAATTGAATTTGCGAATCAAATAACGAGTGAAGGAGCATATTTGTTTTTCGAGTTGAAAAAGGGAAAGAACAAATAGAAGATCTACGTAATATCCTGTATACAGGACCTTTATTACAGTTTTTGAAAGAAGACATTCCGTACATCCCGCATGTAACAGTCGGGAGAAAAGAAAGTGCTGAGCTAGCTGCTGAAGTAGTTAAAAGTATTCCTAGTTTTCATGAGAAATTAAATTGTGTGATTAATAGAATTAGTGTGGAGCGAATTGGAGAGAACGAAGAGTCAATTATTGAATTTGAAGTACCATTGCAAAAAAGCTGACAAAAGTCAGCCTCTTTATTTTGTAGCATGAAGTAAAGCGCCAATCGCACCACTATAACCATTATCTTGTAAAAAGATTGGTGTTTTATTTTGATATTTTGTGTAACTACTAATAATATTTTGAAGGTGTACATTATTACATAGAGTCGAACCGATATAAATAATATGGTCAATGTTTTTTGCTTCGGCTAATGGAAGGCTTAATGCAGTAACGACTTCACCGACAAGTCCTTGTACAGTAGCAATTATATCTGAGCTACTATAATTTGAGTCTGTAATAGCGGCTTTACCAAAATTGCTTGCAGTTAAACTATTATCAATAGGAGAGAGAATACCACCATAAATATCTCCCACCGTAATATCTAGTTCTTTTCTAGAACCTATTTTTGTAAGAGGGATTACATCTTCAAAATGATCAATATTTGTTAATAATTTTGAAAGTCCCATAATAGTACCTCCGCCAACTCCAGTTCCTCCAGCTCGAATATAATGGTCATTATAAACGTAATGGATAGAAGTACCTGTACCGATATTTGTTAAAATAAAGTTGTTTATAGAATGTTTTTCTTCTTTTAATATGTATCGTACACCTGCAAGAGTAGCTTCAAATTCATTTAGCTCTACTATTGTATATGCATCCGAAAGTAGTTGTTGTAATAGTTTCGCTTTACCACCTGTAATACATATTTGTTTCATTCTATTATTGCTCTGAAGCCAATCCATAATTTTATCTTGTTCATGTGAATAAAACTTTTCAAAAGCTAATTCCTTTTTTTCATTAATATAAGCAATTTTCGTTAATGTTCCTCCAGCATCGATACCGATAGTTCTTTCCATTTTCCTACTCCTAACTACGTAATATATTTATCTTATAAGCCCAATTGGCGTGGGATAGATATCCCGGGCGGATCAAATAGTGATTAATCTGCTTGATATATTAATAGTTTTTTTATAGTTACAATAGGGTGGCTGTTAACTGTTGCCGTACCTGTACCGAGAACAAACCCTCGACGGTTACGTGTTAGCTCATAATGTAAATCAAGTTTATCACCAGGGTATGCTTTCTCATGGAACTCAACTCCATCTAATGAGGAGAGAAAGCCTAATCCTTCAGAGTCACTTGTATTTACAAATGCACTAAGCTGCGCAAGTGCTTCTACAATTAACATATGAGGCATATGTTTTTGCGTATCATTTATAAACCATTCGTTATTTGTAATGAGTTTGTATCCTGTCACGGATTCACCTTGTTTTATACTTGTTACTTTATCAATCATTAAAAATGGATAACGATGGGGTAGTGTATCTTTAACGTGCATATGAAAGTACCTCCAATAAATAATACCCCTGCTAAAGTTAAGCAGGGGAGTAGTAACTAATTTTTAACTAATTCCTCTATTATTTCAAGAGAAAAAATGCCGCTATTTCTAATGTTTTCAACGACTTGTTGTAATACCGCTTTATCTTGAACAAGAGCAATACGTACAAAGCCTTCTCCGTGAGGTCCGAATGCA
The DNA here is from genome assembly GCF_000496285.1 of Bacillus toyonensis BCT-7112. Lineage (GTDB taxonomy): Bacteria > Bacillota > Bacilli > Bacillales > Bacillaceae_G > Bacillus_A > Bacillus_A toyonensis. The sequence continues at coordinate 171,160 of NC_022781.1, read as the reverse complement.
TGACCTGGTGTTACAACGACATTTGCACGATCCATTAATGCATAAGCGAATTCTAGAGAAGTCCATCCTTTCGGTATTTCAGCCCATACGAACATACTGCCAGTTGGCTTATCGACATTCCAGCCAAACGTTCGGAACCCATTGACTAAAGTATCTCTACGTTCTTGATAAATGGTGCGGTTTTTCTCACAAAATTCCGCACCATTTCTTAGTGCTGTAGATGCTGCTTTTTGAATAGGCAAAAATACACCGTAATCTGTATTAGACTTAAATTGCGTAAGCGCTCCGACAATTTCCTCATTTCCAATCATATAACCAATGCGGCTACCTGCTAAACTATAACTTTTTGATAAAGAGTTTATTTCTACACCAACTTCTTTTGCACCAGGTACAGAGAGGAAGCTAATTGGTTTGTTGCCATCGAAATAAAATTCAGCATAAGCAAAATCATGGACAACAATAATATTATGTTTTTTCGCGAATGCGATTACTTCTTTAAAGAAATCTTCATGTGCCATTGCTGGAACTGGATTCCCTGGGAAGTTCAAAATCATCATCTTTGCTTTATCGGCGATCTCTTCAGGGATAACTTGTAAGTTAGGTAAGAAATCATTCTCTTTCTTTAATGGCATGTAGTACGATGTTGCACCAGCCATTTGAATACCTGTTTCATAAGCTGTATATCCTGGATCAGGAACTAATATAATATCTCCTGGATTTGCATAAACCATCGGTAAATGAACGAGTCCATCCTGTGAACCCATTAATAATAAAATCTCTTTTTCAGCATTTAATATAACGTTATGAGTGTTATTGTAATATTCAGTTACAGCTTCGTGAAATTCTTGAATACCTGTTAATGTGTATCCATAGCTTTCTTTTTCACTTGCTGTATGTACCATTGCTTCTCTTACGAAATCAGCAGGAGGCATATCAGGATTTCCGATACTTAAATCAATCATTTTATGACCTGCTGCAATTTTCTCTTTTTTATAGGCCCCTAATTCACTAAATATAGAAGATTGGAATGCTTTCATTCTAGTTGCTAACGTGTAAGTCATCAAAACCCCTCCTAAAAACAGTGCTTTCTTTCTACGTATTTAATTATTCTGAAAACACATGTTTACATTTTATCACTTTTTTATGAAAATTAAAACGATTGACAAATTTAGAGGAAGGGTTAGTCTATTTTGAAAGAGGAAGCTGTATATAGGCTAGAATGGTTAATTGAAATGTCTATTATATCTTTCTACGCGGATTAGGATGACGGGACAAATTGTTGATATAAGTAAGGAACTTAAACTTCTCATAATAAGCACCTCACAGTGAAATTATTTAGATTATTAAGCAATTATACATTCAAATTAAAAGATTAAAAAGAGGGAAATGTTTTTGAGAAAGATTTCTAAAGTGAAATAACGCAGAAAATATTTCCTGCGTCTCATCTGAAATGTAATCATTTCTTTTTATATGTACATAATTTTTCAGCTGTCAAAAAATATACATTTAATAATGTATCATCGACAACCTTTAAAGTTTGATCTGATGTAAATGAGTTGCCATAATCAATGTGATATACATTAGAATTTTTGACAAATGAACCTTTATATAAATCCTCTTTTTTATTTGTAGTTTGCATTTCTACTAAATTTTGAACAATTTCCTCTTTATTTTCTTTTTTGACAACTGTTTCAAATTTATAATATACAGGACATTCACCGTTTTTATTGTCAACGACTTCCCAAGAACCGTATATATCATTCTTGTTGCAGCCACTAAGTAAAACGATCAGTATAGGAAATATAAGTAGATATTTTTTCATTTTGTGCTCCTTTCTTATTATGGCTAATAAACGTGCGAATACGATAGAAATATTGTAATAAATAAAGTTTAAATTTTTTTAAAGAATTACTTAATTTCACATAAAAATTGGGAAAAGCATAGCAAAAATAAAAGACATGAATTTACCGTAATACTAGTTTTTCATGCCTATCAGTATAATTTTTGCTATGCCTTTTTGAGGATAAATGAGGAGGAAAGTAGGATGACTATTCCATTTAAAATATATACACTTGCAATAATAAAGGCTAACGTACCTACGCTAAATCCACTTTTATCGAATATAGAAGCGAATGCTGTAGTAGTCAAAAAGACAATGGGAGTTAACAATAAGAAAACGAAACCTGCCACAATTCGCCTTTTAAAGCTATGTTGAGAAAGGGAAATGGTTAAAAAGTTTAGGATGCTAAATATAACTATTACAAAAATAAAGATAATAAATAACTGCATGCCATCATACATTTTCCCAACTCCTTTATTTATTATTTATATACTATATTCGAAAGCGAAAGGGGGACTCCTTTAAATCGTTTCACTTAACATATTAAATGGTTTTTTATAAAACAAAAAGGCATGGCCCAGTATAAAACTGAATCCATGCCCAATAATGTTTACGTTATAAATTCGCAGATTGCGAAGGTTGTTTTTCATAATGTTTCTGTTTAGAAAGGGAAATAGAAATAATCAACAACGAAACGACTCCGAAGATGAGAACCATATATTGCAACCCAATCGTATCTAAGAAGAAGCCAGTTCCAAGTAAGACAATTTGGAACATAACTCTCTCAAACATATTACGGAATGAGAAGAGGCGGCCGTGATAGCTTTTTTCTACTTTCGTTTGGAAAATTGTCGACATAATAGGGAAGAAACAGCCGACACTAAAGCCAAACAAACCAAATGATGTAAGAGCCATCCATTTTATATCGCTAAAGAACAATGAAAGGTGTGCAAAAGCGGTACAAACTGCGAAGAAATATAGTAATTTTTCAGGTTTAAAATAATCAGATAAACGTTTAATAACGAAGGCACCTAACATAAATGCAACACCTTCAATTGTATATATGAATCCTTTAATCGTTGGATCATGTTGCATTTCACTAATGTTAATAACCATTAAATTAAAACCAGCAATAAATAATAGTGGGATGATACTTAATATAAGTGCTGTGAAAGCAATAGGAATTCCTTTTAAAATACGAAATACTTCCATAAAACTATTATCTTTTGCAGCCTGTTTACTTGGCACTGTTGATTTTTTATCTTCAAATTGTAGAAAGAAAGTTGAAAGGAACAATAGAGCATATGCAGCCATTGAGAAGGCATACATATATTGTAAACTCATTACAACTAAAAGAATTCCACCTAGTGAAGTACCTGCAATACGAGCAATTGTACCAACATTCATATGTACACCGTTCATTTGTAATAACTCATGTTCACGTACGATGAGTGGAATTACAGATTGTAATGCAGGGAAATAAAATGCGGCTGAAATTTGAAGTGCAACCATAAAGGCGATCATAAAGGCTATACTTTCAAATTGAATAGCGAAAAACATAAAAATAACACTTAAAACCCGACCAAACCCAGCATAAAGAAGAACTTTTTTCTTATCATACTGATCGATGACCCGACCAGCCATTGGACCAACGATAACACCTGCTAATAGTCCGATAAATAATATAACTGATTTCATAAAATCAGAAGGGACATATTTTTGCATAAATTCTAAGTTGCCAAGAATACCAAGCCATAAACCTAGACCAGCAATAAACTCCCCAATTAAAACGATCCAAACATTTTTATTACGCCACATAATGTAAAACCTCTCCGTCTTTTAAAGTGAAAAACTCGTATATAAAACCTCCTTATTTATGTAGTATTTTTTTACGAACTTTTTTAGAGTCAGAGTCTATATTACGTGTTTCATTAGTGGATTTCAATCTTTTTGATTTGGCGAAAATTGGATTTATGAGTTGATGAAATAAGCATTAAAAATAAAATGAACTTTGAATTAATTACATATAAAAAATAAAAAAAGCAAGAGCGTAATAGTACGTCTCACTTTTCTAAAATACACTTTGTAAATAGAGTTGCTTAATAACTATTATGACCTTGTCCAATTGCTAATGCACTAAAGGTGAGGGGGCCAATAACATCTGCACTTGCAGCACTTGTTAAATTTTCCACAGTTAAAGTGTATTCGTGAATCCCACAGCTTATATTTTTATTAATTGTTTGAAATGTTTCAACGTAATATTGTTCAGAATCTGTAGATCTAATACTTACTTGTGTGTTGAAAATTTCAATGTTGTTACGGAAAACCCTAAACAATATTTGTGATATATCAGTTATACCTTTAACTCCAACTGTAGCAATTAATTCTACTCGATTATCACGTGAATCTTTTATTGGAATTTTTAATTCAATATTTGCTAGAATTGCTTTGTTTGGGGAATCGGGAATTGTAAAAGTAGTTGCGTCAGTTTTATTTATTGGCTGAATAGCTTGGTAATCAATGATATGAGTTATGGTTGTCACCTCCTCATATATTAAAATATGAAGGTAATGACGGATTAGATTGGACGTATATTAGAAGATAGTAATAGAATAGGGTTGAATATAGGGGAATAATATAAAAGCATCAAGAAGAGAACCACGAGTATGTGGTTTATTTCTTGATGCCCTTCCTACATTAAGCAGAATATTCTTCTTTACGAACTTCGAAAAATTCATTACGTAGTAAGTAATTATAAATTTTTTCTGAAACCTCTTCTTCTTCAGACACTAAGTAACGATGATCAAACGCATAGAATGATTTTCCTTTAATTAATTTTACGTAATAGATTTTGCACGCCTCCTCTATCGAATGTATTACTTGCTTTATATTATGGTGGCCTATATACCTGTTAATCATACTTTGGGTTTCAAAAGGTAGAAGTAAAAATGTTAACATGTTGAAATAGCTTACAAATCTGTAATGTTTTTGTCACCTTTTCCGATAGTTAAAAATAACCAATCTCTTCTATACTACAAATAAGTTACATAAAATAAGGAGGGAAAAAGATGGATGAAGTAATTGGAGAAGTTGTAGCAGGTATTTGTGAATTTGTGGTAGAAGTAACGGCAGATGCTATAGGAAATTTAGTTTCTGGAAATGATGAGGAAAAGGAAACATTGTAATAGGTTGTAAAAGTATAAAGGTAACTAAAATATAAAGGCTGATTCCTAAAGGGAAGTCAGCTTTTTTATTTTTTACATTTTATTAACTTTATTTAAATATTCATTTGTTATGATATTAGTGAAGCTAATTAAGGGGGTGAAAAAATGAATATGCCGAATTTTGGGACTGATGTATCTGATTTTCGTTTGATTGTGGCGAATGTAGATGAAAGGGAATATCATTTTATTGTTCGGGAACATCCGATTTTAGGGAAAATTATATCGCTATTTGAAAATGGAAAAGAATATGGCTTAATAGACAAACAAATCGCTATTAAAGATACATTTATTAAATCGGAGCTTACTAAGTTAGATGGTTTTAATATCGATATACTTCATCATACACCTGGATGGATATGGATTGGCATGAATCAATTTGGTTTACATGCTCGAGAGGCTACTTATAATGAAGTAGAAGTTATTATGAAGTTGAAAGAGGATTTATATTACATAGATATATATGAGGAAATAAAAATGTAATAGATATTTAGTTGGGTTAGGGGATTAGTTCCCATAACCTTTTTTGTTTTAAAGTAATATTCATATCATTTTGACGATGGTCTGTCTGTATTACAAGAGGTGAGCTGAAAAGAGGATTTGAAAATACATAAAGAGAACTTTAATTATTATATGAATCATATATGTTAATAACAATAGAAGGAAGATGATAAAATGAGTAAGGAAGAGCTTATGAAACAACAGTTTGGTAATAATGCAGAAAAGTATGTAAAAAGTAAAATTCATGCTAAAGGACTGGATTTACAATATGTAGTTCAACAAGTTGAACCTCGTCATAATAATCGTCTTCTTGATATTGCTACTGGTGGTGGACATGTTGCAAATTTATTAGCACCATTGTTTAAAGAAGTAGTTGCATTAGATTTAACTGAAAAAATGTTAGAGAATGCGAAAAAATTCATTTTAGGTAATGGGCATGACAATGTATCTTTTATCGTTGGACATGCTGAAAAATTGCCATTTGCTGATAAAGCATTTGATACAATTACATGCAGGATTGCAGCACATCATTTTACAAATCCGACGCGATTTATTTATGAAGTAAATCGAACGTTAGAAGATGATGGATTATTTATTTTAATAGATAATGTTTCGCCAGAAAATAATGAATATGATACATTTTATAATTTTATAGAAAAAAAGCGTGATCCGAGTCATGAAAGAGCTTTGAAAAAGACAGAATGGATTACTTTATTAGAAAAAAATGGTCTGCAAATGCAGTCATGCTTCACTTTTGATAAAAAGTTTGATTTCGACTGGTGGTGTGACATGCTGGAAGTACCTATGCAAAAGCGTGAAAAATTAACAGAGTGTATGATGAAAACACCAAACGAAATGAAGGAATACTTTCATATTCTATTTGAAAATAATAAAGTAAAGTCGTTCTATACTGAAATGGCTATGTTTATTTGTAAAAAAAGTACAACATTAAAAAGATAAATTTCTTGAAGTCTTTTCAAAGTGCGTTATACTTAGTACTGAGAAAATGAGAATTGAGGAATTGCAATAATGATTCGCGTACGTATTGAAGGAACTGAAGAAGAAATGCTTGAATTTATGGAGAAAATGCCGGACATTCCTGGATTTGAAAAAACGCATATGAGAGAACCGAGAAAAGGAAACAATCCAAAATACGATTCAAGTAAGAATGTATTAGCATATTTGTCTTATAAAAAGATTGAAGTCGCCAATAAATAGGCGGCTTTTTTAGTTTGCATCGTTTCACCGCCTTGTCTTTTTCACATAATAATAATAGTAGATTATGCTGAAGAGAGGTGAGGATTGTTAATAAGAAAATTATCTTTTTTGGAGACTTTGGTATTGACGATGCAGTTGCGTTAATTTATGCAAATAAAACTTGTAAATTAGATATTATAGGAATTGTCGCAGAGTATGGGAATGTATCGCGAGAAATCGTTACAGAGAATGTATATTTTTTAGAAAAATACTATGCTACAGAAGTGAAAATCATCGAAGGTGCAGCTAGACCAATGACAGCTGAAGAGCCTTTATTCTTCCCGGAAATTCATGGGGATCACGGTTTAGGGCCAATTATTCCACCTGAAATGAGAATTTGTAAACGGGAAAATTTTTGTGAATTAATTAAATTAATTGAGCCTTGTCCAGAAGATATAGTTATTGTGGCGACAGGAAGATTAACAACACTTGCAACGTTATTTTTATTATATCCAAATGTAATGAATCGTATTTGTTCTTATTATATTATGGGAGGCGCTTTCTTATTTCCAGGTAATGTTACACCCGTGTCTGAAGCGAATTTTTATGGCGATCCAATTGCGGCGAATATTGTTATGAAGTATGCGCAGAACGCTACTATATATCCGTTAAATGTAACACAGGCTGCGCTTATTACTCCTGAAATGCTTGATATTATTAATAAAGAAGGAACGGGGCAGGCGAAACTCATTAAACCAATGATCGATTTTTATTATGAGAACTTTTATAAAAAGGAATACCCGGGTATTACTGGGAGTCCTATTCATGATTTACTGCCGTTTATTTCGTTTATAAATGATGATATTTTTGAATATAAAAAATCAGCAGTTTGGATTAGTACGACGAATGATGTAACGAGAGGACAAAGTGTTGCGGATTTTAGAAAAATAGCTGAGCCAATCACGTTTGATAATAGGCCTGTACAAAAAATTGCGGTTGGTTTTAATTATCCAGTTTTTAAAGAAGAATTTATGAGGACGATATTAAAGCCTGATTGTCCCTAATATGTAAAATGTGAAGTTGTAAAATCATTTGTCCAGTGAGCTTCGTTCTCAAATAATCTAATAGTTGAGCTGTATGAATAACTTATGAAAAATGAAACATAACTAATGGTAAGCAATTGTTTCTGATTATAGTTTGATTGGTGAATTATAAAGGAGGTTATCATATGATTTGGTCTTTAATTGTCGGTGGTATATTAGGTTGGTTTGCAAGCTTAATTACTGGAAGGGATGTACCTGGCGGTGTAATTGGTAATATTATTGCTGGTATTGTCGGTTCTTGGCTTGGTACAGCGTTACTTGGTAAATTTGGACCTATTATAGGTGGATATGCGATTGTTCCAGCCTTAATAGGTGCGATTATTTTGATTTTCATCGTAAGCTTTATATTCCGGGCGATGCGAAAATGAATACAGGGGGCTGTTTACATTTGTAAGCAGTCCCTTTGAATTATATGGCCTAATCTGTTATGCTACTGTTATACAATCAGGAGGTGTCAGCATTGAAATCATATACAGTAAATTTCCATCAAGAAGATAATGCAAAAGCGACAACAGTACATAAATTAAGTGAAGAGGACTTCAATAAAGCAACAGAAAAAGGTACTCGTCATCTATTTGATTTAGATACAAACGTTGGTTTCTTCGTATTCTTTGACGCAGAAGATGCAGAAGGAAATGATCAATACTTAATGTTACAATATGAAGGAGATCACGAAGAGCCAAGTGCTTGCTACGGATTTGATTTGCAATTATACTATCAATTTTTAGCATTATACTTAAATGATCTTGAATTCCAAGGTGAAACAAATGAAGAAGAGGAAGAATATGGTCCAATTCATCATTTAGCGCACTTACTTTATCATATTGTAGAAGATGGTAAGTCAATCGAAGTGTAATATACATATTTGAAGCTGTCCAATATTGGACAGCTTTTTAATTATATAATAAAGGTACATGTATGTTGTATGCTAAAAAGTTGAGGGGAAATGGAATTTTCCGAAGGGTTGTTTATTTCTTCCATGTTTCAATCGGAATACATCTGTTATAATAAGCATAATTAAATTCATGGGGGCTAATTCAATGCTTGTAGATGTAAAACATTTTATTAAAGCGGCAAGTTTAACATGTATAACGGCACTGAGTGGAGATAATACATTTGCTCATAATTTTGAAACTGTAAAAAGTACGATTTCTACATACGTAAAGAAAGTAAGGCTTACCTCTTAGTTTTGCTTTTAAAGCTTATCTACATATGTTATTTTGGAAAGAATCTGTATTATTTCAGGTTCTTTTTAATTTATACTAAAGTATAGATAAGTTCATCTGCTATTTGAAAATCTTTTTATATAAATGTATTATTATAAAGGTCATAAATTTTAGAAAAGAGGTGAATTTCGTGAAAAGTTTTGGCATGCTAGCAAGCTCTGCTTTGTTTTCTCTGTTTCTGTTATTATTTAATGTTCAATCGTTTTATAATAAATACACAGAAGAAAATACATATTATTGGATAAATGGTGTATTAGCAGTGATATTCCTTATATCGTTTATCATACATATAAAAGATATTATAAAGAAAAATTATACAACTTCATTAAAACAAGAGTAGAGAGAATCATATGTTTACTAATAAGAAATGATGTAATTAAATTTCAAACCTTAAAAATATGAGACCAGCAGGGAAATGTTACGTAGTTTCTGTTGGTTTTTTGCGTTTTTGTGACGTACTTTATTCAAGGTGATAGAAGAAGGATAAAGCATGTAAGAAGAGAAGGTGTATAGTAAGGAAAAACAACACATCTCAACCTGTTTGAAATCAATGTGAGATAAAAATCATGTTATAGAGTGTTTACGAATGGGAGGTAGTAAAATATGAAAGCGCATTTGAGAATATTGTTCACTTTAACATGTGTATTAACATTGATGGCTTGTACGAATAATGAGGAAAAGAAACAGACGAACCCAACATCTGAAAAAAATACGGAACAAAAGAATGAAGGAACTGCACCTCAAAAAGAGAACGAGTCAGCGAATAACCCCAAAAATCAAGATTCAACAAAACCTTCAACAGGGCCAGATTCAAAAAGTCCAACTCTTAACCAAAAATCAATTAACTATGTTAAAGAATTATTTGAACTAGCGAAAGATGGGAAAGTACCTAATGTTCCATTTGCTGCTCATACAGGAGATATCGAAGAAATAGAAAAAGCATGGGGGAAAGCAGATAAAACAGAACAAGCAGGGAGCGGAATGTACGCAACCTTTACAAATAAAAATGTTGTCTTCGGTTTTAATAAAGGATCACAAGTTTTTGATGTACGTTCATATCAAACAGAACTAAAGTCAATTACATTAAAAGAAATTGAAAAGGCGTTAGGAAAACCAACTTCAGTTAAAGTAAATGGTGAAGATCAAATATATGTATATAAAGTAAACAATCAGTTCGAGTTAAAATTCATCATTCCAAAATTGATCGGTAAGGTATATCATATTTCGGTATTTTCGCCAGAGGATAGTATTAATAAAATGGCAGGATAAAAAATCAAATAATCTCCAGAACACCTCAATTATTTTAAAAGTGAGGTGTATTCAATTGTAAACAAGGTATGTTTCCGACCTTATGATACATACTTTCATATGGCGAAATAATTCAATTATATTTTTGAAAAAAATACAAAGTAAGTAAAAAAACGCTATCTACCTATAGATTTATAGGGAAGGATAACGTTTTTTATAATTCATCCAATAAGAGATATCGATCTATTAAAAAAGTAGCATCCTATAAAACTTGAGGGGTATGTTGCGAATTATCTTTTTGGACATTTCCCTTTATTTTTTTACGTTCTAAATTTTGAACAAAAAGTGCCTGAACAATACCTCCAACTATTAAGAAACATGCACAAATATAAAATAGCATATTACCGTTTAGTTTACTTAATAATACTGCACCAATAACAGGACCGCACGTTCGAGATATATCCCAGTGTATGCCATAAATCGAAAAATACAATCCACGTTTATCTGTAGGAGCGATCTCTGAAACGAATCGCAATAAATGGTTTAAAGCAATACTTTCTCCAATGACTAAAAAGAGTAATGTGAAAAATAGTGACGAGATTGTTGCTGAAAGCCCGTAGCCAATTGCGGCTATCGTATAGCAGGCGTAAGAAATAAGGATGATTTTCGTCATGGAAAATCGTTCAGACCATTTTACGAGGAAAATTTGTAGAATGATTTCCAAAATGGCTTTACAAGTTGAAATAAATGCGAGTATGAATACGAAATTCGGAAATACATGTTCTGCGAAAATACGATAATTTGTTTCCGTTTGTGCATAGAAAAAGCTAATAGGAAGTGTAGAAGCCATAAGTCCAAATACAGCGTAATGTTTGCGTACAAATTGTTTTGGAGATGATGCTACTTCAAGTTTTTGTTTTGGCGTTGTAATTGCTGGAGCAGTTTCTGGGAGCTGCGTCCAAACAACTATTGCATATATCATAAGTGTAATACTTTGCATCATAAATAAATATTCAGGGTGAGTAGTATAAAAGATAGCACCAATTAAAGGACCGATTACGGATCCAATTGCTCCCATCGTTTGCAGGAGAGCAAAAATTTCTGCTTGCTGCTTTTGTTTTGTTAAATCGGCAATTTGCGCACGTTGAGCTGGAATGTATAAAGAACGACCAATACCATTAATGACGTATAACAGTGCAAATATAAAAATGGATTGAGCAAAAATAAAACTACCGATTGCAACACCTTGCAGCAATAGGCCGAGTAACATAATTTTTTTTCTCCCATATTTATCAGTAACGCCTCCAGCAATAAGTGTAAAGACAATGTCTGAAAGTGGTTGTAGTCCGAAAATAAGCATAGTCATCATTATATTGCCGTTTAACATCTTATTAACGTATATAATCATAATGAGGGTTAACATTGATTCCGTTGTTCGGGTTAATAATTCACCACACAGTCTAATGATAATAGGTTTATTGTAACGTAGTAAGAGATGGTTCAATTTGATTTCCTCCTTTCTATATTGAAATGATAAGATGAAAGGAGAAATGGAAAAAGGGTAGAAATAAAAGGGAGTATTTTTCACCTTTTAGGGGGATTATGATGTTTATTTTAGATCAATACATTGAATTATGGTTTGCCTATGGGAAAGGGAAACGAGAAGGAGAACAATTAGAGATAACAGTGCAAAATATATCTGAAACTTTATTTTGTACAGAGCGTAATAGTAAATTAATTATAAAAAAATTAGAAGAGTTACATTGGATCGCTTGGTTTCCAGGTCGCGGGAGAGGAAATCGTTCTAAATTAATATTTAAAAAGAATCCGGCACCATTGATTTTAGATAGAGGAAAAGAAATAACGAAAAAAGGGAATGTGAAAAGCGGGATCTCATTTGTGGAACGCTATAGCGCACATTTTCCATCAGTAAAGGGAGAATACCAGTCTTGGGTTGATTCTATGTTTGGTCATAAAATTGAAATGACTTCTGAAGGGAGAAAAGATGTACTCCGTTTACAAGTACAAATGAATCTGGACATCGCTTTAGATCCAGTTTACGCTACAATGCGCTCGGAATGTCATATGGTTAAACATATTTTTGATACACTCGTATATATCAATGAAGAAAGAACTGCTATTGAACCGAGACTTGCTTTTCACTGGGAATATAATGATGAAGAAAAAATATGGACATTTTATTTACGAAAAGGAGTTCACTTTCATAATGGAAAACGCCTTACTGCACATGATGTTATATATTCATTGAATCGATTTATGACAGCTGTAGACAACCCGCACGCATGGATGTTACAGCATGTGGAAAGTTTTCATGCAGTAGGTGAATATGTTTTAGAAATTAAATTACATACGGAAAATATGATGTTTTTACATATGCTAAGTTTAGAACAGTGTTCTATCGTAAGTGAAGATGAAGCAGGAAAATTAATGGGGACAGGACCTTTTCAGTTATACAAAAGTAATGAAGATCTGTTTATACTGGAAGCGCATCATTTATATTTTCGTGAGAGACCTTTTCTAGATCGCGTTGAGTTGTGGAATGTAGAACAAAGTGTAGATACATATGATGTTTTAGTAAAGGCACAGTATAAAGATAAAGAGAAACATAATAAAGAACTGTCTCGACTTGAGTCGAACGTGACTTATGTAACATGCAATCTTACGAAAGAAGGACCAATGCAAGATAAGTTATTTCGGAAAGCGTTATATAAAATCATTCATGGCGATATAATCGTTCAAGAACTCGGTGGAGAACGTGGAGAAGTGGCAAAGGAACTAATATCAGCAAAGGCCAGCATAGTAGAGATAGAGGAAGATATAGAAAGTTTAATGAAAAGAAGTATTTATCATAATGAAGTGCTACAACTGTATACATTTAAAGGACGAGATCACGTTGAAGATGCACAATGGATACAAAAAGAGTGCGCGAAGTATGGAATTTGTGTAGAGATTAATTTTCTTGAAATAGAAGAACTATTGCAAATAAGTACGATACAAAAAGCTGATATCATGCATGATAGCGCAACAATTAGTGAACGAATAGAAGATAGTTTGCTATATATGTTTCTGACAAAAAACAGTTTTATTCATGGGCATAGCAGCATGAACTTTCACGAAATCTTGTCCCCTTATTTTAAACAAGAACAAGTAGAGAAAAGAGTTACACTGTTACGCGATCTTGAGGACACATTGTTACGTCAAATTCATATTATTCCTTTATATCGTAACAAACAAGAGGTAAGTACTCATGAAAAAGTACAAAATATAATGATTAATTCGCAAGGTTGGATTGATTTTTATGAAATATGGTTTAAGTCTTGATATATATAGGTTCTTACGCATTTTTCAGAAGATGTGTCAGAGCCTTTTTTCTATGTGAAAGAAGTTTGTTTTACACATTGTTACGCTACTTGTAGTATAATTCCATTTACAGCGTAACAGTGTTATGTTACATTGTTATTAGGGAGGAGTGTTACACAGTTGAGTACAAATTTAATTTCAAAAAAAGAATTATTAGAGCTTACAGGTATTTCATACGGACAGTTATATAGGTGGAAGAGAAAAAATTTAATTCCGGAAGATTGGTTTGTACGAAAGTCAACATTTACTGGTCAAGAGACATTTTTTCCGAAAGAAAAGATTTTAGAGCGTATTGATAAAATCCAAACGATGAAAGAAGATTTATCACTAGATGAATTAGCAAATATGTTTTCACCGAGTGTGACAGAAATCCTTTTAACGAAAGAAGATCTCATCCGTAAAGGGATTACATCAGAACCTGTTTTACAATTTTTTATTGAGCAAACGAACAAAACGGCAGACTTTCGATTTGTAGATATTCTTTATGTGTATATGTTAGAAGAGTTACTACAATCAGGAGAAGTTAGTTTAGAAGAAGGTAAAATGGTTCTGCAAGTTTTACGAGAAAATTATGAAGCAATCAAACATAAAAATTGTGATTTAGTTATGATTCGAAAAATAGGGATTTCTACATGTTTCTTAGTATCGAATATTGAGGATTTAATTTTTGAAAAGGGAACGAAGATTATTTTACGAGAAGCGATTATGAAGTATACCGAAGCATTAAAAACTAAACTGTTGTAGTGGAGGAGAAATAATGCGTACAGAAAATTTAATTATAAATGGTTACGGTTCATCCAATGGCGGTGAATTTCATAAAGTACAACTAAATGGAAAAGGCACTGTGAACGGAAATGTTGAATGTGATGAATTTCAATGTAATGGTTATGGTGCAGTAACTGGTGATTTGAACAGTAGCAACGCAAGAATTAGTGGATCAGGTAAAGTCGATGGTACAGTTAATACAGAAACGATGCGAATTGATGGGAAAGCAACAATTACACAAGATGTAAAGGCGAATAGTTTAAAAATTGCAGGAAAAGGTACGATAGGTGGAAACGTTAAGGGTGAAGAATTTAAAATCAACGGTCAAGCGACGATTGATGGGAATTGTGAAGTTGATATTTTTTCTTCAGAAGGACAATTTACAATCGGTGGTTTATTAAGCGCAGATGAGATTAATATAAATATTCACGGTACATGTAGAGCGAAAGAAATTGGTGGCCAAACGATTAAAGTAAGACATAGATTGAGTACATTTAGTAGACTATTTAAATCAGTATTTGGCTTGCAGTTAGAAGCTGAATTGTTAGAAGGTGACAATATCGATATTGATTATGCTCACATAAAAACAGTAAGAGGAAACAATGTAACAGTAGGACCGAACTGTGAGATTGAACTGATTGAATATAGCGGTGTTATTACTGTTGATAAAAGCGCAAATGTAAAAGAAATTAAGCAAGTTTAACGGAGGGGGGTAATCAGTATGGAACATCAACATAGTCTCACAGTAAATGGTTCTGGTAATTCAGCGGGCGGAGATTATAACAAAGTGAAGATTCGCGGTGAAGGGACAATTGCGAATGATATGAGTTGTAATGAGTTTAAAACATATGGCACAAGTGATGTGCGTGGCAATATGAAAGTTAAAAACTATGTCGTGTATGGAGATAGTGAAGTACAAGGAAATGTAGATGCAGCATATGTAAAAGTATATGGTAATACACAAATGCATGGTGATGCTCATATTGAAAAAACAAAAATTAGAGGTATGATTGATGTTACAGGGAAGTTTTCAGGTGATTTCGTAGATGTGAAAGGTGCTTTAAATGTGAAGGGAGATATTGAAGTAGAAGAATTATCACTAACTGGTGGTCTTGAAAGTGATGGTTTGCTTAATGCTGAACATATTGAAATCTCACTTCGTTATGAAGGAAGTAAAGTAAGAGAAATCGGTGGCAAAAAGATTACAGTGCGTAAGAAATCAAGATTTATTCCTTTTACTAGTCATGCTGGAAACCTCCAAACTTCAATTGTTGAAGGGGATGATATTTATTTAGAACATACAATTGCTGAAGTAGTAAGAGGAAACAACGTTACCATTGGTCCTGGCTGTGAAATTAGTGTTGTGGAATATCATACTAGTTTTAACCAAAAAGGTAATGCAGTCGTAAAAGAACATAAACAAATATAAGTAATGCGAGGGAGAGCAAGAGATATGGTTGAGAAGAATAATAAGCTTGGCTTTATTGTGGCGGGCTTATTGCTAGGTATTTTAATGGCATCAATGGATAATACCATTGTCGTAACAGCGATGGGAACGATCGTTGGTGACTTAGGAGGTCTTGAAAACTTTGTATGGGTCGTTTCTGCCTATATGGTCGCAGAAATGGCAGGTATGCCGATTTTCGGTAAACTATCAGATATGTATGGAAGAAAGAGATTCTTTATTTTCGGTTTAATCGTCTTTATGATTGGTTCGGCACTTTGTGGGACTGCTGAAAATATTACACAATTAGGCATTTATCGTGCCATTCAAGGTATTGGCGGCGGGGCATTAGTGCCGATCGCGTTTACTATCGTGTTTGATATTTTTCCACCTGAAAAGCGTGGGAAAATGGGTGGATTATTCGGAGCAGTATTTGGATTATCAAGTATTTTCGGGCCATTACTTGGCGCATATATTACAGATTATATTAGTTGGCACTGGGTATTTTATATTAACTTACCGCTTGGCATTTTAGCACTTATTTTTATTACATTCTTTTATAAAGAATCACGAGTTCATAAAAAACAAAAAATTGATTGGTTCGGCGCAATTACTTTAGTTGGTGCAGTAGTTTCTTTAATGTTTGCACTTGAACTTGGCGGACAAAAATATGATTGGGATTCTAGCTTTATTTTAAGTTTATTTGCTGGATTCGCTATTTTAATAATCGCATTTATTTATATCGAACGAAAAGTAGAAGAGCCAATCATTTCATTTGAGATGTTTAAACAACGTCTGTTTGGAATGAGTACAATTATTGCATTATGTTACGGAGCTGCATTTATGTCAGCAACTGTGTACATTCCGTTATTTATTCAAGGTGTATATGGTGGGACTGCAACAAACTCAGGATTGTTACTTTTACCGATGATGTTAGGGTCAGTCGTAACAGCACAGTTAGGCGGATTTTTAACGACAAAGCTTAGCTACCGAAACATTATGATTATTTCTGCTGTTATTATGCTAATCGGATTATTCTTATTAAGCACGTTAACGCCAGAAACAAGTCGGGCATTATTAACGGTTTACATGATTATTATCGGATTCGGAGTTGGTTTCTCATTCTCTGTACTAAGCATGGCTTCAATTCACAACTTCGGTATGGAACAGCGCGGATCTGCGACCTCAACGAGTAACTTTATTCGTTCATTAGGTATGACACTTGGTATTACCATCTTCGGAATGATCCAAAGAACAGGTTTCCAAGATCAATTAGAAGAAGCATTTAAAGGTATGAGCGGGGGAATGAATTCAAATGCTGTAGGAGATTCAAGAGCCATTTTATCAGAATCGGCTAGATCTCAAATTCCGCCACAAATATTAGATAAAATTATTGACGCTCTTTCTAGTTCAATTGTTCAAACATTCATGTGGGCATTGGTACCAGCTGTTTTAGCATTCGTATTCATTTTCTTTATGGGAAATGAACGCATGGTATTTCAGAAAGAACAAAAGAATATAAAGAGTGAAGCATCAAAATCTTAATGAAAAAGCTCCTTTCAAATTTGAAAGGAGCTTTTGTCGTATGTACGGTGTTAGATTAGCCTTCGATGATTTCGTATTCTTCGTCTGCTAATAATAAAATTTGTGTTTTTTTACCTTTGTTTTGAACTTCGATTACATCATATGTACCTAAGTCTCTTAGTTTGCTTTGAGAAGCATTAACCATAACTTCCATAGAATCAATTAAGATATCTTCTTCAATGTATGATTCAGGCAATGCCATATCTTCAGTTTCTAATACACATGCGTATAGATTTTGTAAGTTTTCAGCAGTTGGGTTTTGTTCCTCAACATCAATGATGTTTTTTACTGCGTCCATATTTTCTTCTTTTGCTTGATATACTTTAATTTTAGCCATTGTTTTAATCTCCTTTATAACGTAATCGTAGAGGCTACACCTTATTATAACGTTTTTTTCATGAAAGATGAAATTGTTATATGTATTTATAGTAAAAAATATGTGTTATTACTTATTATTGGTGTAAATCCCTTATTAACCTAATGAGTAGCTAACTATCTCCTTACGTTAATATTATATTGTCCAACCTTTTCTTATCTTCCGCTCATATTATATGTATTAGATAAAAACATATAGGGAAAGGATTGAATGTAAGTGGATTGCGAGCCGAAACGAAATTGTGGGTGTTGCCAAAATAGTATATGTGAATTTTTACAAAGTCTAGAACCTTTTACTCAAGTTGAAAGTATCGTAATAGCTGGAAACGAAATCGATGTATCTTATTTTCTTTCATTTAACAAGAGGAAGGGCATTGTATCATTTGTACAAGAAGACAATGAGGTAATATTTGTAGACTGTTCAAAAATTGATGCGATTCGAATAGGAAAAGTGTGTAGTTGTAAAACGAAAGTTAAATTTATTGAAGAGGACTTTAGCTTGCTAGGAAATGTTTGCCCGCAATGTTTAACGGAGGGTAGTACAATCTTTTTTGATTTTAACAATCCTGAATTAAATGTGTCTTTCCAAGCAACCACAATTAATCCACCTAGATGTACTGAATTTACAGATGAACTCGGGAATGTAGTAAAGCAAATTACTATAGTAGGTGAGGCAATTGTTTCTAAAGATTTCGTTCAAGTGCCTGAACTGGTAGGTTTTCGACTGCTTTTATCACATCCAGCTGGAGATCCTTTAAACTACGGGTTGTTATTTATTAATTTTCCTGATACGATTTTTATTTTTATATTGGCATCAAGCGGATACCTTTCCATTTCGAACTGCTTAAAAATAGAGAGTGGAACTG
This sequence comes from Bacillus toyonensis BCT-7112, assembly GCF_000496285.1. Classification (GTDB taxonomy): domain Bacteria; phylum Bacillota; class Bacilli; order Bacillales; family Bacillaceae_G; genus Bacillus_A; species Bacillus_A toyonensis. The sequence continues at coordinate 152,409 of NC_022781.1, read as the reverse complement.
GTAATGCTGAAATAGAAGAGCTAAAAAAAATGATAAACGATGATGATAACACGTACAAATCAGTTGTTAAATTGACTAAAGTATATAAAAATGGTGAGACGGAATCCTTTATTTCTAAGAAGGAGTTATAACGTATCTATTGATTAACCCTCTTAAAATACAGGAGGGTTTTTACATATAATAGGAGCGTTATAGCGGCGGGAAAATCACTTTTGTCGTATGTACGGTGTTAGAAGTAAATAGAGTGGTTAGTTGTACTATGATTTGTTATGGATAATCTCCTATAATGCGGTCTTTTGCAGCAAAATATGAAAGAAGCTATTACAGAAAAGCTAGGGGAATAGTATGTAATTGATTTAAATAAAGTGACGGAAGAGCATACAATATTGATAAAGCAATTAAGAAAAGGGCTATTGAAGCAGCCCTTTTCTTAATTATGTACATAGCTGTTGCTATTTTTATTGTGTTTACATAGTTATCCAAACTTGATAGCATGTTTAATCAAAAGTTGAGTAATTTATTTACTAAATTCCTTTTGAGCTCCCATATAGCTTCCTATGATATTTTGATAACTTGGAAGGTGTTTAGCAAGTAAAGCTCCAAAGCCTTCAACATCATTTCGCCAGTCACACTGTAATTCTGCTGCAATGCTAAACCAGTTCATTAGTTGAACCCCGCCATGAGCCATACGCATAAGAGCGACATCACTTTTTGAAAGACGAGAATAGAAATCAGTCGTTTTATAATCCCCCTTAAAAAGCTTATTTATAAATCAATCTTACAGTGATTCGACTGGATTGGGTATATGTTAAAATTTTATCAAAAAATATGTTTTATTTGGATAATAAGATATATATTTTAAAATTGAAAAAGTGAATTTTTATTTTTTGATTTGATGTTATAATGATTTTGTATTTGTGAATAATTTATAATTATATGAAAGTTAAGTCTAAGGGGTGTTTGCTTATATGCCGAATAAATGGATGTGTAAAAAGGGTATAAGTTACCTCATGAAAATGTAGAGTTATATTGATTTGTAGAAAGCAGGAATGTAAATGATATATGAAGCGAATATATATACTAGAAGAAAATTAGTTTCCATGTTCGAAGATTTTAATAATGTTATATTACTTTCTTATTTACAAGGACATATGGGAAGAGCCTGGGTAAACGATCTTGAAAATCCAACAGTAGCACAAGTTACAGTAGGGATTTTCACATTTTATACTGGAGATCCAAATGTGAAAGAAACAGAAGAGTTATTACGTAATATTCCTGAAAAAATGTTAGTAATCATAAATAGTGAAGAATGGAAAAAGCGTTTAGAAACATTTTATGAAAGAAAAATAGATAAGTTTTTACGCTATAAATTCAAACGTAATTCGGAAGTTTTTGACCGTTCAAAATTACAATCTTTTATATCAACACTTCCAAAAGGATACGAGTTAAGAAGAATAGATGAGCATATTGCAAATAATTCTACACTACATAAGCTTTCTGAAGACTTTACAAGTCAATTTCAATCGGTAGAAGATTATTTAAATCGAGGTATAGGTTATAGCATTTTGTATAATGGAGAAGTTATATGCGGTGCATCCTCGTATAGTATTTACGATAAGGGGATAGAAATTGAAGTTGCGACGGATCTGAACCATAGAAGAAAAGGTTTGGCGACCGTAGTGAGTGCAGCGTTAATATTGGATTGTTTAGAAAAGGGAAAATACCCAAACTGGGATGCAGCGAATACGACATCTGCCAAACTAGCAGAAAAGCTAGGATATGTTTTTGATAAGGCGTATGATACTTATTTTGTGGATAATAGATGAATGAGCAGAGATTGTAAGAGTTGTACAAAATAAAGAATTTAAAAAGGGAAAGACAAATGACTGGAATGTTTCGATAGCATTGTTAAAAACTCCTATGGAAATATTAGGGGATAAAATGATTATTTCAATAATAAGGAGATTTTATAATCTATTGAGTACAAAAACCGGCTTTTTTAGCCGGTTTTTATTTTTTATAAAGAGGACAATAGTCGTGATGTTCTGTTTTGTGGATAGTATTAAGTTGGCAGATGGTTCTTATTAAATGTATTCTTTGTTAGATAGAATAAAAGACTCTTGAAAAATTAATTTTGGAACACCTATTAGCTTTATCATAAAAAAGTCGAGAAATTCTATTTTATATAGGTAGATATCAGTATAGGCTCCATATATTAATTTATGTATTTTTAACTATCAAGAGGAATTGAAGCTTTTACTATGCAATTGATAAAAGTGACTATGATACAAACCCACGCATTAATAGAAAAAGTACATATACAGTAAAGAGAGTTAAAAAACTCTAAATTTTATTATAAAGGAGATTATAAAATATGAGTGAACAATGTCCAATTAATGTACCATGTCAGGTAGTAGGACAAACCCAAACACCATTAAGTGATGCACCTGTAACGCCAATTACTACTCCGGGAGCGCCAATTGTAAAAATACCGGTTGTATTAGCAGAAAGAACAATTCAAATTGTTGTAGAATCTGATATTTCATTAGATCCTCCAGCGGTTGAAATTAAACGTATCTTAAAAAATGCATTTTTAACACAATGTAAGTTAGTTCCTGTAGCATTTACTCCAGTACCAGGTACACCTTACCGCCGAGTTACAAGAGCAAAATTATTTGTACAAGGATATATTCGTAAAAACATTGAATATGCAAATGACGAGTGTAATGGTGTGCTATATGACCGCATTGCTAATGTTCCATTTTCTGGTTTTGCTGATTTAACAGCTGGTGATTTTCTATCACAAGCTATAGTGGCTGCTTCCTCAGATACTACTTCTCACTTTATTAATCCTAAAAATGGTGATCTACCACGTTTAGACAAATACTTCTTCGAAAATACAGTTTTTTATAATGAACAACCGTATTGCGAATTAGTCAGCGCTCAATTTTTTGAATTAGACTTTTCACCTTGTCCAACAGACCTAAACGAACCATTTGATACTCTTCGTGAAAAAATTGTACTAGATCTTACTTTAAAAGTTTTACAAGTACAACAAGTACAAGTATAAAACTAAAAAAGCATTGTCTTTGATAAAAAGACAATGTCTTTTTTATTATTATAAAACATATATAATGATGAAATGGTCGCGTACAAAAAACATATTTTTATGAATTTCATTAGACGGGGGGATGGTGATGAAAAATCCATGGGTTGGTCAGGAAATATGGAACAAAGTTTATAAAGGGAAAAAGCTGAATGTTCAAGATGATGCACGCGAAATAAGAAAAAAGGAAAAAATTGAAGAAACAGAATCAGAGAAAGAAGATAAAGCAATTGAATTAAAGAAAGAAAGTAAAAAAACAGAATCAAAAAAGGGAGATAAAGCGATTGAATTAGAGAAAAAAGTAAAAAACAGAATCAAAAAAGGGAGATAAAGCGATTGAATTAGAGAAAAAAAGTAAAGAAACTGAGTCGAAAAAAGAAGAAGAAACAATTGAATTAGAGAAAGAAAGTAAAGAAACTGAGTCGGAAAAAGAAGAAGAAACAATTGAATCAGAGAAAGAAAGTAAAGAAACTGAGTCGAAAAAAGAAGAAGAAACAATTGAATCAGAGAAAGAAAGTAAAAAAACAAAGTCAAAAAAAGAAGAAGCAGTTAAATCCGAGAAAAAGAGTAAAGAAACAGAGTCACAGAAAAAACGTCAAGATTCAGAATCAAAAATAGAGACCTTAGTACGTTCAAAAGTAGTAAAAACCCCATTTTCTATTATTTCAGATGTGACTAGTTTTATAAAATTCCCTAATATGAATGTGAAAAATCAAGAAGTATTTGTATTTCGGAATCAAAAAGATGAAAGGGGTTGTGAATTGGATACTAAGTTATTAACTACAGTGCAACATTATCAAGGAGAAGTTAATTGTAATTTAGTTTCTTCAAACCTTTATGAAAAGAGAGTGCTTTTAGAACTTTCTAATCAAAAAATAAAAAGTAATATGGAAGAGAATTGGGTAGGAACATCTTCGTGGATTCCTATACACGGAATAATTTTAGATAAGGAAGATGAAGGAGGAGTAAATAATTATATACCTGCGAAATTACCAATAGAAATAGGGAAGTATAAAGGTGAAATTAATTTACGAGAAAAAGTGGTATTTAAAGAAAAAGTTATAGAAATAAAAGAGGTGTCACAGGAAATTATTTTAACAAAAAATGAGTTTTTATTACCAAAAATAATAAGGAAAGGAAATAATCCATCTAAAATTGAAAAAGGGAGCTTACTCGTAGAAGGTTATATTTTTCAATGTATTGAATTTATATCGGAACGAAGTACACCGCATGATAACGCGTATCAGTTAATACAAAACCTTGTATTGGAATTAACTGTGCAATTGTTACAAGAACAGGAAGTTTGGGTGCGGATTAGATAATTAATCATCTCTACATCAATTAGTTAAAAATTTCTTCAGGAAAATGTATTAGAGAAACTTAAAAATAATGCTAGCAAGTTTGTAAATGAGCTTGCTAATAAGCGTTTGGGAAAGATATGAAATACAATTGATGGATCGCTTTAAAAAACTAATTCTTTTAATAGATGAAATGGATAAATCTTTGTTAAAACATGAGGTGTAACACAAAGTGTATCCACCCCCATTATAGAAAACTTACAATTTAAACAGTAATACATGTTTATCATAATGTTTTAAACACCAATTATATTTTTTTAGAATAATTGGATGGACAACTTCTTTCGTAGTATCGACCTCAGTATAGCCATATTTCTTATAAAAGTTTTCTAGTTCCTCAAAAGGAAGACAATACACATTTTGTACTTGTAATTTTTTCGCAGTTTCTACTAAAAATGAAACAAGTTCCCCAGCTAATTGTAGACCTCTAAATTTTGGGAGAATAAAAATCCCACCCATTTCTATAGTATTATCATCTATTTTGACTAGTCGTCCAACACCTGCGTACTCATTGTTGTATGTAATGATTGCAACTTTATCTCGCTTTAAATCGCTCCGTACAAATCCTATTGATTCGTATTGATTATTAATCCATTCTAGATCATTATATGTAGCCAGTTGAATACTCATATGCATCCTCCTTCAGAAAACTTTTACTATTTCCATTATACATAATATATTTTCAGGAAAAAGTGGTTAAAATGGCATGATTTTTATTAACAGTTCAAGTTTTGGAGAATAGTGCATACAATATAAAGTGTTTTCCTTTCTTCATTTAAGTTTTACGTATATAATTTAAAAGTACTATTTTTATTTTATTATTTTATATTTATAACAGAATAGAGGTTTAAAAATGGGTGTTAAAATCATTACGGATAGTGCGGCGGATTTACCGGTAGAATTGCTGCAAGCATATGATATTGATTTAATTCCACTCCGTGTATATGATGAAGCAGAAACAGAGTATTTAGATGGAGTTACATTAGAGTCAGTTACATTATTGCAAAAAATGAGAGAAGGCGCTGTTTATAGAACATCATTGCCTTCACTTGAAACTTTCCAAGAAAAATTTGTTTCTTATGCAAAAGAAGGTAACCCTTGTATATATTTAGCTTTTTCATCTGAACTGTCTGGTACATATCAATCTTCAATTGTCATTAAAGAGGAAGTAAAAGAAACATATGCAGATTTAGATTTGGAGATTATTGATACGAAATGTGCTTCGCTTGGTCAAGGGCTTGTCGTTTTAGAAGCTGCTAAAATGGCGAAAGACGGCGCATCAAAAGAAGATATTTTAAAACGTGTCGTTTTTTTAATGAACCATATGGAACATATCTTCACTGTGGCTGACTTACAGTACCTTGTTAGAGGTGGACGTTTAAGTAAAGTAGCAGGTTTTATCGGCGGTTTATTAAACATTAAGCCGATCTTAAATGTGGAAGAAGGAAAACTTGTACCACTTGAAAAGGTAAGAGGGAAAAAGAAAGTACTTGGCCGAATTGTAGATATTATGGAAGAGCGTGGGAAAGAACTTAAAGGTCAAACAATCGCAATGACTCATGGCGACGACTTAGAAACAGCTGAAGCGTTAAAAGCATTAATTACGGAAAGATTCGGCTGTGAAGTATTTATCGTAAATACAATTGGAGCAGCAATCGGTGCACATACAGGACCTGGCGTTATAACATTATTTTTCTTAAATGAAGTAGAGTAAAGGATTGATCTTTTGATCAATCCTTTTTTATTTTTAATCTGTGATAATTGGTCGATATGGTATTGGTGAAGTGATACTTATATCAGTAATCGTGTACAGAGATAATAAAGTTGTTTAAAAACGCCAGTCATGTTATTCAACAATCGAACTATATAACGAAACGATTTCTTGTCAAAATTAAAAATATTTGAAATAATTGTTATTAAGTTAAAGGAGGGCGATTACAGAAAAGGTGATACGACTTTCTCTTACTTAAGAATTGTGGAATAGTTAAAGAATCCGATTAATTATATTCCGAAAGGGTGTGTATAATATATTATCAACTAATGTTTTTACTTATAAATTTAAGGATGGACAAACAGTAATAATTAGAGAAGCTAAAGAACAGGACGCAGAAAGAATGCTAAATGCTGCTTCAAAAGCTTTAATAAATGCTCCATACATGCTAAGTACGGTTGAAGGTGTAAAAAAGATGAGTGTTGATGCTATTCAAAAAACGTTAAAAGCTTATCATGAAAATCCAAATTATGTACAGTTTATTGCTGAAGTTGATGGTAAGTTAGTCGGTGCAATCGATTTTAAGAACGGAAACAAAGAAAAAATTAGTCATCAAGGGGCTTTTGCGATGACCATACTACCTGAATATCGAAATTATGGTATTGGAAGAGCTCTTCTAGAAACGTTAATCAATTGGGCTAAAAATAACAGTAAGATTGAAAAAGTTTGTCTTGAGGTAATGGAAGATAATCTAGGTGCAATCCAGTTATATAAGAATCTAGGATTTTTTGAAGAGGGTAGAAAAGCAAAGGGTGTAAAATTGGATGACGGCTATCAAAATTTAATATTAATGGCTTTATTCGTTTAAAATTGAACATTATTCAACAATAGGCGCTATTGTTGAATAAAAATTAGATTTTCAAACGACTTTATTGTTATATTTTTAAGTACAGTGAAGTATCTTATATCGAAAATTATACATCTATATTTTAACCCCGTCCTAAATTTAGAACGGGGTTATGCTTGTTTTAGGTTTAAAAGTAAATAACTTTATTGTCTTTTTTACACATCGTATCATTCATGTGTTTATGCTATTTGTGATTGAGTGGTGAAAGAAACGAATATAAATCTAGTCCTGCTCATCAAAAAACGAAATATTTAAAGATATTAAAAAATTGTAGTTTCATATATAATTGGGTAGGGAGAAATATCTGTAACTATTTGTAAAAATAGGAGGCGGCTATAAAAATGCATGAAATTGCTAGGTGGGATTTAGATCGATTATATTCGTGTGAAGATATTATATTTCCGATATTAGAGTTGAAAGAACAATATATAGTGACAAAGGATGTGGAAATCCTTTCAAAACTTATACAGGCTATTGAAAAGGCAGAATACTATTTGTATTGCCGATCGGCTGAAGAAAGTGTTTCATCTGACAATACTATATTGACTGTGAAAGTAAAGGAACTAAAAAGTGAAGTACAGCAAGTAATACAACAAAGTGAGGTGGCAATTTCTGATAATATTAATACTAGGTTCATAAAAGATGAACTAAATGCGTGGGAAAATATGTACATACAATTAAGAAATAAGATAGAAATAGAGCACAATAATAAACAATTATCATTTGGTCAAGCAAATCATATTGCAATGAATAGTGATAATGAAAAGGAAAGGTTAGAAGTATTCGAGTTACTTACAAGTGCTTTGCATAAGGAAAAAGAAATCTTTGCTACTGTATTAAATCAAATAGGGCGATTACGTAATACAAAAAGTAACGAAATAGGGGATAGAGAGATTTTAACACAATCTCTCCAAGCGAATGAAATCTCTGAAACTGTATTATTACAAATGTGGGATGCGACAGAAGAAAATCTAGATAAATTAGCCAGCGTTTTAAAAGTGTATAAGAACGGAAAAGCTTTCATTACATGGCATGAACTTATGACAGTAAAGAAAAATAATGAGGCTATTATTCCTTTTTCAGAAGCAGTACAAAACATATATGATGCATTAAAAGATATTAATGAAGAATTGGCAGAATTTGCACGTAATGCGATAGAAAGTGGATGGGTAGATGCTGAACCGAGAGAGAATAAACCACCAGGTGGTTTTTGTGCTCCATTTTTCATTGAGAAAGAATCACGAATCTCCATGCGTTATGATGGGAGTATAGATAGTGTAAGAGTACTTGCTCATGAGCTAGGACATGCTTGGCATTTTTATAATATGAGTTTTGAACACTCTACTTCTTTTTTAGATGATTATTTGCCAATGAGTACAGCTGAATCAGCGTCTATTTTCTTTGAAACAGTACTCATAAACTATTTAATCGAAACAACAAAGTGTATAGATATGAAAAAGTCATTACTTAGCTGGAAAATAAGAAATACTTTTAATTATGTTATGGCCATTCGAGCATCATTTCAATTTGAGAAGAATTTTTATGAAAAATGTAAAGAAGGTCCCATAAGTGCTGACGAAATTGAGAAGTTATCTATATTGGCACAAGAAGAAGCATATGGACATGCTTTAAGTGAATATCAGCCGTTCGTGTGGATTAAATATATTCAATTTTATATTGCGGATGTTCCTTTTTACAATTATCCGTACACATTTGGATATTTAGCAAGTTTTAGTTTATTAGAAATAGCGAAGCAAAACTCAAGTACATTCCATTTAAAGTATAAAGAATTTCTACGAGAAACAGGAAAAGCTCCAGTAGAAGAGCTCATGAAAAAACATTTTCAAATAGATATAACAAGCTATGAATTTTGGGATAAAGCTTTTATACAAATTTCTAAAGATATTGATGAATATTTGCAGCTTATGTAAGGAGAGGATGACATGTTTCAAGCACTAATTTTCGATATGGACGGAACGTTATTTCAAACAGATAAAATTTTAGAAGTATCGGTAGATGATACTTTTAATCATTTGCGGTCACTACAATTATGGGATGCAGTAACGCCAATTGATAAGTATCGTGAAATTATGGGTGTGCCGTTACCGAAAGTTTGGGAGACGTTATTACCAGACCATTCTATTGAAGTGAGAGAACAAACAGACGCATATTTTTTGGAAAGATTAATTGAAAACATAAAGAGCGGAAAAGGTGCTTTATATCCGAATGTAAAAGAAGTATTTACGCACATAAAAGAAAATAATTGTTCAATATACATTGCTAGTAATGGCTTAAAAGAATACTTACAAGCAATCGTATCTTATTATGCTTTGGATCAGTGGGTTACTGAAACATGTAGTATTGAACAAATACAATCGCTAAATAAAAGTGACTTAGTCAAAACCATTTTGAGCAAATATGATATAAAAGAGGCAGCCGTAGTTGGAGACCGACTATCTGATATAAATGCAGCGAAAGATAACGGTTTAATTGCGATTGGATGCAATTTTGATTTTGCACAAGAAGATGAACTGGCTCGTGCCGATATAGTAATAGATGATTTAATGGAGTTGAAGGGAATATTGTCTGAAGTGCAGAATACGCATGCTACGAATTGAATAAGGTAACAACCATAAAAATGCTCAGAATAAATGATTCTTGAGCATTTTTATATATTTTTATATTAAGGGAGGGAATTTACTTGAAAGATATACATATTCAACAAATAGAAAATTTAATGAAATATGAAATTAGTCATCTCGTTCAGGACAGTAAGGAAGGAGGTTTTAACTTCCTAATAAAATTAATAAATGAATATGAAAACAAAATAAATGTATTTAATAAAACTGGAGAATGTTTATATGGTATTTTTCAAAGGGAAAAGTTAATTGGAATAGGAGGGCTAAATGAGGATCCATATACAGAAAATAATAAGATTGGTAGGGTAAGAAGATTTTATATTGCAAAAGAATACCGAAGGAAAGGATTAGGGAGGTTACTGTTAGTGCGAATTTTAAGTGATGCTAAAAAATATTTTAATATCGTTGTCTTAAATACAGATACGGAACAGGGTGACAAATTTTATACTTCGGGTGGATTTGTGAAAGGGAAAAAATATGTAGGAGCGAGCCATTATTTGAACTTATATAAAAGGATGTAGTGAATTATTATTTATCCACTTTGACAGAACTTTTGTTCTATTTTTATGTGGATTGATGATATAATTCATTTGAATCTATTATTAGAATGGGGAATTGGATGATGGAAGAAAATAAAATTATTCATGATTTCAATGAATATTCAATTTGGTTAAATACATTGAAAGGTATGAAAGAAGAATTGTGGGTGGCATCAATATCAGAGGGGAAATGGACTATTGGTGAGATTGTATCTCATATTATGAATTGGGATGAATGTCTTTTAAGTAAGGTCTTACCATCAGTGAGAGAAGGACAGGGAGTGGAGTTCCCTGACTTTAATACATATAATAAAATAGCCTCTAGTTATGCCAAATCGGGTATATCTAAGATGAAACTTCTTGAAGAAGCAAAAACAAAAAGAGAGTTACTCGTAAAAGAACTTAGTTTATTGCCTGCTGGAAATCTAAAGAAACCTGTAACTGCCAATGGAGTATCACATTGTCCTCATACTGGAACGCCGTATTCTCTTATATATATTATTAAAGAATTTGTAGATCATGATAAACATCATAAAAGACAGGTTATGCATTTTTTTAATGAAAATCAAGTTGTTAACCGATAAAGAAAGATCCTGCAAATGATATTTGTGGGATCTTTCTTAAATTATAATGTAACATTCATTTGTTTCAATAATCTATTTGGATTACCTTTTACATAATAAAAATGCGGATTATTCTCATCATCATATAGCATAATATAAGGTTTTTCATTTTGTGGGAGCAGTATAAGTACTTCGTCTATTGTAGTATGTAACCATTGATTCGTAATAGAAATAGGTTTAGATAAAGGGATTTTTATCATATGTCCATCTTTCGGAACGACGTTTAAGTTTTTAAATGGTCCAGTTATTGCTTTAGCGTATTGAACTGCTTCTTTTTGGATTGCTGGATCTAAAGATTGTTTTTGAATGACCATTTCTTTTTTGCAATCAAACACTTCAATTTGTTGATTTGTATTTGCGAGCACATTTGTTGATAATAGGAAGAAAAGAAGAGAAATGAACCCGATTTTTTTTTTCATAATACAACACCTCATCTTTACTATACCCTCAAAAGGTTTAAATATTTTTCTGTCACATACATGTAACAAAGAAGTTGTATGATACAATTGGTTTTTGTTTAAAAGTAATGGAGGATAAATTATGAAAGTATTGATTGCAGATGATGAACAAGATATGTTGAAAATTTTAAAAGCTTATTTTGAAAAAGAAGGCTTCGAAGTTTTATTAGCAAAAGATGGAGAGGAAGCACTTCAAATTTTTTATGATGAGAAAATAGATTTAGCTATTTTAGATTGGATGATGCCGAAACATAGTGGTATTACAGTCTGTCAGGAAATAAAAAAGAATTCAAGTGTAAGAGTGTTAATGCTTACGGCAAAAAGTGAAAGTGAAGATGAATTAGCAGCGCTTCAAAGCGGGGCAGATGAATATGTGAAAAAACCATTTCATCCAGGAGTACTAATTACCCGAGCGAAAAAGCTTGTACAACAGGATGATGTAATTCAAGTGCAAGATGTAAAGATAAATTTCGCCAAAAATAAAGTATATAAAAATGATATAGAATTAGATATTACAAAAACAGAACTAGAATTAATAAAGTGCTTTTTAAATCATAAAGGAATGATTTTAACGCGTAAAAAATTGTTAGATATCGTATGGGGATTTGACTATTTTGGAGAAGAGAGAACGGTTGATACACATGTGAGGAGATTGCGTAAAAAAATCGGAGAGAATATTATAAAGACGCATCGTGGTTTAGGTTATAGTCTGGAGGAACAAAGTGAATAAACTTGGAAAAAAGCTATTTTTCAGCATTTCTTTAACGGTTATTCTTATTTTTATGATCTCTTTATTATTAATTAATTATCTTTTACCGAAATATAATATTTATAAAACACGTGAAAACTTAAATAAATTTACAATGCAAATACAAAATACATCAGTAAAAGATTTAGAAGATGTTATCCATACAATTGAAAATGAAAGTAATGTTTCAATTGTGTATACGCCAATCAACCAGTCAATAGTTGATATGAACGAAGCACTACACACAAAACTTATGAGAAAGAAGGTAACATTAAATAAACTGTGGATTACGAAAGACGAAGTCATAAAAGTGAAAACGGAAGGGCAATCGAATAAACTATATGATCAAGGAAAGGTAAAAGCAAGCTTTTTTGCTAAATATATTGCGAAAGATGATACGATAATTTTAATTGGGACTTCTATTGCAAATTCAAATGAAATTATTAATACGTTAAATACATTCTACTTATACATTTTGTGTTTCTCAATCCTTCTCATTATTTTACTTGTGTGGATACTTTCAAAAACAATCACGACACCATTGAAAGAATTAAGTGATGTCGCAGAAGAAATTTCACGTTTGAAGTTTAAAAGAACGAAAGTGAAAACGAACGATGAAATAGGAGACTTAGCCAATAGTATCAATATTATGAGTGATAAATTGCATGAAGCACATCAAGATTTAACAGATCGTAATGAACATTTAAAACAATTTATGGGTGATATGACTCATGAATTAAAAACACCTATCGCATTAGTAAAAGCATATTCTATGGGAATAAAAGATGGTTTAGATGATGGTACGTACGTAGATACAATTATTAAACAAACTGATCAAATTTCAAATCTAATTGAAGAGTTATTACGATTTTCTAAACTAGAAAGAGATATATTACAAAAAGAAGAATTCCCTATTGAGCCACTAGTCCAAAGTATAATAGATAAACATAAGATTGAACTGGAATCGAAAGAAATCAATTTGCAAGTGAACAATACTGTTGGTGATACAATCATTTATGCAGATTTAAATAAAATGGGAATGGTGTTTCAAAATTTAATTTCTAATGCGATTAAATATACAACGAATCAAAATGTGGAAATTTATTTACAAAATAGAAACGATGGTATATATTTTCAAATTCAAAATGGTATTCATGCTGAACAAATTAAAGATATCGATAAAATTTGGGAACCATTTTATGTATTAGAATCTTCTCGTAGTAAAGAAAAATCAGGTACAGGATTAGGATTAGCGATAGTGAAAAGTATTTTAGAAAGACATGGTTTTGAATATGGAGTCTCTACTATAGATGGAGAGATACAGTTTGATATTTATATGAAGAAGGGCTAATTAAAAACTAAAAAACATCGTCTATTTTCAATAGGAGACGATGCTTTTTTATGATTATAAGACAGTATTAAGTGGAACTATATAATTTTGAAAGCTCGTAGGGAGAATGTTCTACAAATTTCTCAAGTTATTGTATAAAATATAAACTGAATTTTCAGTAATTTTGTTGTATAGTAAGAAGAGAAGTATTGGGGAGGGAAGGGCATGGAGAAAAAGAAAATTGCAATTACACTATCAGCTATTTTATCTTTATCAATTACATCAGGAGTTTCTACTATCACTGCGTATGCAGAAAATAAGGAAACAAACACTAGAAATGAAAATGGCGTTAAGTTAAATGGAAAAGTTTCAGAAGCATTACATTCGAACACAAAAATTGAATTAGAAAATGGGATGACAAAACCTATTTACTCACTTGATGAAGCGATTATTGAAAATTTGTTTGTAGAAACAGAAGTTGATAGTGATCGCGATGGTAAAAAGGATCGTGTATCAGTAAAGGTTATGCGTCCAAAAACTGATCCGAATGTGAAAGTTCCTGTTATTTATGAAATGAGTCCATATCGAGCTGGATTAAAAGATGTTCCTGTATATAATGTAGATGAAGAATTGTATGCGTATGAAGGAAAACCGTATGGAGCGGTTAATCTTGGTTCGTACGGAAACTATTACGTGCCAAGAGGTTATGCAGTTATTTTAGGAGAAAGTATCGGTACTGGAAAATCAGATGGCTGTCCTACGACTGGAGACGAACAGGAAATATTGGGGACGAAGTCTGTCATTGATTGGGTAAATGGGCGTGCGAAAGCATATACAGAAGATGGAAAAGAAGTAAATGCAAATTGGTCTACTGGAAATGTAGGTATGACAGGGGTTTCTTATAATGGTACGTTACCAAATGCTGTTGCGACGACTGGAGTTGAAGGGTTAAAAACAATTATTCCAATCGCAGCGATTAGTAGTTGGTATGATTATTATCGTGCAAATGGCGCAGTCATTGCGCCAGGTGGGTATCAAGGGGAAGATACAGATAATATGGCAGAAGCAGTACTAACAAGGGAAAACCCTGAAGTTTGCGGACAAGTTATAAAAGAGCTCACTGATGGACAAGACCGGAAAACTGGTAATTATAATGATTTTTGGGATAAACGTAACTATGTGAAAGATGCTAAAAATGTAAAAGCGAGCGTATTTGTCGTTCACGGTTTAAACGATTGGAACGTAAAAACGAAGCAGTTCGCGCAATGGTGGGATGCACTTGGAGAAAATGATGTACCTCGTAAAATGTGGTTACATCAAGGTGGACACGGCGGAACATCAAGTAATAACTGGCAGCAAACACAAAATAAATGGTTAGATTATTGGTTGTACGGAATTGAAAATGGAATTATGGATGAACCAATGGTTGATGTACAACGAGAAAATAAAACATGGGAAAAGTTAAAAAATTGGCCAGATCCAGCGGCTGTGCCGTCAAAAATCCGAATGTATTTAAGTAATAAAGCAGTCAATTTGCCATTAAGTATGGGATCTGCTAATAAGACTTTCTCATTCGTAGATGATGCAAAAATGAAATCAAACCAATTAGTAGCAAACCCGGAATTAGAAGTAGCAAATCGATTAGTGTATACAATGCCAGTATTGCAAAAAGATACACGAATAAGCGGTACAGCACAAGTTTCATTCAAAGGAAATATTGACCGTTCTGTAGCGAATTTAACAGCTTTACTTGTTGATTACGGTGGAGCAAAGCCTGAAATCGTCACGAGAGGCTGGATGGACCCGCAAAACTTAAATAGTATAAAAAATTCAACAGCACTTCAACCTGGAAAAGATTATACATTTACATGGGACATGCAGCCAGATGAATATGTATTTAAAGCAGGACATCAAATTGGGATCGTTTTAATTGCTAGTGACTATGATTATACAATTAGACCGAAAGCGGGTACGAAGCTTACAGTAAAATTAAGCGAAGTAATATTACCGATTGTGAAATAAATGATTTTTAATGAAGAGCTTACTATATAGTAAGCTCTTTAAATTTTGGGGTGTAATTGTTTATCAATACGAGGAGGCGATTATGAATTTCTATTAAAAATACTTACAACAAATAAAACAATTGCATTTAGGATTAAAATTCCACTAAAGGTAAGCCCAGCAGCACCTCCAGCGAAACCATCTCCAACTTTTTCACCAATTACATGCATAGTCGCGAAGAAAATGATGGGGGAAGAAAGGATGAAAATGCCACTGGCAATTTTCCATATTCGCCTATACTTCTTTGCAATAAAGAAAATTAGAGCATTAAAAGTGATAAGAAGAAAAAGAAATCCAATTAATGAATTCATCATATCATCCTTTCGAAATAAGTCTGAATTTTCGATTTCTATATATTCATTTTGAAGGAAATATTATACAATGTGATTATATTCTATGGAAAGCGAGTGATATAGTATGACAGTCAGCTCTTTCGAATTTTCATTAAAATTAAAGGTACAGGAAGATTAATTGAATTGAAATCTTCCGTACGTATAAAACGGAGGAGAAAATAAATGTTTAGTTTTTATAGTACACTTTGTACGGAACTTTATGATTACACAAAGCCTGTCGGTTATTCTTTAAATGGTGATATTGAGTATTATGAAGAACGTTTAAAAAATTGTAGAGGAAGAATTCTTGAAGCAGCTGTAGGATCAGGACGTGTCATTATTCCATTTCTTGAAGCTGGTTTTAACGTTGATGGGATAGATTATTCGCCTGAAATGCTAGATTCTTGCCGTAAGCGGTGTAAAGAGAGAGACTTACATCCTAATTTATATGAAGGAAGCTTACATCGATTTTCACTACCACATAAGTATGAGGCGATTATCATTCCTACTGGATCCTTTTGTTTAATTGAAAATCGTGAGGATTCTATAAATGCTTTGAAATGTTTGTATGAACATCTTAATCCAGGTGGGCGCTTAATTGTAGATCTTATACTTCCGTATGACTGGAAGACAGGTGAAATTCACACATCGACTTTTTCTCTGCCAAGCGGAGACGGAATTACGTTAGAAAAGAAATCAATTGAAATGGATTGGCTGAACCAAATTACTGTATCATATTTAAAATATGAAAAGTGGAGTAAAGGACAGTTAACGCAAACAGAACTACAACGTTTTGCAATGCGGTGGTATGGTATAGAAGAGTTTAAACTCCTTTTAGAAAGTATTGGTTTCTCTAACATTACTTGCTCTGCTGACTATGTATATGAAAAAGAGCCGTCAAATGCAAATCAAATGGTTACGTTTGAAGCTGTGCGAAAAAAATAGTACAGAAACTATTAATAAAAATAAGGCAATCGATACGAAATCGACTGCCTTATTTTCTATTTTATGTAATTGTTTATAGAGAGCGATAGGAGGGAAATAAATGAAATTCATATTAATATTTGGCCCACAAGCAGTTGGGAAAATGACAGTGGGGCAAGAATTAGCAACATTAACCGGTTTAAAACTTTTTCATAACCATATGACAATTGATTTAGTAAGTCCAATTTTTGATTACAGTACGAAAGAAGCAAAAAGACTAGTAAGTTTATTTCGTAATGAAATATTTGAAGAAGTATCTAAAAGTGATTTATCTGGAATGATTTTTACTTATGTATGGGCATTTGACCTCCAATCCGATTGGGATTATATACATCATGTAGTAAGTATTTTTGAATCAAAAGGTGGGACGGTATATTTTGTAGAGCTGGAAGCGGAATTAGATGAAAGATTAGAACGGAATAAAAGCCCGCATAGATTAGAACATAAACCGAAAAAAGAGATATTGAATGGTCTGAAAATAATTTAAAAGAAACGATGAAAAAGCATAGATTAAACTCTCTTCATGGTGAAATTGAAAAAGAAGAGTATATAAAAATTAATAATACTTACTTGAGTCCAAAAGAAGTAGCGGAAATGATTAAAGAGAAGTTTCGATTGTAAAATTTTTAAATGCTGATACGTTTTCATTGTCCAAGCATTCTTCTACTACCTACATATACTATTTATGTTAAAATCGGTCACTATTTTAAACAGGACTGCTATTTTAATATATATATAACTATTCAAGGAAAAGGGGAGAATAAATTTGGAAAACGAAGAACAAGGAAGAATTGAAAATCAAGTGTATTCTAATCGGGTAGTTAGATCAGAATTTGATGAGAATTGGGAAACGTGTATTTCAAAAAGCGGTTATGTAATCTATGTAGCTACAAGTGATCATGCGGAAGTAATAGTACTTCTTGCAGATGGTTCAAGTAAATTATTAATCTTTGGAAAAGGCGGTAAAGTAGTAGTAGGTGGCGGCGGAACGAGTCATTACAGCAAACCACATATTGCAAGAAATATATAAGGTAGAACGTGTTTATTAAAAAGACACTCGAAAACGGTTAGCCACTCATGTTTAGAACATGGGTGGCTAACCGTTTTTATTTGTTTAAGTGATTTTAGAAAAACTTAATTTATTATTAACTTATGCATCATTCATATCATTTCGTCAAATGAATGTCACATAAAGGCTTTATAGTGTGAGTAGGAAGTGAAGTATACACAAAGCAGGAGATGAAATGATGAAAAAAGCGTTGCAATATATATTCATATTACTTACGTTAGTAACAGTAACGAATGCTCTTTATTCAAAATATGAGAAGTATAAAGAGATTGAAAATAATAAGAAAATAATTGGTGAAGTTGCTAAGAGGTATGATATTCCAGATTGGATTCCACTATCTATCGCAGACCATGAAACAAAATTGAATCGAAAAGCGATAGGGGATAAGGGCACATCATTTGGATTATTCCAATTGCATCGGGGCGGATTAGCACCAGCCTCTTTATCTGAAGAAAGTTTAATGGATTCACAAATCAATGCAAAAATAGCAATCACTAATATGGTCAAATCATATGAGCGCGGTGTGAAAAAAGGATTAAAAGATTGGGAGTTATTAAAATATGTCGCTAATACATCAGGATGGCCAGGTAATTTAGGAGAAGACTGGACGGATAAAAACACGAAATATAATATAGGTTTGGAACAATCATATAAGCAATATAAGAAAGTGAATTAAGAAAAGCATTTCCTATTTTGGGAAATGCTTTTTCTATGTTATAGTATAATAGTGTTTTAAAATGATGTTATTTTAGTATACTTCAAATTTTGTTATGTATTATTTTTATATTAAATAATCATTTAAAGTATTTTTTTATATAAGGAGCAATAATTAGAGAAATGAAAAATATAGACTTTATACTAGAAAGTGATGAGACATTAAAACCGTCAGAACGATTAGTACTATTATTATTAGAGAAGCATAGAATGTTATATACAAACGATCTATTGGCATTGTCTAATTTATCATATAAAACATTAACGGATTCATTAACTGCCCTTGTTTTAAAATCATATGTGTTAAAGGAAACAGGTAAGGGGAGAAGGCAAAATTGTTATAGATTAGTATGATAAGTCTGCTCATTTTAGAGGGTTTATACGTATTTTTTTCAAATGAAAGGTTAAAATACATTTTAACTTTCAAATGATAAATGTTTATTAGGCAGCTATTTTTTGATATGCATAATGTGCTCGGTTTTTTAATATATATTTTTATTTCATTATTATAAATCAAATTCAGTTAAGGTAAAAACGATTAAATTATTTAAAGAATTATAAAAATGAAACATAAAAACAATCCATTTGTTAGATGGATTGTTTTTTATTGGGATAATAAATTATAAAAATAATAGTATTATGTAAACAATTTTAAATGGAGAAGTAATGCGCCGTTAGTAATAGAGTTTATCACGCTATTTGCCGGGAAGTAAAACTCCCACCTCAAAACTCGGCTGGGGCAAAGAAGTTAGGTGGGAGTGGGGCTGGACCGATTGGTGAGGGCTGATAATCAGTGGGGGTGAACATAACCTACATTGATTAAAGTTTTACTTTATAAAAATAAAAATGTTATATCTTAATAAAAAGATGTAATTGTAGAATGATTCATATTAATATTAGTTATAGGTTGGCATAAAATTCAACTTGTAGTCTGTAGTAAAATGGAACGATTGAATTAAATAATAATTTATTTTTAATAAAGGTGTGAGATTAATGGATGAAACGCAAGTAATAGTTTATTTCAATCTGTCCGGAGATGAATTTCCAGTAGAGGTTGTTTCTGAAAGATTGCAAGTAAGCCCAACTATAAGTTATAAAAAAGGGGACATAATTAGAAAAACAAACGAAACTGAAAACATAACAAGAAACTATACATCTTGGCAAATAAGTACAGGATATCAGGAATCATTAGATGTAGGAGATGTAATGGAGCAAGTAATTCTAAAACTAAAAGATAAGTCAGCCATTATTAATGAACTAAAAAGAGAATTTGGATTAGAATGTAGATTCACTATTGTAATTAAAATAAATGATGGCCATACACCAGCTGTTCATTTAGATAATCCAGTAATTGATTTTGCTAACAGTATTAAAGCTGATTTTGATATTGATTTATATGCGAATCCTTATGTTGAGGAGATAAAATAAAGTGCTAAGTAAAAAAACTCTTCTACAATAGTAGAAAAAGAATAACATAAACTACTATTTTATTGCAGCATACATAAAAAATCTCGATGTAAATATGGAAATGTCGTCGAATGCTATCTTTAATTGGTTAATTTGTGAGATATTTTTGTGAAGGAACTTATTTTATAAGAATAGAATTTAGTTTAGTAAGAAAACGTGCCTATGGTAGTGAAAAATATGGGTTGGGGGGACTTGAAATGAGGAAACTCAAAAGAGTAAATGTTCCTAATATACCAGAGCAACTATCACAACCTAGTGACAATCGTACTATAAACAAAAAGAAGTTAAGACGACTTATTTTAATGGTTCTTTTTATTGCAGCGACTACTTTGTATGTTCAATATATTTTAACGAAACAGCAAGAGATAATAATGAATAAAAAAGATACGATTACAAATCAAAAGAAACAATTAGTTACATTAAAGAAGGATCAATCGTTTCTAAAGACTAACATTGAGAATTTAACGGATAATGAAGAGGAAATTTTGAAGTTTGCGAGAAAAGAGTACCAATTTTCTAAGTCAAATGAAACGATTTTCGTATTACCAAAGTAATGAAACAGTTAGCGTTGGCTAACTGTTTTTTATTTGTAAATGAAGTACGAAAACAAAAAAGCTAAATTTTTGCATGGTACAAGGAGTTCTAACATAATGTAAGATGTACAGTTGAAGCCATTACATCAATGGAATTCAATTATCCATAATTATGAAATATGTGTAAAGATAAATGTTGTTAAAATTCTGATAATTTTATATAATATTCGTAAGCGGATACATTTTTTAATGAATGTTGAGTTTATCGCTCGTACGACTATTAAGAAACCCGTTATCCTTGTATAAGAAAGGAAGATAGCTGTGTATGCTTCAAATACAATTTATGTCGTAGGGGATGCGAAAGCGCCTCAAAATAATCCCATTACGGAAAAGTTTAAAAGCTATTTTGTAGCTTTTGTACTTGTGAAGGAGACAGGGGAAATTGTAGATGCAGATTGCTCAGCGACAATTGCATTAACATCTCAATTCGTTAAATATTTATTTCTACATAAAAATATTAATGATCCAGCGCTAGTAACAGAAATAAAAGATCGTTATTTCGGTTCATCTCAAAAGGCATTATTAGTAGCGCTAAAAGATGCGAAAAAAAAATATAATCAGATTGCTGCTTTGTCTACTCAATCATAGACAAAATCCAGCCGTAAGGAAGTTCTTGCGGCTGGATTTTTTTATTGGACAACGAAAGGATGAGCGAAATGAAAATTACGGATATAAAGGTGAAGCGTCGTTGTGTAAAGCTTCATACTCCATTTAAAACCGCACTTCGTACCGTAACTGAAATTGAAAGTATTGATGTGTTTATTCATACAGATGAAGGAATTGTTGGAAAAGGAGCTGCGGCCGCAACACCGGTTATTACGGGAGATTTCGCTAGTGGGATTGAGGAAGCTATATTAGGGCCGCTGCGTTCATGCTTAATTGGTCAAGATATAATTCAATTTCAGCAGTTATTACAGCATATCCAAATGAGTTGTATAGGAAATACAAGTGCGAAAGCGGCGGTTGATATCGCTTTATATGATGTGTATTGCCAATATCAAAACGTCCCACTTTACGCATTATTAGGCGGTAAGAAAGAAATCTATACAGATATTACAGTAAGTGTAGATGATCCTATTATTATGGCAAAAGAGGCAAAGCAACATATAGAAAAAGGATTTCAAACTTTAAAAATTAAAGTTGGTAAATCTGTGCATTTAGATTTAGAGCGTATTGAGGCGATTCGAAATAGCGTACCAAAAAATACAACGTTACGATTAGATGCAAACCAAGGATGGAATCCAAAAGAAGCGGTTTCTATTGTTAAAGAGATGGAAAATCGTAATTTAAATATAGAATTCATTGAACAACCAGTTCACGCGAAAGATTTGGATGGATTAAAGTACGTAAAAGAAAATGTACAAACGCCTATTATGGCTGATGAAAGTATATTTTCAGCAAGTGACGCATTAAAACTCGTGCAAGGAAGCTATGCGGACTTAATCAATATTAAATTAATGAAATGCGGTGGTATACGTGAAGCGTGGCGTATTGCAGATATTGCAGAAGCGGCAGGTGTGAAATGTATGGTTGGCAGCATGATGGAATCTTCACTTTCCGTTAGTGCTGTAGCACACTTAGCTGCTGCACATCCAAATATTTATTATTTCGATCTTGATGCACCGCTATGGTTAATGGAAGAACCGGAAGGAATGACTTACTCCGGCTCAAAGGTAAACCTTCATTCTAAAGTGAATATGTAATCTTAGAAGAAATGACTAGTAACTTACCTTTTAAGGAGGATATATATGAAAAAAGTAGGAACTGCATTATTAACAACTCTATTTATATTTTCATCATTTACATCGGCAAATGCTGAAGAGAAGAAAGATAGCAAAGCGTTTATAGATGTATCTGCCGCAACGTTATGGACTGCACCTGATTCGTTACGGCCAATTGATGCACCGAGTGCAACAAATCCAGTTGATTTATGGAAATGGACGAAATCAATGACGCTCGATGAAAAACTATGGTTAACAAATGCAAATAAATTAGAAACGCAAGCACTACTCGGTCAAGAAGTAACGGTTGTTGATAAGAAAGGTGACTGGGTAAAAGTGTTAGTACACGGACAACCGACACCGCGAAATGAAGAAGGTTATCCGGGATGGATGCCGGAAAAACAATTAACGTATAATCAAGAGTTTGCAGATAAAACAAACGAACCGTTCGTATTAGTAACGAAACCGACCGCAATTTTATATATAAATCCTTCTGAAAAACAAAAAGCACTTGAAGTTAGCTATAATACGCGACTGCCGCTACTAAGTGAAGATAGCATTTCATACCGCGTATTGTTGCCAAATGGACAGAAAGCATGGCTACGAAAAAATGATGGAGCGGTTTACCGTTCTCAAGAGGATATTCCAACACCGACAGCCGATGATTTAATCAACACAGGGAAAATGTTTTTAGGTTTACCATATATATGGGCTGGTACAAGTGGGTTTGGATTTGATTGCTCTGGATTCACACATACGATTTATAAATCGCACGGTATTACAATACCGCGCGATTCTGGACCGCAATCAAGAGCGGGGGTTGCCGTTGATAAAGAAAACTTACAAAAAGGGGACTTAATCTTCTTTGCGCATGATCAAGGGAAAGGTAGTGTCCATCACGTTGGGATGTATATTGGTGATGGTAATATGATTCACTCACCAAGAGCTGAAAGATCAGTTGAAATAATCCCGTTAAATACACCAGGATATATAGAAGAATACGCTGGTGCTCGCCGTTACTTACCGTAAAAAATAGAGGGGGTTTGGAAATGAAAAAGGTAGTTCGCTACTCGTTAGTTAGTACTCTATTAGTTTCTTCATTTTTAGTTGGTTGCGCAAAAGAAAAAACAGTTACAAAGCCGAAAGATGAGAAAAAAGTATTGCAGCTACTAGAAACGGGTGAAATTCCATCATTAAATTCAGGGAAAGTAACAGATGCGATATCATTTAACGTTTTGAATAACGTAATGGAAGGGCTATTCCGATTATCGAAAAATGATGAAGTAATTGAAGCCGGAGCGCAAAAATATGAGGTTAGTAAGGATGGAAAGACTTATACATTTCATTTACGTGATGCGAAATGGTCTAACGGAGATCCAGTAACGGCTCACGATTACGTATATGCTTGGAAGCAGCTTATTAATCCAGATACAGCTTCTCAATATGCATATATTGCGTATGATGTGAAAAATGCGGAGAAAATAAATAAGAAACAACTAGGATTAGATGAATTAGGAGTAAAAGCAAAGGATGATAAAACATTTGTCGTAGAGCTGGAACATCCTGTACCGTATTTTACGAAACTACTCATTTTGCCATCTTTCTATCCGATTAATGAAAAATATGCGAAAGAGCAAGGTGATAAATACGGATTAGAAGCAAATAAAACGGTATATAATGGACCGTTTACATTATCAGAATGGAAACATGAAGCTAGCTTTACAATAAAGAAAAATGATAAGTATTGGGATAAACAAGAAGTGAAGTTAGATGAAGTAAACTATCAAATTGTTAAAGAAATTTCAACTGCGGTAAATTTATATGAAACAGATAAGGTTGATAGAGCGGTCATTTCTACAGAATTTGTAGATAAATATAAAACGAATAAGGAACTGAAACAATATACAGATCCAGTCATGTATTTCTTCCGTTTCAATGAAAATGTACCGATTCTTAAAAATAAAAATGCGCGTCTGGCACTAAGTACAGTGTTTGATAAGAAGGGCCTTGCGACTTCATTTTTAAATGATGGTTCTGTTGCTGCAAACTACTATGTACCAAAAGGGTTTTTAAAAGGGCCAGATAAGAAAGACTTTAGAAGTACAGCGGGCGAATTTAATAAGACAGACGTAAAACTGGCAAAAGAATATTGGGAAAAGGCAAAGCAAGAAACAGGAACGAATGCAGTAACGCTTGAGTTATTAAACTATGACTTAGAAAACTTTAAAAAAGTAGGCGAATATATTAAAGAACAGCTTGAGAAAAACTTATCTGGCTTAAAAGTAAATGTGAAATTACAACCACATACGCAAAAACTAGCGTTAGAGAAGAAAAAAGAATATGAAATGTCGTTGTCGCGCTGGTTACCTGATTATCCAGATCCGATGACTTACTTAGAAGTATTCCTTTCAGGAAGTACTGTAAATAATACAGGGTATGCAAATCCAGAATATGATGCGTTAATTAAGAAGATAAAAACTGAATTAGGTAACGATGAAAAAGCACGTTGGAAAGCACTGCAAGATACTGAAAAAATGCTTCTGGATGATGCAGTAATTGCACCGGTATTCCAGCGCGGTCTATCTTACTTACAAAAACCATATGTGAAAGACTTATATGTGCATCAATTCGGTCCAGCTACAAGCTTAAAATGGGCAGAGGTACAAAAATAAAGTGATGAAGAAACAGACTTCACGTATGTGGTGGTCTGTTTTTTTCTTATGTAATACATAATCGGATGAATTATAGACATTTCATTTGTTTTTTCGACGTTTAAAAATAAAATTATTACTAAAATTCCAGTGTGAAATTTATGTAGAATCTTGTATAATTAACGTGTTTCTATGGAAACATTTGCTTGCGCTATTTGTATAGGACTTAATAGAACAAGGAAGGAAATACATACATGTATATAATAGATAAATAGAATGGAACATGTATAGAGAAAAAGGAGAGAAAAGATGACGTGTCAAAAACAAGGGTTACAATTTAATAGTAATGGAATGAGGAATATTTAATGAAGATGAAGCATGCTTTCGGACCAATTATTTTAGCCTGTGTACTTTTTTTCATTGTATTGCTTATTCCGTCTAAAAGTTTAGTATCGCTAATTAGTGATAAAAAGATAGAAGATGCGGCAACGTCCTTACAAAAAGAAAAACTACAAAGTGTTTTCTTACAACAGAAAATGTTAGAGAATTCGCAGTATTTACCGATGTACGGTTCATCTGAATTTTTACGAATGGATGCATACCATCCATCTAACTATTTCAAAGTAAATCCAGCAGGTTTTACACCATTTTTAATTGGAACTGGCGGTACGCAAAGTTTAGCTCATATTTTAAATATGACGTCTACAATGGATGATTTGGAAGGTAAAAAAGTCGTCTTTGTTCTTTCGCCACAATGGTTTACAAAAACGGGTGTATCACAAGGAGATTTTACTAATAATTTCTCCAAACAACAAGCATATCATTTTATTTTTAATGATGACATTAAACCTGAAATGAAGAAGCAGATCGCGAAACGACTATTAGATTATAAAGTTGTGCAAAAAGATGATATATTAAAAAATTCATTAGAAGGTATTGTTTATAATGATACGAAACATAACATAAAAGCAGGTCTAGCCAAACCACTTGCTTATATGTACCGAAACATTTTAGATCATAGAGATTTATTTAATTCTTTATTTAAGATTGAACCGATGAAAGAGAAAACAAATATGGGACTACGTTCAATTTCTTGGGAGAATGCACGTAAACATGCGGAACAAGAAGGGCAAGCGGAGTCTACTACAAATACATTTGGAATTGAAAACCCGTATTACTATAAACATAATTTAAAGAAAAAA
Organism: Bacillus toyonensis BCT-7112; assembly: GCF_000496285.1. Lineage (GTDB taxonomy): Bacteria > Bacillota > Bacilli > Bacillales > Bacillaceae_G > Bacillus_A > Bacillus_A toyonensis. Next base: position 126,196 of record NC_022781.1, on the reverse strand, counting down.
TTAAAAGGCCTAAAAAATTTTAGAGCAAATGAATCGTATGATGAATCACCAGAATATGATGACTTACAAATTGTTTTAGATCTTTTCAAAGAAAAAAATGTTAAGCCACTCTTTATCTCTGTACCTGTAAATGGACCTTGGTATGATTACGCTGGTTTCCCGAAAGAACGCCGTGAAGTGTATTATACAAAGGTTAGAGAGCAAGTTGAGAAAGCAGGGTATCCAGTAGTCGATTTCTCTAGCCATGAATATGATAAGTATTTCTTAAAAGATACGATTCATCTAGGCTGGAAAGGCTGGATCTATTTTGATGAAGCTGTGCAGAAGTTTTATTCTGAGAAATAACAACTAAGAAACAGGAACGGCTATGAGCTGTTCCTGTTTCTTAATAAAGAGGATTTTGATGTGGGCAATTCGGAAATGCGTGTATATCTTGAATTTGTCTGAAATCATAATGTTTCATCGCGAACTGAGATTGGTAAAGGTATTCATACACATATAATTGGCCATCATGTGCTGAACATAATACCCCAGTAGTTCCTTGCCCATTCATGAAGGAAATGCCGATAGGGCGTCCAATTAAGTATGGTATTTTTTGTTGCCAGTGCATTGGGGGAGTCACTCCTTTTTGGGATAATATACGAAAGGAATGCCTAAATTGTTGCTTATCCATGTAAATATGGGGGCTTTTCATACAATTTCTAGAAGGTGTTATTAGGAGTGGGTTATAAATGGCGGAAAGGAATGAAAAATGAAGAAAGAAAATATTATGGATGAAAAGTTAAGTTTAATAGAATGATGTTAAGCATTGAAAGAGGGATGTGATTTCACATTTTATCGTTCGAGACGAGTTTGTAATGAAATATCGAATTTCTTATTTTCTAAGTACTCAATCTGTACCTAATGTTTCGATAGATGTAGAGCAAATGAATAAGGGTGCAAAAAGATATGCGAGATCATGTATTTCAAAAGAAGAACAATTAGATCAATTTAGTGTTACTCATAAACAATTAGTGGAGCAAATTGAGCGGATTCCCACCCGATATTTTTATAATGACTACTAATTTGATACAAAAAAAGTGAGATTAATTAATTACTTTTCATTACTCATTCAGCATGACTTGAAGCATAAAGAGGAAATAATACAATTTTTAATACATAGTCGAGCCTATAATAAAAACCGCTATAATTCTGAATGAATTTTTAGCGGTTTTTTTATTATCTTAAGCAAGTTTTTTACGTTTTTTGTCCACTTTTTTATTACGAAATATAAAAGAATAAGTACGAAGCCACCGATAGCGAATGATTTCACATACGGTCCAGCAATATCATTAATATTCTCCCAGTTTTCACCTAGTTTTTCACCTAAATAAATAAAAATAATAGACCAAGGGATGATTGCAAGTGCCGTTAACGTAGTGAAACGTAGTAATGGCATTTTTGTAATACCAGCAGGGATTGAAATCGCATGACGCACTACCGGAATGAAGCGAGCTGTGAAAATTACGCCAGTTCCGTAACGATTAAACCAATCTTCGGCAGCATCGATTTGTTTTTTATGAATGAAAATATATTTTCCGTAACGTTCTAATATAGGGCGTCCACCGTATCGTCCAATCCAATAAATAAAGATTTGAGCAATAACGCCGCCAATAGTACCAAATACAACTGCGCCTATAAATGAGATGCTACCATTGAATACTAAGTATCCTGCATAAGCGAGAACAATTTCGCTTGGAATAATCTCGATCATAAGTCCAAGCATAATGCCCCAATAACCTAATCCTTCAAAAAACGTTAATACTGAGTGAATAAAACTACTTAACATTGTTGCACCTTCTAATGTATGGATTTTTGAATATACGCCCTTTTACTTAATGATATAAAAGGTTCACTATGTGTAGATTATACCTTATTTATATAGGGGATTGCTATTTCAATTCTTTTATGTCTCGTATAAGTATTATAGTAAAGGATATAAGCCAAATTTTCATGCGGAAATAATGAAAAGTTCATTAAAAATTTCTCATATATTAATGAAAATAGACTGAAAATTAAGTATAATAATATAGGTTTTAATTTACAAAATAGGAGGAGAATGTATGCATGTTGCAGATCCAATTTATGGCCCAATCTCTATTCATGATATAGATATCCTTCAATTGATAGATACAAAAGCATTTCAAAGGTTGGCCTATATTAAACAACAAGGACATACTTATTTTTTACATGAGAACGCAATACATACGAGGGAAGAACATTCGATAGGTGTATATGTACTAGTAAATCTGGTTATTGCAGAACAAGGAATCCCGTACATTGAACAACTAATGAAAATGAAAAAAGGGCTTTACAATAATGGCTTTGGCCATCCGTTTGTAGTAGGGAAAGACTTATTGTTGCAATCCATTTTTCAAAAGATAAAGGAGAAAAATCTTTCGTTCCATACTCCTGAGATACAAAATTTCTTTTATAAAAGAAAGCAGATAGAGATAGAGGACTTTCTTCCGTTACAAGATGAAATGATTATAAATGAAATAAAGTGCTTTGCAAAATCAGATGACATAGAAATAGCAGAATTAATCCATCTTTACTTCTCAGCAACTAAAAGTTTGTCATTTGAAAAAGGAATAGAGGGCGATTATAAAAAGAAAAATAGCACCGCAGTGGTAATAACTGAGAAAAAGGCTTACAGTTCATACGTAGGTGGTATTTATGTTTATAGTGAGGGGCAGCTAGATGACATTTTAGAAAAATCGAATTTCATTCAAGAGATAGTAAAATTGCCTAAAAAAGAATATGCGTATTTTTTTTAATTAGGTGTAGTAATTTGAAATGTAGATGAGGTGAAAATATGGATTGGCATGAACGTTTATTACAAATAGATGATTTATCAATTATATTAGAATGGTATAACAATGAGGAATTACAAAATATAGCAGATGTGAAATCATTTAAGCGATATACAATTGAAGAGCTTCGGCAGTATTGGACTGAAAAATTGTCGCGGTCTTATGCGAGCTATCATGTAATAGTAGTAGAAGATGAAGTAATAGGGAGAGTCGGATTAAAAAAGAAGAAATATGAAGATGCGTACATGATGGAATACTCTATCCTCATTGGTGTTTCGAATTTATATTCAAAAGGGCTTGGAACAGAGATTACAAAGTATTTTATTAGTAAATCATTTTTAGATCCTGATATAGAAGCTGTTGTATTACAAGTTAGGGAAGATAATAAGAGGGCCATTCGTTGTTATGAGAAAGCTGGATTTAAAAAAGAAAAATCGTATATAGAGAATCAAGTGAAAGTGTATGATATGCACAGAGTTAAGAAAGGAGAAACAATATAGAAAAATACACGCAGTTAATTCGGAATATAATGTTAATTTAGGGGGATGAAATACATGAAACATAAAATTGCTGTACTGGCAGATGTACATGGAAATGCAACTGCTTTAAAAGCAGTTATCGAAGATTCTTTGAAAGAAGGTGTGACTGATTATTGGTTTTTAGGAGATTTAATTATGCCTGGTCCTGGATCGAATGATTTATTTGAAATGTTAGATAGTGTTAACGTTGATACTTATGTACAAGGAAACTGGGAAGATAGCTTTCTTGACGTTCTTAATAAAAACATTGATATTGATAACGCAACCGATATTTATGTTTCTAGATTAGTTCAGTATCAATGTGAAAACTTGGATAAAAACTATATTAATCATATTAAAAATTTACCATTACATATAACAAAACAGGTTAATGATTTATCAATAAGTATTAGTCATAATCTACAAAATAAAAATTACGGAGGGGATTTATGGCCCACTAATAATCAAGAACAGTTTGATCGGTTATTTGATTGTGATTATGATATTGCGATTTACGCTCATACCCACCATCAATTGTTGCGCTATAGTAGCAATGATCAATTAATTATTAACCCAGGAACAGTTGGACAACCTTTTTACAAGTGGAATAAGCTAAACTCTGACTTACGTGCTCAGTATGCAATTCTTGAAATTGATGAGGCAGGGATTACTGACGTGAGGTTTAAAAAGGTTTTTTACGATGTAGAAAAGGAATATAAAAATGCCACTAATAAAAATCTTCCTTATATTGATTTATACCGTGAGCTGCTAGAGACAGGAAAAACTCATACGCATGATATTGAATTATTACAAGAAATTAATGATAAATATAATTATAAAAATGAAGTAATTAAGTTTATCGAGAAAATCTGATAGGAATTTAATAGAAAGAAATGAACATTGTTGAATGTTAGGTTAGTAATGATTTTTACATAATCAAGAGCTATTGTAGAACGAAACTTAAATGTAAAATGATTTGTGTAGTTTATATTGATTGAAAACAAGCATCCCCCTGTCATATACGTAGGACAGGGGGATGCTTGTTTTTTACTGTTTCACATCTAAGTTTTGTAAAAATAACGTTGCTGTTACGTAACGTTTCGCTAACATTTGTACATATGCGGTATGTACAGAAAGGGTCGCAATAATAATAGCGTTACGAATTGCTTCGCGTTGTTCGTTATTAATTTGATCGAACTTGCTTGCGATTTTATCAGCTTTTTCTTTTACGATATTTTCAATTGTATGAACGGTATCTGTTGCATTTAATTGTAAGCAATTCCCTTGATTGAGTTCTTCAAATAGAGAAGAGTATGCTACATATAAATGAACAGGATTGATTAAATCATCACTTCGATCGGCTGGGTCATTTACAATAAGGCGTAATAGCTTACGAATGGATTCAAAATCAAGTGCTGTTTTTAAATCTTCGACAATAAATAGTAAGGCTGCTTGTTCAATTGAATATTTTTTCCCTTTTTGAGGAGAGCCAATCATTTCTTTTATATCTCGTTTCACCCAGTTTTGCATAGCAGTTACAGAGAAACTTGTGTTTTCAATCTGATTGCCAAGCGCAACTATTTCATTTAAAGAAAAACCGACATCAGTATCGTCAATTTTAATCAGCTTTTCAAAAATAGGTGAAAGTGCGGTAGTAATAAAAGCTGTAACGCTTTGTCCGCTTTCAATATCTTTTTTATGTGACTTTGCCCAAGCTTCTTGTAAAATACCGAGAGGCTTTTTCGTATTCCATCCTCTTAGTGATAGAAGAAGGGTAGCCATTTCGTTTCGTGTGAGATGAAATGTTTCCATCTTTTCACCTCCAAAATAATAAAAAGTTCTTATGAACTTATAATATGTTTTGTTTCATTTAAAGTCAATTCTGTTTTGCTTAATTTTTCCTTTGTGACCAAACTGTTGAAAGTAAATAATACTTGCATATTTCGACAAAAGTTCATATAATAAGTTCATAAGAACCTTTAAAATGTTCTTAAAAACAAATCTATCATTCTAAATTTACAAGAAAGATAGATTTCACATATATCTATATAAAAGGAGAATGGATATAATATGTTGAAAAAACTTGTAGCAGTAATGACAGCATTCATGGTTATCTTTGGAGCTAGTAGCTTCATGTTTGTAGATCACGCAGCAGCGAAGAGTTACAAATCTGGTAAAAAATCATTTACACCAAGTTCAGGTCAAAAGTCAAAAGTTGATTTAAACAAAAAAGACTCAAACGTGAATTCTCAAAAAACGAATCCAGATTCAAAAACAAAAGCAGCAAACACAGCGCCAAAAAGTAATAAAGGAAGCTTTATGAAAGGTTTATTACTAGGTGGTCTTGGTGGTTTACTAATGGGTAGCTTATTTGCAAATATGGGAGCTCTTGGTTCTGTATTAGCGTTTATGGTAAATATGTTAGTAATGGCTGGTATCGTAATGTTAGCAGTTCGTGCATTTAAATACTTCAAAGATCAACGTAAGAAAAAGGCAGATGAAGTAGCATGGAAACAATAAAAATTTCTGAGCAAGAGCTTATAAATGCGCTTTGCGTATATATCGCTGAAAAAAGACAAGTGGGTCCAGAAGAAGTATTAGTTGAACTAATGTATGATGATGAGTATGGTTTCTCTGCTGAAGTAGAGGTAAATGGTCGTCAACAAATTTTAATTCAAGCGAACTTAATCGAGGCACTACGCTTATTACTTGACAGAGAATACAATGTCAATTCATTCGCAGCAAGATTACAACTTGAATTAGATGATGAAGAAGGCATTTATGCATTAGCGAAATTTAATAACTCGGATGAGTAGTGAAAAGAGCTGTTGAGAGTAATCTCAGCAGCTCTTTTTAGTATGTGCATATGTGGTGGAATAATCACGCCAAATTTCATTCATCTTTCGTCTACCAGCATCAATCATTGGATTAAACTGAATCGCAGCATGATGGCGTACGGTGTGAACATGTTGGATTGCTTGTTGTAAGTGTTGTTCAACTGAATTTGATTTTATATTAGCTTGTTTTACGATTGAATATCCAGCGACACTCCCTTGCGCCATCGCGATTTTCCCACTTTCAATCCCAGTAATATTTCCGGCTACAAATAAACCTGGAAGAGAGGTTTCCATTGTTTCGGAATGAAGAGGGACGTGTCCACCTAATTCTGGGATGTAATGGAAAGGGCATCCAGCTACAGCAGCAAGCTCAGCAAGCGGATATAAACCTCCAGCGATACAAACGAAATCTGCCTCATATATCTTCTCTGATCCATTCATAATGTTTCCTTTAGAATCAATAGTAGCAACACGAACACCTTCAACTTGATCTGTTCCAATAATTTCAAGTGCAGCTTTCCGAAGATGAAGTGGTGTCCCGTTTATTTTCATTCCGTTATTTGGATAGAAGGTTAATCCGGCTTTTCGAATCCAATCATATTTCATAAAACGGCTACCTATACGCAAAAAAGCAGAAGGAGCGAGATGAGCTGCATTTAAAAGGGAGTTCAAAACTTCTTCTGGTTCACCCGCTTTTTGGCTTAACTCACTTTTTTCAGGTAGTACGATATGATCCACTTTAATTCCAGCTAATTGCAATTCATTTAAAATGGCGAATGATAAAATGTTAGCACCAATAATGATTCCTTTTTTTCCGACTTGCACGCGATGAACATTTGTCATAACTTGAGCCGCTCCAATTGACATAACTCCTGGAAGTGTCCAGCCAGGAAGGGGGATAGAATACTCCGCAGCGCCAGTAGCAATTAATACGAACGGAGCTTCTAACATACCGATATTTGTATGTACGAACCAAGAACTATCATCTTTATCTAAATTATAGACGGAAACACCGCACCGAATATCGACTGACAGTGATTCGGCTTCTTCGTAAAGACGTTTTGCTTCTTCAATTCCGTTCCACCATTCTCCAGTAGGCTCTTGATGTAACTGTCCTAACAATCTCCCGCCAGGTTTCATAAATTCATCAATAACAAGTACGTTAAGTCCAAAACGTGCACAAGAGATGGAAGCTGATAATCCTGCCGGCCCTGCACCAATAATAATTACATCGATCATCGCTTTTTCACCATCTCTCTCACGATATTTGGATGCTGTTTTCCGCTTTCAACAATCATATCGTTTTCTACAACTGTTAAGCATGCGCGTACATTCGTTTGATTATTTACTGTCACACGGCATTCTGAACAATGACCGATATTACAATAAATACCTCGCGGGTTCCCGCTATCTTCATGTACGCGTAGCGTTCGTATTCCATTTGCTAGCAGGGCAGCAGCAATTGTTTCATGCCCATATGCTTCATATTGTTGCCCGTTAAATTGAAAAGTGATGCGCTGACTATTATGTAAACTACCTAAAATAGGGTGATGTGTAATTCTACTCATTTATTATCACCTACCGCTCCAAAGGTAACAGCACGTATTGGTGGTTGATATTTTAACGGTATTTCATTAGGAGTTACGTCAGGATTTGCACTTTCAATCATTCGATCTAACATCATTCTACATGTGCGGCCACCGCAAAATCCCATACCGGCACGTGTTCTTAGTTTTAATTCTCTTGCCGAGCATTTATATTCAGCAATTGTCGATTGAAGTTGTCCGTATGTAATCTCTTCACAACGACAAACAATTAAGTTCTCTTTATTCGTCATATGTATTCCTCCTCTAGTTCGGTTTGCACAAATTATAATGCAAAAACTATGCCAATATAGAGGAGTTAAGAATTATCCCGCATTAACGGGCAGTAAGACCCCACCGCAAAATCCAGCGAAAGTAAAGAAGTTAGGAGGGGGATCAACTGCCCGTAAAAGCCTGATTGGTGAGGGCTGATAATCAAGTGGGGATGAACAAAACCCCCACTGATTAAAGTTTCACTTTATTGTAACCCAAGTTTTTTTAAACGATTATATAAAGTGGCTCGCGTTACCCCAAGTTTTTTCGCACATTCTAATTTATTCCCCTTTAAAATGTGTAAAGCTCTTTCAATTACTTTTTTCTCATGCTCAACCATCTCTTCTTGTAAAGAAAGAATCGTATGATTATTGCTGAGTAATAGGGAATGAGACGTATGATTGTCTATAGTATCATTTGTATGAAATGGTAAATATTCTTGTTTTATAATACCGTCTGTCGCAAATACGACGAGTCTCTCAACTACATTTCGAAGTTCACGAATATTACCAGGCCAATCGTAATGAAGTAGTTCATGCATAATGCTTGAAGGTAAGTCACGAATAGGTCTGTTATAGTTAATCGAAAAATCGTTTAAGAAAGAGTATGTTAATTCAATAATATCTTCTCGTCTTTCTCGCAGCGGTGGAATCTGTAAGCTAACTACATTTAAACGATAGTATAAATCTTCTCGGAAAGTTCCTTTTCGCATTTCTTCTTGTAAATCACGATTTGTAGCAGCGATAATACGGAAATCAATATTTATTTCTTTCTCTCCACCAACTCGATAATACTTTCTTTCTTGCAATACACGTAAAAGTTTCACTTGCATATCGAGAGGCATTTCACCTATTTCATCAAGGAACAAAGTACCACCTTGAGCGAGCTCTATTTTACCTTTTTTTCCTTTACTATTCGCTCCAGAAAACGCCCCACGTTCATATCCGAATAATTCACTTTCAAATAAAGCTTCTGGAATTGCGCCGCAGTTAATTGAAATGAAAGGCGCCTTTGCTGCCTCACTTGCTTCATGTATTGCTTTCGCAAATACTTCTTTTCCGACACCGCTTTCGCCGAGTATTAAAACGGTTGATTTCACTGAACAGACCTTTCTAGCTAATTGAATAGTCCTTTGTATAACAGGGCTTTTTCCATTCATCGCGAGGAAAGGATCGGATGTATCTTTATATTTTGCTACTTCTTGCTCTAATCGGTGCATTTCATGTGACATATTAAATAGTTTTTCATTCAATACAACTTGATTTGTCACATCTGTTTCTGAAACGACTGCTCCTATAATTTCATCGTTACAGTAAACGGGGTTTGAATTTATTAATACGAACAAATCAGGACGAGGCTGATGGAATTGAGCGATTATACTTTTTCCGTCATGCAATGATTGCAAGATTTCCAAGTCTTTATAATCAAAAAAACGAGTAATTGGTTGTCCAATAATTTCATTATGATTAACCGAAAAGATTTTTTCAGCACCATCTGTCCACGTACGGACACATTCTTTTTCATCAATGACTGTAACAGAAGAATCAGTCGTTTGAATTACAGTGTTATAAAAAGATTGTAGCTCAGTGTAAGACTTATAAAGAAACGGAATCATTTGCTGAGCCGTTATACAACATATTGGCTCTTCGTTTTTGTTAATGATGACAACGGCTAATGCATGTGAAAGTGCATCAATTAAAGTAGTGAACGAGTCGTCCTCATATATATAGCCGCAACTATATTCTTCTGTAGTAGAAGGGAGGTAATAAAATGTCCCATCTACTGTGTTAATGTGTTTCATGCTACTTGTACAATCGATAGACAAAATTTTCATAAACTCTTTGATTGTTGGAAATGAAAATGTCATAGCGTCCTCCTGATATGTATAAAAATTTAGACAGTGATAAAAAAATAATACACCTATTTACGATAAATTTAAAATATTTTTACAAATAAAAATATTATTTATAAAAAGTGTATATATGTAGAGTTGGCACGTCAATTGCATAAAAGAAAATGAGAGATGTAAGTGAAAGGAGGGGTGTTTTGTGAGGCACTGTGACGTTTTAATAATAGGTGGTGGAATTATAGGATGTTCTATTGCATATTACACTTCAAAATACGGAAGAGACGTAACAATCATTGAAAAAGGTGAGTTTGTCAGTGGGACGTCTTCACGATGTGACGGAAACATTTTGGCGATTGATAAAGACCCAGGGTTTGATAGTCAAATGTCATTAGTAAGTCAAAAATTAGTAACAGATTTAAGTGAGGAGTTGGAGCACTCATTTGAATATAGGGCGCCAGGAAGTATTCTAGTCTGTGAATCAGACGAAGAGATGGAGGCAGCGCAGCAATGGGTGAATCGTCAAAAAGATGCTGGGTTACCGTTTCGAATGCTTGATAGGCAAGACATAAGAGAGGAATCACCATTTTTTGCGGATGATTTATTGGGTGGTTTAGAATGCGCAACTGATTCTACTGTAAATCCATATCTCCTTGCATTTTCACTTCTAGCAGAGTCGAAAAAAATGGGTGCGAAAGCGATTAATCATACAGAAGTAAAAGAAATGAAAAGAGATATAGACGGCTCCTTTATTGTAGAAACGACAAATGGGACGTTTACTGCGAAGCAAATTGTGAACGCAGCCGGTGTGTGGGCTCCTAAAATCGGGCAGATGTTAGATGTAAATATTCCAATCGAACCGAGAAAAGGGCATATTATTGTAGCCTCAAGGCAACAACATGTAGGTTGCCGTAAAGTAATGGAATTTGGTTATTTAATTTCTAAATTTGGCGGAAAACGAAAAGTGGATGCTTTAACTGAAAAATACGGGGTAGCTCTTGTATTTGAACCGACAGAAAGCCAAAATTTTTTAATTGGTAGTAGTCGAGAGTTTGTAGGATTTCATACGAGAATTAACAACGAGGTTATTAAATGCATTGCGAACAGAGCAATTCGTTTTTATCCGAAAATGGCAGATATGATGGTGATTCGTTCATATGCCGGCTTACGTCCGTGGACAGAAGATCATTTGCCAATTATTTCACGAGTGGATCATATTCCAAATTATTATATTGCAGCTGGACATGAAGGTGATGGAATTAGTCTTGCGGCAGTTACTGGGAAAGTGATTGAAGAGTTATTAAATGAAAAAGAAACAATTATTCCTATTGAACCACTTCGTTTGAGTCGTTTTACAGAAAGGGTGTTAAACGGATGAGGTCACAAAAAGTCTTTACGACGATTGATACACATACGGGCGGGAATCCAACGAGGACATTAATTAGCGGCCTTCCTAAGCTAATTGGAGAGACGATGGCAGAGAAGATGTTACATATGAAAAAGGAATATGACTGGATTCGCAAATTGTTAATGAATGAGCCGCGTGGTCATGATGTAATGTCTGGAGCATTGTTAACAGATCCATGTCATCCTGAAGCTGATATAGGCGTTATATACATAGAGACAGGTGGATATTTACCGATGTGTGGTCACGATACAATTGGTGTGTGTACAGCTTTAATTGAATCAGGTTTAATTCCAATAGTTGAACCGATTACTTCTTTAAAGCTTGATACACCAGCCGGCTTAGTTGAAGTGGATATTACTGTTCAAAATGGAAAGGCGAAAGAAGTTTCATTCTGTAACATACCAGCTTTTTTACTGAAAAATATTACTGTACAAGTCGAAGGAATTGGAACTGTAGAGGCTGATATTGCGTATGGAGGAAATTTTTATGCCATTATCGATGCGAAGTCAGTTGGTTTAGAGTTAGTACCAGAAAATGCATCCATAATTATTGATAAGGCGATTCATATTCGAAACTCAATAAATGAGAAGTTTGAAATTATTCATCCAGAGTATTCGTTTATAAAAGGATTAACACATGTTGAATTTTATACAGATCCTACTCATAAAAGTGCGCATGTGAAAAATACAGTTGTTGTTCCGCCAGGAGGAATTGATCGATCTCCATGTGGTACAGGAACATCAGCGAAGTTAGCTGTATTATACGCTCATAAAAAAATCGACATCGATGAAGAATTTGTTCATGAGAGTATTGTAGGTTCACTATTTAAAGGGTGTGTCATGAATACAACATATGTAGAAAATATTGAAGCGGTAGTAACAAAGATTACCGGCTCAGCTTGGCTTATGGGGATGCATAGATTTTTCTACAATGAAAAGGATTCACTGAAAGAAGGCTTTTTGCTAATTCCGCCGATGGAACATGAAACGGAGGATGTAAAATGAACATTCAAAAAATGTATACAGCAGTAGATGTGCACGTAGCTGGCGAAGCGTTTCGTGTAATAAAGGACGTACCATGCAAATACTACTACAGTTTAGAACATTTAAATGAACAATTTTCAGGCGAATTAGCAGAAGAAATGCAGCTTTTATTAAATGAACCACGTGGTTTTATTGGGTTAAATGGATGTATTGTCGTTCCTTCTATTCATAAGGAAGTTGATGCAGCTGTGTTATTTTTTAATCATGAAGGAACCATTCCTCTTCATTATGGAGGTATTGTCGCAGTAATAACGATGTTACTAGAAAGTGGATATTTAAAAAAGAAAGAGTCTAATCAATACAAAATTGAAACGCTATCTGGAATATTTTCAGTTCATGCCTATGTAGTGGATGATGAAGTGATATCGGTGTCGTTTGAAAGTAAACTATGTTATATGGTTGAGAAAGATTTGAAGATTGGTAATATACGTTACTCTCTTATACAGGCTGATAAAGTATATGCAATTGTAGAAAAGGATACGTATCCACCAAAAATTTGTATTGAAAATATCTCTGAATTAAAGAAATGGGGAGAAGCTACACTTCAAGCGATACAAAAACAGTCGCTTATAAAAAGACTTATTTTAGTAGATTCTTCGCAAACAGAAGAGAAACATATAAAGTCGATTACATTTCATGAAGATAACTTTATTGTCCGTTCTCCGGGCTTTGTTTCTACTATTGTGTCCTATGTACATGCGTTATTTAATAATGAGTATATAACGGATAAACCTTTTAAAAATGAAAGCATATTTAATAGCTTTATAACAGTAGAAAAAGTGAAGAAAGAAGAACTAGGATATATTTTCCGTTTTGAGAGTAGAGGTTTTATTACAGGGATGCAGACGTTTCTATTAGACCCTACTGATCCATTTCCAACAGGTTTTTTATTAAAATAAAATGTTAAAGGGAGAGATAAATATGCAAAAAATTAAAGGAGCATTTCCAGTATTAATAACACCAATGGATGAATTTCAAGAGATTGATTGGAAAGGTGTAAAACAAAACGTAAACTACTTTATTGAGCAAAAGGTAGCTGGAATTATTATTAATGGAAGTACAGGGGAGTTTGTTAGTTTATCAAAAGAAGAACGATTTAACATGGTAGAAACAGTATTAAAAGAAGTCGATGGCCGTATTCCAGTCATTGTTGGAACTGCAGCAGAAACGACGAAAGAAACGATTGAATATACGAAACATGCAGAAGCACACGGAGCGGATTGCGCATTAATTATAAACTCTTACTATTGTAAACCAAAGGAAGAGGAAATTTATTTTCATTTTAAAGAAATCTCACACGCTGTAAATATACCAATTATGTTATACAATAATCCATTTACTTCTGGTGTTGATATGAGTACAGAGCTAATGCTTCGAATTGGAAAAGAGTGTGAAAATGTTACACATATTAAAGAGTCTAGTGGAGATATTCGTAAAGCAAGAGATTTAGTAAGACAAGGCGAAGGTGCTTTTCAAGTTTTCTGCGGATCTGAAGATTTAGTTATGGAGTCTTATTTAGTTGGTGCCTCGGGATGGGTTTCAGTTGCAGGAAATATCGTACCAGGACTCGTTACGAAAATGTATGAGCATTTTCAAAATGGTGAATTAGAAAAAGCATGGGAGATAAACGATGCGATTTTACCGCTTTGTGAATTTCTTGAAGGATCAGGGAAATATGTACAAATTGTTAAACGGTCAATGGAATTACACGGGCAAGTTGGAGGACCTTCTCGTTATCCGAGATTAGGATTAACTGAAGTAGAAGATCAAAAGCTTCAAACGATATTATCCGAAATCGCAGCTCATGCAGCTGTTTAAATAGGGAGGCGTGTATATATGTTAACGACAAACATTGTGCTAAAACCAAAAGTGAAAGCGTTTTTAAATGAAGAGATTAAAATGTTTATTAATGGTGAATTTGTTCCTTCTATTAGCGGGAAGACGTTTGAAACATATAATCCAGCAACAGAGGATGTTCTAGCTGTCGTATGTGAAGCACAAGAAGAAGATATTGATGTCGCAGTAAAAGCTGCGAGATTGGCCTTTGAATCAGGCCCTTGGACAGAAATGACTACTGCTGAAAGAGCACATCTTATATATAAACTAGCGGATTTAATTGAAGAACATAAAGAAGAATTAGCACAGCTAGAAGCATTAGATAATGGAAAACCATATCAAGTAGCACTTGAAGATGATATTGCAGCGACGGTTGAAAACTACCGTTATTATGCAGGTTGGGCTACAAAAATTATCGGACAAACAATTCCGATTTCAAAAGATTACTTAAATTACACACGCCATGAACCAGTTGGTGTTGTAGGTCAAATTATTCCGTGGAATTTTCCGCTCGTTATGTCTTCTTGGAAAATGGGAGCTGCACTTGCAACTGGTTGTACGATTGTATTAAAACCTGCAGAACAAACACCTTTATCGTTGCTATATACAGCAAAACTTTTTAAAGAAGCTGGTTTTCCAAACGGTGTTGTAAACTTTGTACCAGGTTTCGGCCCTGAAGCAGGAGCTGCGATAGTAAATCATCATGATATTAATAAAGTTGCTTTTACAGGATCTACTGTTACGGGAAAATATATTATGCGTCAATCTGCAGAAACAATTAAACATGTAACGTTAGAGCTTGGTGGTAAGTCACCAAATATCGTTTTAGAAGATGCTGATTTAGAAGAAGCGATTAATGGTGCATTCCAAGGAATTATGTATAATCATGGCCAAAATTGTAGTGCGGGATCCCGCGTATTCGTTCATCGGAAGCATTATGAAACGGTAGTAGAAGAGTTAGTAAAAAGGGCAAATAATATTAAACTTGGAGCTGGGATGGAAACAGATACAGAAATGGGGCCACTCGTATCTAAAAAACAACAAGAGCGTGTGCTGCATTATATTGAACAAGGAAAGAAGGAAGGTGCTACTGTTGCAGCTGGTGGTGAACGTGCATTTGAAAAAGGCTATTTTGTTCAGCCAACCGTATTCACAAATGCTACTGATGATATGACAATTGTTAAGGAAGAAATCTTTGGACCAGTTGTCGTTGTACTTCCATTCGATTCAACAGAAGAGGTAATCGAAAGGGCAAATCACTCTTCATATGGACTTGCAGCAGGCGTATGGACACAAAATATTAAAACAGGACATCAAGTTGCCAATAAATTAAAGGCAGGAACAGTATGGATTAATGATTATAACTTAGAAAATGCAGCTGCACCATTTGGTGGATATAAGCAATCTGGTATTGGGCGCGAACTAGGTTCCTATGCGCTTGATAATTATACAGAAGTGAAGAGTGTTTGGGTTAATATTAAGTGAAAAACTAGTTTGTGAGAGTCTTGCAGACGATTAATAGTGAGATAAAAGAATGATGAAATAGTATGAGAAGCGGACAACTGGAATGTGGGATAAAGGTTGTCCGTTTTCTTATATAAAAAATTACTTTTTCAAAAGAATGATAAGGGGGATTTGGATGGAAAAGTTAGTAGAGTGGTTAGTGGGGCAAGTATGGAGTATAGGTTTAGTTGTTTTCGCATTAGGAGCAGGAGTGTATTTTACCATTGCGACTCGTTTTTTACAGATTCGTTATTTTAAAGAGATGATTAAGCTACTTTTTGAAGGGAAAAGTTCAGAGACTGGAATATCATCCTTCCAAGCATTTTGTTTGGCTCTATCAGGAAGGGTTGGAATAGGTAATATCGCAGGGGTAGCAACAGCAATAGCTTTTGGGGGACCGGGCGCTGTATTTTGGATGTGGGTGATGGCACTTTTAGGAGCCGCTAGCGCATTTGTTGAATCAACATTATCTCAAGTATATAAAAGTAAAGTAGGAAATGAATATCGTGGCGGTACACCATATTTCATTGAGAAAGGTTTAAAAATGAAATGGTTTGCAGTCATTGTAGCGGTAGTTGTAACACTTTCATACGGCGTTTTATTACCAGGTATTCAATCGAGTAGTATCGCTGTTGGATTTGAAAACTCTAACGGTATTAGTAAATATGTAACAGGTATATTTTTAGTTGTGTTACTAGCAGCGATTATTTTTGGGGGAGTAAAAAGAATTGCTGGTGTGTCACAAATGTTAGTACCTTTTATGGCAATTGGCTATGTAATTGTTACATGCATCATTTTAATTGCAAATGTAACAGAAATTCCAAGTATGTTTGCTTTAATTTTCTCAAGTGCATTTGGTGTAAATGAAATGTTTGGCGGGATCGTTGGTGCAGCAATTGCATGGGGTGTAAAGCGAGCGGTGTTTTCAAACGTTGCAGGTGTTGGAGAGGCAACATATAGTTCGGCTGCTGCAGAAGTATCGCATCCTGCAAAACAAGGGTTAGTTCAAGCGTTTTCTGTATATATCGATACGATTGTAGTTTGTACAGCGACAGCGCTTATGATATTAATAACAGGTATGTACAATGTTATACCTGAAGGGAAAAGTGCAATTGTACAAAATATAGGCAATGTAGAAGCAGGTCCTATTTATACACAACAAGCAGTTGAAACTGTTATGACTGGATTTGGTCCAATATTTATTTCAATCGCAATCTTCTTCTTCGCATTTACAACTTTGCTTGCTTATTACTATATCGCAGAAACGACTCTCACTTATTTAGATCGTGGATTGAAATATGGATGGTTAAAACCAGTTTTAAAAATTGGATTTTTAATTATGGTATACATCGGTAGCGTAGAATCAGCTTCACTTTTATGGAATCTTGGAGATTTAGGAATCGGTAGTATGGCATGGTTAAACCTTATTGCAATCCTATTATTAAGCAAAACCGCATTAAAAGTGTTAAAAGATTATGAGGCGCAGAAAAAAGAAGGGAAAGATCCAGTATTTGATCCTAAAAAAGTAGGAATGGAAGGTTTAACGATTTGGGAAGAGCGAAGTAAAGAGGGAGAAAGGAAAAGTTCTAAAGAAAAAATGTCGGTGGATGATGGGCTGAAACTGTAAACGTGTAAATTTAAAAGTTTAATAAACTGAAAATTCTTTCTATTTTTAAAGTGAGTATTTGTATATATCATTCATTTTATCTCATACTAAAGTAAGTGTAAATAAAATGAATGGAGGATATACGATGGAAAATCAACAATTTGGCTCTATAAATGATGTATTACTTCATTACAAAGAAGGTATTGGAAATTTCACACAACAAATTCCTGAAATTGCAGAAACCTATAACGCTTTTACACAAGCGTGTTTTCAGGAGGGTGCATTAACTAAAAGAGAAAAACAGCTTATTGCATTAGGGATTAGTTTAGCAACACAAGACGAATATTGTACGATTTATCATACAAAGGGATGTATTGACCAAGGATGTTCTGATAAAGAAATTTTAGAAGCTTGTGGTGTTTCGACCGCGTTTGCTGGCGGAGCTGCAATGAGTCAAGCAGTAACTTTAGTACAAGAGTGTATGGTGGAATTAAAAAATCAAAGTCATTAAACTAGAAAACCCTCCTTAAACTATTATTTTAAGAGGGTTTTCTAGTTTATCCTAATTTTTTTGAAAAAGTTTCAATTGCTTCATATAGTCGATAGCTTTTGTTTTATTTCTTTGCTTAGAAACATATTGTGCCTCGTTTAAATGTCTATAATAATTTTTAAATATTTCTTCAGAAAGAATTCCATCAGACATGGCTTTTTTAACCGCGCATTGTGGTTCATTTGTATGTGAACAGTTAGAAAATTTACATTTCCTAGAGATATCAACTATATCTTCATATCCAATATTTAAGTTACCTTCATGATTTATTAAGTCAAATCCTATTTTACTAATAAGTAATCCCTCCACTTTTAAATGAGTTTTTTAGAAGCATACTTACAAATTGTATCGTTTTTAAGTTATGATTGTTTTAATATTCTGTATTCTTATAAATTGATTTCTCTACATCAGGGAGAAGGGTGTATATGCTCTTCCCAATTAAAGATTCTAATTCATTCTTAATTGTATAGAATCCTTTCCAATGTAAAGAAGTATGAGAGGTTGTGCCATGACGTAAACCAACAGAAACCAATCTTCTTTCAAGCGTAGTAAAACCATCTGCATCAGCGAGAGCGTCGCAAAGAGTAATTACTTTATTGTATAAGTCATAGTCACTATGTTCATTCAATATTTCAATTAACCGGCTTTTCATATAATCAGGAACAAGGCTCCACTCTGCTGCGATATCTATATGCTCATTTTTGCAAGGAAATGAATGCGTCACACATATAACGGCGTTTCCTGTATACCCTAAATCATTCATATACATGTAACCATCATAGGAATGAATAACAGATTTAGTAAAACCTTTATATCTTCCTATATCATGCAGGAGAGCGGCATTATATGCTATATCAACATCTAAGTCATACCCATTTTTTATAAGTTCTACAATTATTTTTTCAGTTGCATTGGCAACATGAATTGAATGTTCGAACCAAGGACCTGGGTTTTGTTCATATGCCCAATCCAGTAATTTTCTTGCGTATTTCCTGTCTAATATATATTTCATATAGTGATCCTTTCTCTAAAAAATCGTATCTTAATTAATTTCATCTTAATATTTAATTATTCCTGCTATAAAAATTGTTAAAATGAAAACAAAAGGGGGAAAAGTAATGCGAAATTTAGTAATTGAAGAAATGAAGCAACTAGAAAATGAGATTGAAGATCTTTCTAAACTTTTGACAACGGTTGTAGATGATGGGGCATCAATTGGTTTTTTACCTCCACTGGAACAAAAAGAAGCAACAAATTATTGGCAAGCGGTATTAGCACCAGAAGTAATATTGTATGTTGCTAAAATAAACAATGAAGTGGCAGGAAGTGTTCAATTACATTTAGTTACAAAGCCTAACGGGACCCATAGAGCTGAGATTTGCAAGTTAATGACTCATCCGAATTTTAGACGTAACGGTATTGGACGTTCACTTATGCAAAAAGCAGAGGAAAGAGCGAAACTAGAAAACAGATCTCTTTTAGTATTAGATACTAGAGAAGGAGACCCTTCCAATAGATTGTACAAGTCATTAGGCTTTCAAGAATCCGGTAAAATACCAGGGTATGCAATTTCTCCGGATGGTGAGTTAGATGCAACGGTTATTTATTATAAAATGATTTAGTTTTTTCTTTTCATTCTTTAACTTCAAATTGAACGTTCAATTTGAAGTCCAGTTTATATAAGAGTTTAACAGGTTTTTAAGAGGTAGTATTAAAATAGGGATTTTGAAGCCATTTGGTGAATAGTAAATGTTAATCTAAAAGATGGAGGTTGCTGTGATGTTGAAACTGTTTCAATATAACTGGCAAGTTCGTGATGATTGGTTTACATGGTGCGAAGACATATCGGCTGAAGAACTAGTAAAGAAACGGGTCGGTGGGTTCGGCAGTATACTACATACCCTATTTCATATTGTAGATGTGGAATATATGTGGATCTTAGGGTTGCGCGGTGAATCAGTCCCTGAGGAACCAGTGTTTGAAGAGTATGCCAGCTTACAAAAAGTGAAAAATCTTTCAGCTCAATACCACGAGAAAGTGAAGCCGTTTGTGACTTCTTGGACAAATGAAATGGATTCTCGGAAACTTTCAAAAGCTGACTTCAAGGAAGAGCCGATTAGCTCAAGAGACGCACCAATTAGGCGCCGAGTCATTGAATGTACAAACGGAGAGTTAATACGTCATGTCATTGTCCACGAAATCCATCATATCGGCCAGTTATCTATATGGGCACGTGAGATAGGAAAGGAGCCAGTTTCCGCAAATCTGAGAGGGAGAGGGCTATTTGATAACTAGACTACCTTTGCCAAATTCGTAATTGCACGCTTTAATGGCACAAGGATCAAGTAATAATCAATCTTTTTCAAAACCCACTTTTTCTATTTATTATTTTATCCAGGTTTATAGAGTTAATGTAATCAAACTTTTTTAAGCGCTACACTGTGATATATAATTGTAAGTAGTTAACAATAAAACGACAAAATAAATAATAGATGTGATAACTGGTAATTAATATACGTGAAGAATTGATATTGTTGTAGTTAAACGAATTTGAGAAAGTTTTTAGAGGGTTCTTTTAGTAATGCTCTTCCACTTATAATGGATGTAGAGAAGATGACTAGGCAACTATAGTTATTTTCGTTTCATTTTTGGGAAGGGGATGAAAGAATGAAAAAGACAAGTTTACAAAAGATGAAAAAGGTTATGTTAAGTGGTGGGATATTACTTACGGGATTATTAACATTTGGATTTTCAGAAAAGGCTTCAGCTCATGGGTATGTAGAATCACCAGCGAGCCGATCTTATTTATGTAAGCAAGGGGTAAATGTAAATTGCGGTCCAGTTCAATATGAACCACAAAGTGTAGAAGGAATAGGCGGCTTTCCGCAATTAGGACCTTCTGATGGACAAATTGCAGGTGCTGGTCATTTTCCTGCTTTAGACGCTCAATCAGTGGATAGGTGGAAGAAAGTTACGTTAAACGGCGGGACGAATACATTCAAGTGGAAACTAACGGCTCCTCATAGTACGAAAGAATGGAAATACTACATTACAAAGAAGGATTGGAATCCAAATATGCCTTTAACAAGATCTAGTTTAGATATAGTGCCGTTCTATGTGAAAAATGATGGCGGAGTTAGACCGGGGACAACAGTAACGCATGAAGCAAATGTACCAACTGATCGTAGTGGCTACCATCTTATTTTAGCTGTTTGGGAGATTGCGGACACTGGAAATGCATTTTATCAAGTTATTGATGTGAACCTTGTGAATAATGGTTTAAATTCCAATTTTGCATTTAACAATGCAGTGCAAGTTCCTACACTATTTTAAATTAAATATACATTTTGATCATCTAATTCATTTTAGATGATCTTTTTTATGAAAAATATAGAGGAAAGTACAATTATTTATAAAAAATTCGGGTTTAAATATTGTCATATTTGCTTCTTTAAGATATCCTTTTCATGAAGAGGTGGAAAACATGGAAAAAGTACTAGTTTTCGGGCATAAAAACCCAGATACAGATGCAATTTGTTCTGCAATTGCTTATGCAGAATTGAAAAAAGAATTAGGAATGAATGCTGAGCCTGTACGTTTAGGCGAAATCAGCGGTGAAACTCAATTTGCGTTAGACTATTTTAAAGTAGAAGGACCGCGTTTTGTTGAGACAGTTGCAAGCGAAGTGGACAACGTTATTTTAGTTGACCATAACGAGCGTCAACAAAGTGCTAACGATATCGAATCTGTTCGTGTGTTAGAAGTAATCGATCATCACCGTATTGCTAACTTTGAAACAAGCGATCCTATTTACTACCGTTGTGAGCCAGTTGGATGTACAGCTACAATCTTAAACAAAATGTACAAAGAAAATGGCGTTACAATTCGTAAAGAAGTTGCAGGTTTAATGTTATCTGCAATCATTTCAGATTCTTTATTATTCAAATCTCCAACTTGCACAGAACAAGACGTAGCAGCAGCTCGTGAATTAGCGGAAATCGCTGGTGTAGATGCAGATAGCTATGGCTTAGAAATGTTAAAAGCTGGTGCTGACTTAAGCGGAAAAACAATGGAGCAATTAATCTCTCTTGATGCTAAAGAATTCCAAATGGCTAACGCGAAAGTTGAAATTGCACAAGTAAACGCTGTCGATACTAACGACGTTCTTGTACACCAAGCGGAACTTGAAAAAGTTATCTCTGCAGTAGTAGAAGAAAAAGGGTTAGACCTATTCTTATTCGTTGTAACTGATATCTTAACTAACGATTCTGTCGGTCTTGCGATCGGTAAAGCAGCAAACGTTGTTGAGAAAGCATACAACGTAACATTACAAAACAACACAGCTACATTAAAAGGTGTTGTATCTCGTAAAAAACAAATCGTACCAGTATTAACTGAAGCATTCCAAGCTTAATACTATTCAGTACTGATTAACAAAAAGGACAAGTAGTCGGATGGCTACTTGTCTTTTTTATTTGTTACATAGGATACTGGTATGAAAATAAGGACAGCATTAGCTATCCTTATAACTGTTTATTCCGCATTAACGGACAGTAAGAGCATTACCTCAAAGTTCAGCGAAAGTAAAGAAGTTAGGTGAGGGATCAACTGTCCGTAAGAGCCCGATTGGTGAAGGCCAATAATCCGTGGGGGATGAAGAAAACCCTCACGGATTAAAGTTTCACTTTATTCGTAAGACTTTTTCCTGTTTATATAAAATGTAAAAACAGCAGTAATGAGGAAAATGGGTATTGCGTACGCTTGCCCAACAAACAACTTCCAACTAATAGAATTATAGCCTTCAGATGCTGGAACAATCATAACAATAACACAAACGATAAAATAGACGAATAGTGCAGGGATAATATTTTTCATTATTGTTCACCTCCTTTAAAAAACAATAAAATAAACATATTCATATATTAAAATTTTTATGATTCATTTTAAAGATTAAGCTCACAAAATGTTTATGAAGTAGTATTATATTTGTAAAGAGTGCAGTGTACTACGTAGATGTAGAACGAAAAAAATTGGACTATGCTTCTGAAAAGAAGTGAAATATGAGTGGAAATCGATATAAATATGGTAAAATATTCAATTGTGACGTTTGGAATTATTATATAGTATTTTGCGAGGGAAATGTATGAAATAATTGATTTAACATAAGGAAGAAAAGAGGTAAAAAATATAGATGAAAAGATTATGTATAATCCCATGTGGAAAGAAGAAAATCTGGGATAAGTATGTAGATTATGGACCTACTGAGGCGAAGAATGTATATATTAGTCCTTTCGGGAAAGCATGTCAGGCGTACGCAACTGAGTTTTTTGATGATTGGGTTATTTTATCAGCAAAGCATGGATTTTTAAAGCCGAATGATATTGTACAAGAAAACTATGATCTTGCATTTGATTCGAAGAGTGATGAAGTTATTAGTATAGAGCAACTACAAAAACAGATGATTGATAAAGGTTTAATACAGTTTGACGAAATTGTTTTGCTTGCGGGAAAGAAGCATAAAAAAGTAGTCACAAAGTTATATCCAGAAGAAATCATTACATATCCGTTAGAAGGATGTAAAGGGATCGGGTATATGCTGCAGAGGTTGAAAGGAGCTGTGGCGGAGGTAAAGGAACTATAGTAGTGGTGTTTCATATTTAGTTAACGTAGTAGTTACCTATTATTATGAACGAGAAGTAAGAAAATATACATGAATGTAAAGCCCAAGCATTGGGCTTTTTTATTTGCAATATTTCCTACGAATATTTAATAGAAAATTTTTAAGAAAGTGTAATACTTAAAAAACTATTGTTTAAAAGTAGAAAATAGACTAGTAAACAAGCCTTTTTCTACTTTTAAACATAGAATATGATGAATTCTATTGAGGAGGAAGCATATTCATGGGGAATCATTGTCATTGTGGACGTTCATTTTGGGATGATTTAATGTTTGGAAGATGTAGATGTAAACGCAGGGACTGTGACGAATGTTGCTGCAAAGAGAAACCGAAATGTGATTGTGACGAGTGTCGTTGCAAGGAAAAGCCGAAGTGTGATTGCGAAAAATGTCATTGTAAAGAGAAACCGAAATGCCATTGTAAACAGGAAGGGTATTAATAATAAAAGAGTACTTTACGTACTCTTTTATTTTATGAGTTTATATTCCATCTTGAACTAATTTTTTTTCAATTTCCCATGTATCTCGCTTTTTAATTTTTATAGCTACATTAGTTCCGCCAGATTCTTTATAAAAAATATAGCCATTGTTTGCGTTTACGTATGTTATTGGTTCACTTATGCAATCTCGTGAACAAGATGTATTAACGAGCTCAAGTAAGGATAGTTCGCTCGGGTCGGTTTTACTTTCAGCTATAACGGCATCAATGTTTGTTTTACGATAACCTTGTAAATTCACATGGAAAATCTGTTCAATTTCTCCTGTAATGCTAGTATTCATTACTTCTACTGAATTCTTTTTTTCTTGAAGAAATCCATTTTCATAAAGTAATTTTGTATATCCAAGCCAGGCGATTAAAACTAGCATGATAAACATACTAGACATTTTTAGTGTTCGAAGTCTTTTACTAACAATTGTTTCTGAGTATTTCATTCAGTCTAATCCTCCAATGTTTTTAATTTAAAGTATGCCTGGATACATACATTTAGAAGAGGATAGAAGGCAACAAGTTGTTGATTCAAAAAAGAAACATCAGAAGTTAGATGTTTCTTTTTTGAATGATTATTGTTATCTGTTCGTTACTTGTTTCATAAGCGGTCTTATTTCTTTAACAGGTGGTTTTTTATCATAGGCATCAACGTAAGAAAAGTAATAATTTAAATTTCTAAGAAGTCCTTTTCCTATTTTAGCGCTTAAAAAGGGGAATACTTGTCCAGTATAATCATCGAGAGATTTACAGTAGTATTTTTCATCTAAATATATACTGTATTTACAAGTGAGTTCTACTAATGAGTTACCTTCATCATCAATTACCTCTTTAGAATCAATAATGTCTATTAATGCAAATTTTTCATTCAAATACACTTTCTTCTTTTTCTCGTGTTTATTTGTGAGTATAAATACGAGACCAATGGCGTTAATCAAACTATTTCCTCCTATAAAAAACGGATATAAATAAAATATATCGATATACGTTAAATGTAAAGAGGAGAGGCGAAATAACATTGAGAGAAAGCTAAATAAGCCGATTTTTTTTTGAAATCGGCTTATGCTTATTTTTATCCCGCATTGACGAGAAGTAAGAATCACACCTTGAAATTCAGCTTAAGTAGAGAAGTTAGGCGGGAGATAAAATGCTCGTGAAACCCTGATTGGTGTGGGTTAGTAATCGGTGGGGATGTACAAACCCATCACTGGTTAACGTCTCAGTTTATTGAAATACTTGCGGGAATTGTTTTACGATTGCGTTTGTTATCATGTCGGCCATTTCTAATGCTTCTTTTTCAATTTTATCGTAAAGTTTTATTCCTGCTTCATAATCTTTATTTAGGAAGGCAAGCGCTTCTGCTTTCGTTAGTGCTAAATGTTCATAAAACATTTTTCTAAATTCCTCTTTATCTATATATGGATTGATACTGTGAAGAAATTCAGTAATTTCATCACCATTAGCGTACCATTTCTTCTCTATAGCGGCAGCTGCATTTTGATCACCAGCTTTTGCGGCTTTCACAAGATCGGCTGCAATTACTAAATGATCTTTAATTAATGCACTATATTTCTTTACTGCATCCTCGCCATAGAAGGGCTCAAGTGATAGTCCCATATGTGTTGCGTTTTGTAGAAGCCGTCCAACAGTAACGTTAACATCGGGTAAATTAAAGACAATACTTATAATAGCCAATCTCGTCCAAGCGACGTGTTGTTCCCATAAAGAACGCATATATCCTTTTAAAAAATTCTCGTTTTTACTTATTCGGTAGTTACGTACGGATAAATCATAGTTTACATAAGGGTTATGATAGGGGGAGTAATACGATTGCCAATAAGAATACATAAAAAGTAACACTCCTTTGAACATGTATAACTCAAAGTATGATAAAGATTTATTTTTAGTTACGTGTCCTAGATAATTTTCAGGTAATTTGAAATGGAGAAATTCGATAAATGATGTTGTGATATATATAAATAAATTGAATATAAAGTAAAAGAGGCTCTGCAAGGGAAGTTGCAGAGCCTCTAAAGGGTATTGCCGAGATGTCGGACTCGACTACGTAATATTATCATAAAATTCTTTTAAAAAAACCTGGTAAATGTGTCCAAATAAAAATGGAACTTTAATAAAGTCAAAAGGACCTGCTTCCCGCGGCAGGCCCCATTAACTAGATAATGTAGATGAGCAAAAACTCATCTGGATTACTTTTATAGTAACAAGTAAAATGCGTTTTGTGTATTGAGAAAAAAGAATTGCATAATTACATGTGAACAATTTATATTTTACTTTTTATGATTATCATGAATTGTTGGGATTTAAATCTGGTTATAAAATGGAGAAAAGACTTGGAAGTGAAATTGAAGTGCACAGAAATATGTAATCATGAAAAAGACCTGCTATTATGAGCAGGTCAACTTAAGGGGTTTATCCAACAGATTATTATATATGGTAGCAACTGAATTGTAGTAAGTCTATACGTTTCATATTGAGAAAACTTCTGTGGATGATCTATTTTTTGCGCATATATTAACGTCTAAAAAGTTGAGAAAGAAAATCAAAAAAATTTCTATAAGAAAATAATGGCTGGTACTTATAATATGATTCATATTTCCACGCATCATTATTAGAGAATTGGAGTTGTTTTGTTTTTGCTTTGATGGAACTCATATTACGATGCTTCATATAATAACCTCCTGCATTTATATGTATACGATTAGTAGTATTCAAGAAAGGGCAATAAAATGAATATTTAAATTGAAATGCTTTCTTCATGTGTAATGGATGTATGTTTTAAATGTTGTGAAACATACAAAACACCGATGCTAATTAATATTAAATACGAGGTGAAATATAGAATAATGAAAAAATAATAAGCATTTATTCATCGCTTTCAAGTCGCATAAGTGATGATATAATAGAAGTAGATGAAAGATAAAGAAAAGCAGGTGAATCTTTTTTGTTTACAAAAGCACAAGAACTTTTAGCGTCTTATTTCGGTTATTCGTCATTCCGAAGAGGGCAAGATGAAACAATTAAAAATGTATTAGAGGGGAAAGATACAGTTTGCATTATGCCTACGGGCGGAGGTAAGTCAATTTGTTATCAAATTCCCGCATTAGTATTCGAAGGAACGACGTTAGTAATATCACCTTTGATTTCACTTATGAAAGACCAAGTAGATACACTAATACAAAACGGTATATCCGCTACGTATATTAATAGTTCTATTTCAATGACAGAAGCTAATCATAGAATTCAATTAGCGAAACAAGGGCATTATAAGTTACTTTATGTCGCTCCTGAGCGTCTTGATTCAATGGAGTTTGTTGATCAACTTATCGATATGAAAATCCCGATGATTGCGATTGATGAGGCGCACTGTATTTCGCAGTGGGGACATGATTTCCGTCCAAGTTATTTACATATACATCGTATACTAGATTATCTCCCAGAAAAACCGCTCGTATTAGCGTTAACAGCGACAGCAACTCCGCAAGTACGTGATGATATTTGCAAAACGCTTGAAATTAATCAAGAAAATACAATTATGACAACTTTTGAGCGTGAGAACTTATCATTTTCTGTCATTAAAGGACAGGATCGTAATGCTTATTTAGCGGATTATATTCGTCAAAATCAAAAGGAATCAGGGATTATATATGCAGCTACTAGAAAAGTAGTTGATCAGTTGTATGAAGATTTAATGAAAGCGGAAGTTTCGGTATCAAAATATCACGCTGGTATGAGTGATCATGATCGAAATGAGCAACAAGAACTCTTTTTACGAGATGAAGTAAGTGTAATGATAGCGACATCTGCATTCGGAATGGGTATTGATAAATCGAATATTCGTTACGTTATTCATTATCAGCTGCCAAAAAATATGGAAAGTTACTATCAAGAAGCAGGACGTGCTGGTCGTGACGGATTAGATAGTGAATGTATTTTGTTATATTCTTCTCAAGATGTGCAAGTACAACGCTTTTTAATTGATCAATCAACAGGAGAATCACGTTTTTCGAATGAACTTGAAAAATTGCAAAATATGACTGATTACTGTCATACAGAACAATGTTTACAATCATTCATTTTGCAATACTTTGGAGAAGAACCGAAAGAAGATTGTGGACGCTGCGGTAATTGTACGGATGACCGTGAGAGCATCGATGTGACGAGAGAATCACAAATGGTTTTATCCTGTATGATTAGAACGAACCAACGATTTGGAAAACAAATGATTGCACAAGTATTAACTGGATCGAAAAATAAGAAAGTTATTGAATTTAATTTTCATACTTTACCAACGTATGGCCTTTTATCAAACCGTAGTGTAAAAGAAGTGAGTGACTTTATAGAGTTTTTAATTTCAGATGAGTTAATTGCAGTTGAACATGGTACGTATCCGACATTAAAAGTAACGGGAAAAGGGAAAGAAGTATTACTTGGTAATGAGAATGTTCTACGAAAAGAACGAGTAGAGACGAGACAAATCGTCCAAGATCATCCTTTATTTGAAGTGTTGCGTGAAGTACGTAAAGAAATCGCACAAGGAGAAGGTGTACCTCCGTTCGTTATTTTCTCTGACCAAACATTAAAAGATATGTGTGCCAAAATGCCGCGAAATGATTCCGAACTGTTAACAGTAAAAGGTATTGGAGAACACAAACTTGTGAAGTATGGCTCGCACTTCTTACAAGCAGTTCAGCATTTTATTGATGAAAATCCAAACTATGTAGAAACAATTAAGACAGAAGTTGTTTCTGAGCGTAAAAAATCAGGAAAAGCTTCAGCGAATTCTCATTTGGAAACGTATGAAATGTATAAACAAGGAATTGACCTAAATGAGATTGCAAAAGAACGTGATCTATCAAGACAAACAATTGAAAACCATTTAATTCGCTCTTTTGAGGATGGGATGGAAGTAGATTGGCAAAGTTTTGTACCAAAAGAGTATGAATCTCTTATAGAAACTGCTGTACAAAATGCAGAAGGTGGTTTGAAATCTATTAAAGAACAGCTTCCAAATGAAGTGAGTTACTTTATGATCCGTGCTTATTTACAAATAAGAAAGTAGAGACATATAAAGGGGATAGGGATTTATGTATCATGTTTTCGTTTATGGCACGTTAAGAAGAGGGCAAACGAATGCTCATTATATGCAAGGTGCAACATGCATCGCAGACGGAGCATGGACGTATGGGGAATTATTTGATACAAACGAAGGATATCCGGCCATGATTTGTTCTAATGAAGTAAAGGTATATGGGGAAGTTTATGAAGTAAATGATGATGTTTTGCATAAGTTAGATGAACTAGAAGAATATACAGGTAATGCAGAGACTGATTTATATGACCGAATAACGCAAACAGTGTATGTTGCTGATACGGAAATACATGCGTATGTGTATATTGCTCAGGATAAAAAGATGTTAAAGAAAGTGATTGATTCTGGGGATTGGCTTTTATATCAAAAAGTATAATATAAGTAACTATATAAAATTGGAAAGCAGATAATGAAATATTTCATTATCTGCTTTTTATTGTTTCTTTTAATTGAACTTCTCAAATTAATAAAGAATGTTTTAAATATGTTATATCGAATTAAAGCAAAGCAGAGTAGGGATTAATGGTTACTCTTTTATATTTTAGAAAATTCTCACTAGAACTATTGACTTTGCGAATGGATTTTTAATACAATTGTATTTCGACTGAAAAATTAGAACGGACAGGAGGGAATCGTCGAAATGAGCAACATATTTGAAGATGAGTTACAAAAAATGAGGGATACTTTACATACGATGGATGATCAATTAGAACAGCTTGAAAAAATCCCGGTTTATTATGGAGAAGATTTTAAAGAGCAAATTCTTGAAAGCATGAGGGAGTCAAATAGACAGAACTTACGTATCGGTGTGGAAGAGCCGTATTTTGGAAGACTAGACTTTCAAGAGGATGGAAAAGAACAAGTTATGCCGATTTATATCGGTAAAGTAGGTGTTTCAGATAAGGACACGATGAAACCAATTGTTATCGATTGGCGAGCGCCTGTCGCAAGTATGTTTTATTCATTTACCGGTGGAGAAGAACTAGCGTTTTATCAATCACCAGATGGGTTAGTTGAAGGTGATGTGTATTTAAAACGAAACATTTCCATTCGTAAAAGAGAACTTGAACGTGTTGTTGATACATATGTGAAAGGAAATGAAGATGTATCGCATGCCGATGATTTTCTTCTATATCGATTAGGTGAGAATAAAGATAATAAACTAAAGGATATTGTTTCAACGATTCAATCGGAACAAAATGATATTATTCGAGCGGAAAGAAATTTACCATTACTTATTCAAGGGGTTGCAGGGAGCGGAAAGACAACAATCGCTTTACATCGCCTTGCTTTTTTAATTTATGAATACCGTGAACAGTTAGAGGCAGAAAGAATGATTGTATTTGCTCCGAACAGCTTGTTTTTAGATTATATTTCGAGTGTACTGCCTGAATTAGGGGTAGGGAATATTAGTCAAACAACGTTTCCAGATTGGGCATTGCGTACGTTAGATGATTCAGTGAAACTAAAGCAAACAGAAGAGAAATTGAAAGAAGCATTTTCAATTAATCGTGATGAAAGTAAGGTAATGCTCGGTAAATTAAAGGGTACACTGGAATTTAAGGCGTTTATTGAAGAGAGAATGATTCAATTTGAAAATGACTTAGTTCCGACAAAGGATTTTGAGGCGTGGGATAAAGCGATTATTCCAGTAGAAGACATTAAAAAATGGATGCAAGTTGAATATAAACATTATCCACTAAAGAAAAGAAGAGAACGTTTAGTAGGCCGCATGAAGCGCTGGATTGAAATTGAACTTAAAAAGTTTGGGGAAACGAACGAGAAAAAATTGCTCAAAAAAGAAGCGACTAAGAGATTGAACACATATATGAAGTTTTGGCCAAAAATGAGTGCTCTTTCACTGTATAGTTCAATATTGAAAAGTAAAGAAATACTCGAAGTTTTACCTGAAGAACTTGTTAAAGAAACAGAAAAGAGTTGTCGTAAAAAAGAAGTGTATGTAGAAGATTTACCTGCCTTAATTTACATCCATCATCGCATAACAGGTATTGAAATCGGTCAGAAGTTTCATCATGTCGTTATTGATGAAGCGCAAGATTTTTCGCCATTTCAAGTGTATGTATTAAAAGAAATTACACTAGGTAATTCTTTCACTATATTAGGTGATTTATCGCAAGCGATTTATGATTACCAAGGAATTGAAGATTGGAACGCATTTAAGGAAGTATTCCAAGAAACAGGTTATTTTGAATTGACTAGAAGTTATCGTTCTACAAAAGAAATTATTGAATTCGCAAATGAAATAATTAAAAATGCAGAAATACCAGTGGGGCTCGCAACACCAGTTTTCCGTAGCGGTGAAGACGTAAAAGTAATCCATGCAGAAGATCAATTCACTGAAGTTTTGAAGACAATAAAGCATTTGCAAAATGAAGATGTAAAAACAATTGCAGTAATAGGTAGAACAGATGATGAATGCCACGATATGTATGAGAAATTAACGAATGCAGGATTGACGGTAAATGTCATTGAAGCAAATCAAAGTAAATATGAAGGTGGTATTTCAGTAGTACCTGTATATTTAGCGAAAGGTTTAGAATTTGACGCTGTAATTCTAATGGATGTTGATGAAGACCATTATAAAAATACAAAGCATGATGCGAAATTACTGTATGTCGCATGTACGAGATCACTGCATGATTTATGGATTTTCCATAGCGGTGAAGCGTCGCCTTTAATTAAAGGATTAAAATAAATGTAAAAAGAGGATTTTCTAGTAGGGTATGAAAATCCTCTTTTTTATATTTAAAAGCTAGATGAATTAACGACCTGAGCGGTTATTTAAATAATATAATAAAGTAAAAAAAGTGCAATGGAGTTATATGCATTAATATGTGCGTTTAAGTATAAATCTTGGTGGTGGAAGTATTTCTTGTTCTGCTTCAAAATACGCAACTTGATTTGTAATTGAGTATAGAATAGAAGGCATTCCCATTCCAACAGCAGCCTCTAATGCGTCCAGCAAAGGGAGTGTTTTTCCATCGATTTTTGTGTCCCATGATATGGCGTAACAAGAATCAACAGCCCCATGTTTTTTTAACAGATCTCCTATATCAATTGGACAATAATTAGGCTTAGGAATTTCAATCATATATTCTTCACGTAACGTAGTTCTGTAATTATGGCAAAGTCGACCGATCGCATCTTTACGTTTTTTTGAAGAAGAAAGCTCAAATAGTACTCTATTTTGAAGGCGCTTAGTAAAAAATGATTTTACAATGATCTCTTCTAATTTTTTATCCATTAAGATTCTTCAATCAACTAATCATTTGTTGGAAATTTTAGTGTTATTATATCATTACATATATTAAAAAAGGGGAAAAGCTATGATTACAAAAGTAATAACAAAAAGAAAATGGGAAATCGCAAAAACAACTGGAGAAATTCATGAAGAGTCACTTATAAAAGAGGGGTTTATTCATTGTTCATTATTTGAACAAGCTTTAAAGGTTGCAGAAAAACATTTCTTTCATGAAGAAGAGGTTTTATTACTTACAATAAATCCATCCTTGGTAAAAGCAGAAATAAAATATGAACTTGCTTCAAATGGTCAAGAATACCCGCATGTATATGGAGTAATCAATGTTGAGTCGATTGTAGGGGTTATCCCATTTCCTAAAGAAAAAGGAGAGTTTATATTACCAGAGGTACAAAGTTAAGCGTGTTATAAATATATAAGTTAGCTAGAAAAGCACAAATCGTATAGTTTGTGCTTTTTTTATCCGTTTTTTGGTAAATGATAATTGTTTTTGTCACACGAATACTGTACGATACATAGTATAAAACACATACTGTATGACATATAGTAATAAAAATGAGGTGGGTGAATGGATACTTTATTAAATTCATTAATTACTGAGTTAAGAAGAGGGACATTGACATTAGCGGTTTTAAGTCAATTAAGAACGCCGCAGTATGGATATTCACTTGTCCAATTATTGGAGCAATCAGGGATTACAATTGATCAAAGTACTTTATATCCACTACTTCGTCGATTAGAAAAGCAGAAACTAGTTACGAGTAGTTGGGATAAAACGGAGAGTAGACCTCGTAAGTATTATGTTTTAAGTGAATATGGACTAGAGATATTTTTACAATTGAAAAAGGAGTGGATAAAGGATTCGAAAGAACTTTATAACCTATTAAAGGAGGAGGACGAGAATGAGTTTGATTGATATGTACGTCCAAGAAGTGGCGAAGAGATTACCTGAAAAAAATCGTGAAGATATTACGCTTGAGCTACGGTCGACAATAGAGGATATGTTACCAGACGATTATAATGAAGATGATGTGAAGAGCGTTCTCGAAAAATTGGGAAGTCCGGTTTCATTGGCTAATGGGTATTTGGATAGACCGATGCATTTAATTGGACCACGTTATTTTGATGTATATACGACGTTATTAAAAATGATTATACCAATTGCAGCTGTTATCGCACTCATTGCAATGGTTGCAGAAAGTTTTATAGGCTATACTGGTAATCAAGTAGTATTAGATGTTATTTTAAAATTGATAGGTAAAGGCATTGGGGAAATTGTTGAAGTAGGCCTCCATGTGTTTTTCTGGTTGACACTTGTATTTGCTGTTTTAGAAAGAACTGATAAAGAAAAGGATCCACACCCATTAACAACAAGTTTAAAAAAATGGACGCCAGATGATTTGAAAAATATCTCGTATATCCCGAAGAAAAAGGCAATCTCAAAGTTTGAAGTTTTTGGAGGTTTAATGTGGACAGCAATATGGGCTACCCTTTACTTTTATGCGAACCATCTTGTAGGCGTATATAATGGTACGGAAAACGGACTGAAGTTTATCGCGCCAACGTTTAATCAAGATGTTTTACTTCAATATTGGCCAATTATTTTGGTTATGATCGTTTTTGAAGTAGCTATATCTCTTTATAAGTTAGTACAAGGACAATGGACGAAAAGATTGGCAATCGGAAATGGTATTCTTCAAGTAGTCGGAACGATAGTATTCATTGTAATTGTAGTAAATCCACATATATTTAACGAAGGATTTATTACGTATTTGGCAAATGTGTTTACTATTTCCCCAGAAGGATTTAAAACGTGGTTAGTTGGCGGTGGAATTATCATTTATACGTTGTCCGCTGCGATTAATATATTTGATGGTTTCCGAAAAGCAAGTATTCGTATGTGGAAATAAAACAGAAATTTCGGTAAAATAAAATTATTAAAAAGATAGCGAAAGAAGATTAACATTAGGAAAGGAAGAAAACGATGATCAGGGAAGCAACGAAAAGAGATGTAGCATATATTTTAGACATTTATAACGATGCGATACTTTATACAACAGCTGTATATGCATATAAACCTGTAACCCTTGAAAATAGAATAGATTGGTATGAACAAAAAAAGGCTGATGGCTATCCAATTTTCGTATACGAACTAGATAATAAAGTAGTAGGATTTGCGACATTCGGCTCATTTAGAGCGTGGCCTGCTTACAAATATTCAATTGAACATTCTGTGTATGTTGATAAGGAATATAGAAAAAATGGAATTGGCTCCTCTTTGATGGAAAAATTAATCGCAACCGCAAAAGAAAGAGAATATATGACCTTAATTGCTGGAATCGATGCGGAAAACGAGAAAAGTATAGCCTTGCATCAAAATTATGGATTTGTTCATGCCGGAACAATACAAAAAGCTGGTTATAAGTTTAATAGATGGCTAGATTTAGCCTTTTATCAATTGGAGCTTAACGGGCCTGAAAATCCTATAGAAGATTAGAAGTTTTTCGTGAAAATGAATGTTTTAGGTAGCAAGGAGTAATTCATGCTACCTTTTTCTAATTGTCATTACAAATATAACCTGTCAAAAAAGGTTTTTTATATTCCATATTGAATTATTAGAAGGTGATATAACGATGTGAAAAGAGGAATGGAAATGGAAACTGTCATTCAAAAAATGAAAGAGATACAAGTTGGTCATGTAGGAGTAGCTATTTATTCTACAAAAAACGAATGTATAATTATTTCATATAATAGTGAATTATATATTCCATTAGCATCGGCAGCAAAAGTAGTAATTGGATTTGTAGCAGCACAAATGGTGAAGGAAAATAAACGTAATTGGAATGATATACTTCATCACATTAAATTTCATCCACATGAAGATAGTGCACAGTTATATCCGCATCTACAAGGAAGAAGTACTTTAACACTTAGTAAAGCAGTAGAAGTGATGATAGCTTGTCACGACAGTTATATTGCTCACTCGGTTGTAAAGCACTGCGGTGGATGGGATGCTGTGAAAATAAATGCTCAAACGTATTTTTCAAAAATTTATATACAAGAGAATGCTAGAGATGAGAAAAATGTTGGAGAATTAAATCAAGTTCTTTCGCTTTTAGTACATATTTTTCAAGGCTATAAAGTAGAACCAGCAGTATGGGAACCAATTATCAATGGAATGGTAAGACAACAAGGGGATTATGAAAGTATACCGTATTTTCATTTAGCTCATATGACAGGTGGATTGCCCACAGCTACAATAAATATTGGTATAATGGGAATGTTTAACGAATTCCCGTTTCTTTATGTAATTGGGGGAAAAGATTTACCCGAGCGAGTTTATAATATAGAGGTTGATGAAACTATTGCAACAGCTTTGAAATACATTTACAAAGCATATAGTGAAAGCATGCTAGGAGTGAGCGATTGAAACGAAACTTAAAGACTTCAACAATTATTATTTTAATTGTAACGATTATTGCTCTTGAAGTTGGAATCGCACTATATGATCACAATTTGTCATTAGATACCATTTACTTTGCAGCGATTCTTATTTGTATTGTATTGCTTTTTGGTACACGTGTTTCTGAAGAGAAAGAACGTACATCGAAACAGAGACGAAGAAAAACGGCTCTAATATTTTGGCCATCTATAATAATGTTAATTATTAGTTTTGCAGTTATAAGTTATGTACGAACAGGCTATGTCTCTGTACCTGGGATAATTGGTTTTTCGTGTTTTGTTACATATGGTGGATTTGTATTCATTAGTATTTTAAAAAGGCGAAATAAAAATTAGATGTAATTTACTAAGTTGAAAGGAAGAAATATATATGAAACACATAGAGAATGGTACTCGTAATGAAGGAGAATACATTAGAAATAAAGTCATTCAATATAATATGTCCATCTTAACAGATGAAGTAAAGCAGCCGATGGAACAAGTAAGCCTTGTAGTGAAAGATGAGGAAGGAAAAATCTTTGGCGGCGTAACAGGAACGATGTATTTTTATCATCTTCATATCGATTTTTTATGGGTTGATGAATCCGTTCGTCATGATGGTTATGGAAGTCAACTGATACATAAAATCGAAGACATTGCGAAGGAAAAAGGATGTAGACTCATATTACTAGATTCATTTAGTTTCCAAGCACCGGAATTTTATAAAAAGCACGGCTACCGAGAATATGGTGTCGTTGAAGATCATCCGAAAGGGTATAGTCAACACTTTTTAGAAAAGAGATTATAATAATATTATGTATACTAGTTGATGGGAGAAAGAATATGTACACGTATAAATTACAACATGAACGACCAATTTGTGCAGAGAAAATAAAGAAGCTTACGACTCTGTCGGTTGGTGGCCAGAAAGAAAAGAAATCGATATTGAAAAAATGTTAAAGAATAGCATAGCAATTGGGGTATGGAAAGAAAATGAGTTAATTGGGTTTGCTAGAGTCGTTTCAGATGGTGTTTTTCGAGCGTACATAGAAGATGTTGTCGTACATGCAAGTGTAAGAAATAAAGGCATTGGAGAGAATATGCTTACAATGTTACTGGAAGAGATATCTCATATTGATATTGTTAGTCTATTTTGCGGAGAGAAACTCATAAAGTTTTATGGGGAACAGCAATTTAAAGCGACGAAGCAAATTGTGATGCATCGTAATCAAATAGTGAAAGAATAAGAGGTGCCATTTAAAATGAATGCAACGAGAGCATATTGTCTATCAAAAAGAAAAGCGACAGAGGATTCTCCAAATGGCTGGAGTGCAACATGTATGAGACTCAATAATAAAATATTTGCGATAGTGAACCATGAAGAAGGTGAAAAAGCTGCGATTACATTAAAATGTGATCCTGAGTTCGCTTTACGAATAAGAGAAGATTATCCAGACACAATAATTCCAGGGTATCATATGAATAAGAAACATTGGAATACAGTGTATATACATAAGGGAGTAGAACAGGAGCAAATTAATAAAATGATCGATTGGTCGTATGAGTTAGTACTACAATCATTTTCAAAGAAAAAGCAGCAAGAGTTAATGGATTAATATGTATTAGGGGTGGATATAATGAAAGACGCAGTCAAAGATACGTATGATAAATTAGCGAGTACATATAAAGAAAATATAGATTTGGCAAATCCATATAATAGTTATTATGAAAGACCTGCGATGATGGAGATTATTCCAAGGGAACTAGAAGGGAAGAGAATACTAGATGCTGGATGTGCCGCTGGATGGTATACTTCTCAATTCGTAGGAAGAGGGGCTAACGTTACAGCAATTGACATAAGTCCTGAAATGGTAAAAGCCGTAAAAGAAAGTATGGGAGAAAAAGCAACGTTCCTTTGTCACGATTTGCAAGAAACATTGCCATTTGAAAATAATACGTATGATATCATTGTAAGTTCGTTAACTCTTCATTACTTAGAAAATTGGACGCAAGTATTTCAAGAGTTTCAGCGCGTATTGAAGCCGGGTGGAGAACTTATATATTCCGTTCATCATCCTTTTATGGATTTCACAAAGTTTACATGTGAAGATTATTTTGAAAAACAATTATTAGTAGATACTTGGGTTAAACCAAATATTACAATAGAAGTTAGTTTTTTTAGGAGGTCGCTCCAAGACATAATCAATGAAACAACAAACTATTTTGTATTAGAAAAAATAGTGGAACCGAAGCCGATTGAAAAGATGAGAGAAGTAGACAGAAAATCATATCATTATTTAAGTACAAATCCACATTTTCTTATTATGAAAGCAAGTAATAAATAGCTAGTAAAATGATTGTATTTTACTAGCTATTTGCAGTTTTACATGATGAATTAGGAGCTTTTGAAATGAATATAAAACGAAATCAATTACTATATGTAATGTTTACTATAGTCGTTATTATGTTAGGTCTTAGTTCTAGAAAATTTGCTTTTGCGTTACCTCATTTATTAAATGATTACTTAGGTGATGCTTTATGGGCATTAATGATTTTCGTTGGATTCGGATTTTTGTTTCCTAAAATAGAAACGAAGAAATTAGCTTTTATGAGTTTAATATTTTGCTACGGGATTGAAATTAGCCAATTGTACCATGCACCTTGGATTGATAATATTCGTGCAACGACTATAGGGGGACTCGTTTTAGGTTACGGATTTTTGTGGAGTGATGTAGTTGCTTATACAATTGGTGTTGGGATAGGAATGCTTTGTGAATTTATGTTACGGAAGAAATAAGTGAATTTTAAAAGGGGTATTTGTATATGGAGGATATATTAGAAATTGCAAAGTTTTGGTTTGAAGATGAAGATATCACAACTATTGAAGTTCAACCAAACGTAACGAAGATTTACTGTAATAATAAAGCGTATATTTTAAAGGAAAAGGGATCGATAAAACATTTTCTAGTTGAACTAAATGTATTAGAACAGCTTGATGAAAAAGGAGTTAAAGTACAAAAACTAGTAAAAATGAGAAATGATGAAAGGTACGTATTTTATAAAGAGAAGTATTATTGTTTGTACGAATATATTGGTGGAAGTGTACTAGAAATAAAAGATACAGAAAAGCTAAAAGAGCTAGGAAGTACAATTGGAGAGAAGATAGCTAATTTACATCAAGCACTATATTCAATGAATAGTGCTAACGAGTTAATAAAAAGAGAATTGTATAAAGTGGTATACAAATGGGCCTTACCAATTTTAGAAAAGAATGCATCTGTCCATCGGAATGTCGTTCGAAAAATGGATCAAATACGTACAGTTTTGAAGGAAACGGTTCACCCACTACCAAAACAAATTATTCATCGTGATATGCACTTATCGAATGTGATTTTTCATGACAATGAATTTCAAGGATTTATAGATTTTGAACTTTTAGAAAGCAATGTAAGAGTATTCGATTTATGCTACTGCTGTACAAGTATATTAAGTGAGCTATTTAGTGATGAAACAGGAAGAGGGAAATGGTTACATATTGTCAGCAAAATCTTTGAAGGATATTATAAACAAAGCATTTTAACGAGAGAAGAACTACAATCTATTTGGTATGTCATGCTTTCTATTCAAGTTATCTTTATTACTTATTTTGTTCAGTTACCAAATTTATTAAAGTTGAATGAAGAGATGTTCTTCTGGATTTTTGCAAATAAGGAAGATATTGAAGAATCTATAGTAAGGACCGTATGAATATGAAAAAAATCATATTAATTGGTTCTGGTGGTTCAGGAAAATCTACATTAGCAAAGCAGTTAGGAAATAAACTAAATATTAAGGTGCATCATCTTGATGCATTGTTTTGGAAAGCGAACTGGGAAGGTGTTCCTCGAGAAGAACAAAGAAAAGTTCAAAAAAACTTAATTAAAGAAGAAGAGTGGATTATTGATGGGAATTATGGCGGGACGATGGATTTAAGACTGAATGCAGCGGATACAATTATCTTTCTTGATATTCATAG
Organism: Bacillus toyonensis BCT-7112; assembly: GCF_000496285.1. Lineage (GTDB taxonomy): Bacteria > Bacillota > Bacilli > Bacillales > Bacillaceae_G > Bacillus_A > Bacillus_A toyonensis. Next base: position 86,332 of record NC_022781.1, on the reverse strand, counting down.
AACGATTTGTGTTTATCGTGCTTTTAAAAGAATTGTACAATATCGAAATAAAACAAGACCGGATATGGGTGCCGGATGTGAAGAAAGACTAGATTTACAATTCTTTAAATGGATATGGGAGTATCCGAATAAGAAAAAACCTGCCATTTTAAAAAAACTAGATCAATTAAGTAAAGGAAAAGAAGTGATTATTTTAAAATCTCCAAATGAAGTGAAACGGTTTTTGAAGAAGTACGATAAGTAGTTAGATTTTAAAAAGAAGTAATATGGGGGGATACTATTGAATACATTCATTCGCTCGATTGATTCTAATATGATGGAAATTCCAGCAGGAGAGGTAGTATTAAGAGATGATCGAATAAAAAAAGAATGGCAAGTTCAAATAAAACCATTCCTTCTTGCAAAGTATGCTGTAACAATGGAAATATATAATGCCATTACAAATCCTACATTAAATAATGATAAAGATAGTAATAAACCAATTGTAAATATTTCATGGAATGATACAATTGCTTTTTGTAATTTACTTTCTAAACAAGCGGGATTAACAGCGTATTATTCTATTAGTGATGATGGAAAAAAGGTTAGTTGTAATATAGAATCTGACGGCTACCGATTGCCATATGAGGCAGAGTGGCAATACGCATGTAAAGCAGGTACGACGGGATATACATATGGGGAACTTCAGAAAATAGCGTGGTATAATGAAAATTCAATTGGACAAATTCATGACGTCGGTAAAAAAGAGCCGAATGCATGGGGACTTTATGATATGTTAGGAAACGTTTGGGAATGGTGCTATGATTTGTATGATGAAAAAGTGTACGGATCGTACCGAATTTTTCGTGGTGGTAGTTGGGCTGAAGCAGCTAGAGGTTGCGGTGCGACTTGTCGCCGTCGTAGCCATCCTACATTTCATATAGACGATCTCGGTTTTAGGCTTGCTAGGTCAATTGAGCAGGAAAATGATACATAAAATACCGTGAAGAGTATGGAAAATATCCATACTCTTTACAACATAGAAATTTTAAAATGTAAGGAGTATTTTGAATGGCACGTATTTTATTCATTAACGCTGGATCAGAAGGACATATAAATCCAACATTACAAGTTGTAGAAGAACTGATTTCTCGCGGTGAAGAGGTCGTTTATTTTTCAATAGAGGCTTTCAGGGAGCGTATTGAGAAGACAGGTGCTACTGTACGAACAATAGATGATCAAAAATTTATACAAGCATTTCTTTCCGGTGGTCGAAATTATTTACAGGAAAGAATAAACGGCCTTCTACATACAGCAGATATTGTAATACCTAGTGTTTTAGAGCAAATTGAAGGAGAATATTTTGATTACATGATCCACGATTCTATGTTTGGCTGTGGTCATTTAATTGCCCAAATTCTTAATCTTCCGGCCATAAATTCCTGTACATCTTTTGCGCAGGATGAAAAATCATTTAAACAAATGTTAGACCATCTTTCTAAAAATATCCCAGTGGAAGTGCAGAATAGAATATATAATGATTTTCAAAACTTAACTAGAGAAATTGCAGGGAAATATGGTGTTGAAATAAATTCACCGTATGAAGTTTTCTGTAATCCAGCACCGCTTACTATTGTGTATACGATTAAGGAGTTCCAACCTTTTGGTAATACGTTTAATGAAACATTTAAATTTGTAGGTCCATCTATTTCTGCACAAGGGGAAAATGAAGATTTTGATTATACTTCAATTGAAGAACAAAGCCTGATTTACATTTCACTAGGTACTGTTTTTAATGAAGCAATTAATTTTTATAAACTTTGTATGAAGGCATTCGAAAATAGTAAACATACAATTGTTATGTCTATTGGTAGTAAAACGAAAATAAGTGATTTAGGTGATATTCCTAAAAACTTCATTGTGAAAAACTATGTACCGCAAACTGAACTACTTACATATACAAAATTATTTATTACACATGGCGGGATGAACAGTACGCATGAAGGACTATATAACGGAGTTCCACTCGTTGTAATTCCGCAAAATGCAGATCAGCCAGTAATCGCAAAGCGAGTAGAGAGTCTCGGAGCAGGAGTTAAATTGCAAATGCAAGGATTAACTGCGGATAAACTTAGTAAAAGTGTAGAAATAGTATTAAGTAATCCATCATATAAAGAAGCTGCTTTGAATTTGAAGGAGTCTCTCCGAAAATCAGGTGGGTATACGCAAGCAGTTGATGAAGTTTTTAAATTTACTGGCCGGTATTAAAACTATATATGTGAAAGGGTGTCTATATTAAATGATGTAGACACTTTTATGTTATATGAAGCGAGGAATTAATTATATGGAAAGAATGAAAGTATTAAATGTGAATTTTGAAGATATGACAGCTACACCATTTTTTCAAGTGGAGGCAAAAAATAGAATTAGATTCGATATAGAATTATTTGAGGGGAATTTGAGAAAATTAAGAGGACTACTGACTGAACTTTTTAAAAGCCCCGATACAATTGACGTTTCATTTACTTCCGGTTATATAACATATGGTAAAAGTAAGAGAGTAAATGAGAAAACAAAAATTGGAAGGTTCATGAAGATTAAAAATTGGACCGAAACGCAAGTAGACGTTGATGATCTTGAAAGTACAATCATATTTACTACGATTAAAGGTGTCAATGAAGATGAAGTATATAAATATTGCAAGTATGTCGTTAGTGGTGGTCAGCAAGCGTATATTTCTTTTTATAACGATACTTATTTGCTGTATATAAGTACAGACGTAATTGACATTATTTCACCAGATACAAGTTTAATAGAAAAATTAAAAATCCAATACTATGAAGAGTATGACAAGTTTTATGAGACTATTTTGAAACATTAAGGATTATTCGCAATACATAAGTAATTTCACGTACCCAATAGATATATATATTGAATATGGAAATGGAAGGGTGTTTCAAAAAATTTAATCTCACATTACTATGCATATCAAGTTGATTAAGAAATATTTCGAGAAGACTTGGTGCAATCCATCCGCTTATACAAAATGCTTTTATATGGCCTTTTTTTACAAGATTTATAATTGCTATTGCGAACTTTTACTTTATAATTTTAAGATGTAGTTTTATGTGTTAGTAATAATTTCACTGTTTCTGCACAACTTCTGCACGTGTTTAGGTAATTTCTATGTCATGATATATTCAGTAAGTGAAATATATCACATGGAATGAAATATTTCTTTACTACGGTGTATGCATAACTTATGCATACATCACTACAATATTGTCTCGTGTTATTCTTTTACATCAAAGCCCACATTACACTACGAAGTATAACAAGAAGGGGACATGAACATGAATAATCGAATTTTAAAACATCTACAGAACATGAAAATGAACAAAAAAAGTCTAGGAGCTGTTGCATTAACAGCGGGAATTATCGGCACGACACTTATTCCTCAAAATGCTTACGCGCATGGTTTTGTTGAAAAGCCTGGCAGCCGTTCCGCTTTATGTAGTCCAACTTATGGTGCACTAAATGTAAACTGCGGAAGTGTTATGTATGAACCACAAAGCTTAGAAGCACCAAAAGGATTCCCGCAAGCTGGTCCAGTTGATGGACAAATCGCTTCTGCAGGCGGAAAATTTGGTGGTATTTTGGATCAACAAACAGCGGATCGTTGGTTTAAAAATACAATCACTGGCGGAGAAAATACGTTTACTTGGAAGTTTACAGCGCCACATTTAACAAGCAAATGGCACTACTACATTACTAAAATAGGCTGGAATCCAAATAAAGCACTAACAAGAGCAGACTTTGAGCCAATTGGAACTGTACAACATGATGGTTCCGCAGCTTCAAATAATGTAGCACACAAAATCAATGTACCTACGGATCGTAGTGGCTACCATGTGATTTTAGCTGTATGGGATGTAGCTGATACAGCAAATGCGTTCTATAATGTAATTGATGTAAATCTCATCAATAATGTGAAACCAGACACAGAAGCGCCAAGTATTCCAAATGGAATTCAGACACAAAAAGTAACAGCGAATAGTATAGAACTAACATGGAACACTTCTACGGATAATGTAGGAGTAAAAGGGTATCAAATCTTCCGTAACGGAGAGATGATTGACACCGTACCAGGCACTCATTTTATTGATAAGAAATTACAACCAAGTACAGAATACTCTTATACTGTAAAAGCAATTGACGCAGCTGGCAATGTATCGAAAGAAAGTACAGCGCTTACAGCAAAAACAACAGTTGAGGCTCCTGATACAGAAGCACCAACACAACCAAAAGGATTACATAGTATGGGAACGACAGCGTCAAGTGTGGACCTAATGTGGAGTCCATCTGACGATAATGTTGGTGTAGACCACTACGATATTTATAGAGAAATAGAAGGAACAATGAAAAAAATCGCAACATCTAATACGACTTCTTATATGGATAATAATTTACTCGCTAATAAGACTTATAAATATGTAGTGAAAGCTGTTGATGTAGCTGGAAATGAATCCGTACAAAGTGATATATTCACAATTACTACAAAAACTGAAAGCGTTTCATATGGAGAGTGGGATGCAAAGAAAGCGTATAAAAAGGGTGATAGAGTCCTATACGAAGGAAAAGTGTATGAAGCCGTACAAAATCATCAAGGAAATGGGGATCCAAACTGGATTTATGCTTTATCCTTATGGAGAGCAGTGTAAGTTTTACCTCAAAATGAAATAAAAGATAATGGGCTTTGATGCAAAAAAAGGAAGCTTGAGAATTCACTTTTCTGCTTATAAAAAAGACGACGTATTCAGCGTCGTCTTTTTTATAAATTTTACTTTCCTCCATTAAATGATGATAAGTCCCGTAATTAAACAAAAGCGTTAATATAATAAAAAAGGAGAAATGAGAAATGTATAGAAAAATCGTTGAGTATGATTCTAAAATGTTTTTAAAAATGTGGTGAGTGAAAAAAAGAACCCTTTATAAAAGGGGTTCTTCTGGTGAGTGAATCTATTAATTGCAATCTTGATAATATTCATCACATGAATCGTTATTCTCGTTACAGCAAATACAAAATGTTTTTTTGACAAATAAACTAACTATACTAGTAGAACCTTCCTGTTTTGTAAGAGTAAGACTTTGAAAATCTTCAACTTGAAATATTTTTGTTTGAACAGGTTGTAATGTTGTAGTAATTGGGCGGCTAGATTTTCTTGTGAGAATAGTTACTTGAACGGGTGCACTCATGCCGACGACGAATAACTGAATTAATGTTTTATTATGATTGTTTGTAAAATCCTCGAATACAGTTTGTGGAGCAGTGGTTTCAAGGAAAACAGATACAGGTATATTTCCATTTGCATTTTCTGCAGAACCAGCAATTGTATGGGTTTCAATAAAACAGTTATTTTTTTGATCGTCCGAATGTGATTGTTTTTTATAATATTTTTTACCATCTTTATAAAAATAATTTGCCATACTTATGTTACTCTCCTTTCTTTGAGATATCAATATATATTATTAAACAAAAGGAAAAAGTGCTTGTACAAAAGGTTAACATCCGCTATCGTAAATAATTGAAAACGCTATTTGATATGTATATAATTTGAGAATGTTTTAGTTTTTAAGTAAAAATAAAGCACACATTAAAGTGTGCTCCTATGAAAGCTTTAAATTTGTATGACTAAATAGTCACCATACAATAAAATATGCTTATTTAATATAAATGTGTGTCGAATCTATAATAATATATTTCGGCTCACATTGCGTTTTTATTACCGAATTTGTGCAACCGTTAACGCTGCCGAACGAATGTCTACAGTACCAATTACTTCAACGGGTACAATTTGAATTAAATCACCAGGGTTTAAGTTAATGAGAATGACACCACTGGATACATCAACTTCACCAGTGCCAAAAATATTAGAACGGACTGCGGTTCCAGATCCTGCAATAATATTAGTTGATGAGTTTAGTGTCAAGAAAAATCGTGCTGCTTCCGGTGCTACGGGAACATTATCAAGGCTAATTGTTAGTGTATAACTAATTTGATATATACCAGCTATTTGAATTCTAATACCAGTTCCAATACTAATTGTATCATTTATTACGGGAACGGTAATATTAGGATTTGGCCCTGTACTAGGTAATAGTAGTGGGGTGAATAATGTTGCAAATTGAGGTGAAGTAGCATTGAAAGCAAAACCAAGGGCAGGTAGTGTACTAGGGGCTTGTGCACCACAATTAAAGTGCGTGAATTTACGACTAGATGAGAGCATATTTTCACTCCTTTCTTTCATTTAGATAACGTAAGTAATAATCTCACGTTTTGGACAAGCATAATACAATATATGAAAATTTATAGTACAAAGTGCAGAAGTGTTACTATTACGGATAATTTTTAATTTTATATAGAAAAAAGCAGCTAGCCGAATTAGCAAACTACTTGGTAGGTTTTTAAAGAGAAAACAGGAGAATATTGACGGGATATAGATCTTTATTCAGAGGGTTCAAATACCATTAAAGAAAAAATATAGCATACCGCATTCCAAATCATGCAATCTAAATAATTGTAAAGGTTATATATTATAAAATCTATATAAATAGTCCTCTTGAAAAATGTTGAAATTGGCTAGCAATACAGGGGTAGGTGTAATAGTATCAATTTTAAATTTTATATAGAAGTCACTATTAGGTACATGAATGTATGACTCTCAATACATGGGGATTAAATTTTTTGTACAAGAATTTCATCTTGCGGGTCGTTGTTTTTAATAACTCGAAAGCGGTAGGAACATTATACTGCCAGCAAATTGAAAGTTTATAGATATGATATTAGAATATCCACCAAAAATAATTCAAAACGAATAAGATACAAAAAAGGTTACTATAAGAATACTTCATGTAAATTCATATAGTAACCTTTCTATTATGATAATACTTTCGTCATAAGTATATGTGGAATGCTATCTTCCATAAATACATTGGAAGAAGTTTGATAGTCTAATTTTTTATAAAATCCTTCAGCTTGTGTTTGCCCGTGTAGTTTCACTTTTGTAGCTTTTTTACTACGGGCAATTTCTTCTAACGTTTGAATAATTACTTTACCTAATCCGTATGTACGATAATCTTTTAAAATACAAATGCGTTCTAATTTTCCGGCACCATCAACAAATCGTATACGACCTGTACCTACAGGAAGCTCATTATAATAAACTAAAATATGTTTACATTCTTCACCGATTTCATCAAATGTATCGAATTCATCTTCAAGAGGAACACCTTGTTCTTTTACAAATACTTCTTTTCGAATGTGAAAGGCAGTTTCTAAATCTGTAAGTTTTGTTATGAGTTTGGATTGCAAATTGTTCAGTCCTTTCTAGTGTAATCAGTTTTTGTTTTCATAGTATATCATAATAAATAGCTATAAAGAGAAGAAGAAAATAATAAAAAGCCGACTTTAAAAAGTCAGCTTTCATTATAGTTCCTTTATCCCGTTTTTAGTACCGATAATCGCTTTCCTTGTCATATTTATAAACAATCCTGAATCAACTACACCAGTAATCATTTTTAATTGTTCGTGTAAATTAGCAGGGTTAGATATATGATTAGGAAATATACAATCGATAATCATGTTATTATTATCGGTAATAAAGGTTTCATTATTTTTTATACGTAACGTTGTTTGACACCCTAAAGATTGAACTTTACTTTCGGTTTGTTTCCATGAAAAAGGGATAATTTCAACAGGCAATGGGAAATTACCTAAACGAGCCACAAGTTTTGATTCATCAGCAATAATAATGAGTTCTTTAGAGGAGGAGGCAACAATTTTCTCACGAAGTAATGCGCCACCGCCGCCTTTTATGAGCTGTAAATCGGAATCAATTTCATCCGCTCCATCAATTGTAAGATCAAGACTTTGTACGTCGTTTAAAGAAATCAGGGGGATGTTTAGTTGCTTTGCTAAAGCTTCAGTTTCCTTTGATGTTGGAACAGCTTGAAAGTATAGTCCTTCTTGTACAAGTTGACCTAATTTTTGTATCGTCCAATATACGGTAGATCCTGTACCTAGTCCAATGTTCATTCCATCTTTTACAAAGTTAGCAGCATATTCGCCAACAAGTTGTTTTAAATTCATCATTTTACTCCGCTGGGCGTGGACCGGCAGCTAATCCTGAATTTTCAACTGTAAGTACCGGACGAACGACTATATCTTTATGTACACGCATTTGACAAGATAATCGTAAATGATCTTCAATCCCTTTTTCTGTCATCGCATTTTTTTCATTCGCACTCGCTTCACAGAAATCACCCGCTATAATTTCTACTCTACAAGTTGTGCAACGTGCATTTCCACCACAACGATGAAGAATGTTTACACCGTTATCTTCAATTGCTAATACTAACTTTGTTCCTTCTTTCACATCAAAAGTGCCAGCACCTTCAATTGTTAATTTTGGCAAATTTGTTCCTCCTCACGTAAAATTGTACATAACATATTTATGACCGCGAATTATTGAACATAAACATTATTTTTTTATAAGTCCCGTAACTTTTTCGTTTCATCAATCGTTTATTAAGTAAGCGCTGAAAAGGAGTGGTTATTTTGTGCACAAAAGTAACGCAATTGTTTAAGAAACATATCGATATGAATCATTCAAATATAAATTTTTTGATTGAAAATTATGCAGAGTTAAAAAGGTATTGTACGTTTTTAACGAAAAACAGATGGGATGGGGAAGATCTCGCCCAAGAAACAGTTTGTAAAGTTCTTCAAAAATATAGTAATAAAGATATTTGCATGACACTTGTATATAAAATAGCTAGAAATCGTTGGTTAGACCAGATAAAGTCAAAATCAGTTCATGAAAAAATAAGGGAACAAGTTACTTTCGAAGAACCACATGAAAAAATTGCAGATTTGCATGAAATGGTAGGGAAAGTATTATCTTCATTAAATGTACAACAATCCACAATTTTATTATTAAAGGATGTTTTTCAATATAGTATCGCTGATATCGCTAAAGTATGTTCTGTATCGGAAGGAGCAGTGAAAGCTTCTTTATTTCGGAGTAGAAATAGGCTGAAAACTGTAAGTGAAGAAGGGCTTGAAATCGTTGAATTCACAGAAGATATTGATATTGTTGTAACGTCTATTCGTGAAGAAAGGCCGGAATTGTTAACTAAGCTTCTTCCAACAATAGATTTTACGAAGTTACCAACTAAACAACCTGTCTTATTATTCAGTGCGAAAAACTCTTCTTCCTACAGTTGTATGCTTTGTGCGGCATAACAATTATTGGAGGGATTTAAAATGAATGCAATTCCATATGTAGTAGAGCAAACGAAATTAGGAGAACGTTCCTATGATATATATTCAAGGTTATTAAAAGACCGAATTATTATTATCGGTTCAGAAATTAACGATCAAGTAGCGAGTAGTGTTGTAGCTCAATTATTATTTCTAGAAGCGGAAGATGCAGAGAAAGATATATATTTATACATTAATAGCCCAGGCGGATCAACGACAGCAGGTTTTGCAATATTAGATACAATGAACTTAATTAAACCAGACGTGCAAACACTTTGTATGGGATTTGCAGCATCATTTGGTGCGTTGTTACTCTTATCAGGTGCAAAAGGAAAACGATTTGCATTGCCTAACAGTGAAATTATGATTCATCAACCGCTTGGTGGTGCGCAAGGGCAGGCAACTGAAATCGAAATAACAGCAAAAAGAATTTTAAAGCTAAAGCATGATATTAATAAAATGATTGCAGAAAAAACAGGGCAACCGATTGAAAGGGTAGCACATGATACAGAAAGAGATTATTTTATGACTGCAGAAGAAGCGAAGGAATATGGGATTGTAGATGATGTTGTTACGAAAAAATAAGATAAAACAGGCTAGAGAATATGCGAATTCTCTAGCCTGTTTTATTAATCTTTTATCCATTCATCAACTAACGATTGATTCTTTTCAATCCATTTTCGTGCTGCTTCTTCTGGATCTTTCGTTTTATTTAGCATGACCATTAATGTACCAAGCTGCTCATCGTTCATTTTCCATTTATCAAAGTATTTCACAATATCCGGATGATCTTTTTCGAAACCTTTACGAACGGAGTAATAAATGTCATCTTTTTCACCATATACTTTCTTAGGGTCTTTTAAATATTTTAAATCAAATTCTGAAAAACCCCAATGAGGATTCCAAAGCGTAACAGCGATTGGTTTCTTTTTCGTATATGCCTTTTTTAATTCACTCATCATCGCAGCTTCTGAAGATTGGACAAGTTTTAGTTTAATATCATATTCCTTCATCGCCTTATTTGTTAAATTCATTAGGCTGCTGCCAGGTTCGATTCCGACAATTTTGTTATCTAGTTCATCTTTATGTGCATTTAAATCCTCGATACTGTTTATGTTTTTCAAATAAGAAGGAACGACAAGGCCAAGCCCTGTACCTTCATACCATTTTGATTTTAAGACAATGTCATTTTTATATCGATCATTTAATGGTTTATCCGTAACAGGCAGCCATACTTCTAAATTTGCATCAACATCACCACGAGCGACACCAGTCCAAATTGCCGCTTTTTCTAAATACATGAGTTCAACTTTGTAGCCTTTTTGTTCTAATAACACTTTCCACATGTTTGCAGTTGCAATATTTTCTTTCCAACTTGTTACACCAAGTTTAATTTTCCCTTTCGAATTTGCATTTGTTGCATTACATGAGGTGAAAATCATAGTAATAAATAATGCAAGGCATATAAGCCATATTTTCTTTCTCATTGAAAACCTCCTAAGAAACGTTTGCCTTTTTAAATAAATGTATAAGTAAGCATTCTTATTATGAACGGAAACGAGAATTTTAAAGAAATCTTATGAATGTCATTTTTATGTAATATTTCTTTGTAAAATCGCAACACTATGTAAATAGATGGGTAGAAAAGGAGTAGTGACATGGATAATACAAAGGTGCGTGTTGAAAACGTAACAAAAGTATTTGGGAAACACCCGCAAAGAGCCCTTTCTTTATTAAAAGAAGGAAAAAGCAAATCCGAAATTTTAAAAGAGACCGGAATGAATGTTGGTGTGAAAAAGGCAACGTTTGAAGTATACACCGGAGAAATTTTCGTTATTATGGGTTTATCCGGTAGCGGGAAATCAACGCTAGTTCGAATGCTAAATCAATTAATCAAACCGACAGCGGGGCATATATACATAGATGGTGAAGACATCGCAACGATGGGAAAAGAAGAATTACGAAGAGTAAGAAGAACGAAAATGAGTATGGTGTTTCAGAAGTTTGCTCTATTTCCGCATCGTACTGTTTTACAAAATGTTGCATACGGATTAGAAATACAAGGAGTTCCAGTAGAGGAACGAGAGAAAAAAGCGTTAGAGTCACTTAAGTTAGTGGGACTCGATCATCATAAAGACAATTATCCAAGTCAACTTAGTGGTGGGATGCAACAGCGAGTTGGTATTGCGAGAGCGCTTACGAATGATCCGGATGTTTTACTTATGGATGAATCATTTAGTGCATTAGATCCGCTTATTCGAAAAGAAATGCAAGATGAATTGTTAGAGCTACAAGATAAAATGGAGAAAACAATAATATTTATTACTCATGATTTAGATGAAGCACTTCGAATTGGAGATCGTATTGCATTAATGAAAGATGGAGAAATTGTTCAAATTGGAACGCCTGAAGAAATTATGATGAGCCCTGCTAATGAATTTGTAGAGAAATTTGTTGCGGATGTGAATTTAGGAAAAGTAATTACGGCGGAGTCTATATTAAAACGACCGGAGACTTTATTAATTGACCGTGGACCTCGTGTGGCACTGCAAATTATGAGAAATGCGGGCGTTTCTACAGTATATGTTGTAAACAAAAAGTATGAGTTTTTAGGTATATTAACCGCAGATGATGCAAGTAAAGCAGTACAAAAACAGTGGCCGATTGCTGATTTATTACTTAACGATATTCCGCACGTTTATTTAGATACTTTACTTGAAGAGACGTATGCAAAAATGGCAGAGATGAAATATCCGTTACCCGTTATTGATGAGAAGAAAAGGTTAAGAGGAATTATTAAACGTGAAAGTGTCATTCAAGCTCTTGCAGGTAACATTGAGGAAGAGGTGAAAGACGATGAATAGTATACCGCGTATTCCATTAGGGGAATGGGTCGACTCGTTTGTTGCAAGTTTATATGAGAACTTTGAAGGCTTGTTCCGAGGATTCTCTTATATTATCGGTGGATTCGTTGATTTACTCACTAATTTTTTAACAATAATACCAGCTATATTGATGATTATTATACTATGTTTCCTCATTTGGTACACAACGAGAAAATTATCTTTAGTTATTTTTACACTCATCGGATTGTTATTTATTTTAAATATTAACTATTGGGCACAAACGATGCAAACATTAGCGCTCGTACTTACGTCTGTTATTATTTCGATTATTGTCGGAATTCCAATCGGTATTTTAGCATCTCAAAATGAGCGTTTCTCAAAGTTTTTAAAACCAACATTAGATTTTATGCAAACAATGCCCGCATTCGTATATCTCATACCAGCGATTACATTTTTCGGAGTAGGTGTAGTACCTGGCATAATTGCATCAGTAATCTTTGCGATGCCACCAACAATCAGATTTACAGACTTAGGAATTAGACAAGTTCCGGAAGATTTAATTGAAGCAGCGAATGCATTTGGATCCACAGCATCACAAAAACTATTTAAAGTACAATTACCACTCGCAACTGGGACGATCATGGCCGGAGTGAATCAAAGTATTATGCTTTCGTTATCGATGGTTGTAACAGCGTCACTTGTAGGAGCACCAGGACTAGGAGTAGATGTGTACCGTTCTGTAACACAAGTTAATATCGGAATGGGATTTGAAGCGGGACTAGCCATTGTTGTCATCGCGATTATATTAGACCGCATTACACAAGGATTTCACCAAAAAAGAAAATAACAAAAAAAACACACTTTATTATACAAAGTGTGTTTTTTGTTCGAAAAGATTACATACGAACAATAACAGAACCGCCAGCTGGTGCACAAACTTGATTTTTTTCTTGTTCCATTGATTTTATTAATTGATTATTTTCTTCGATTAATGAGATTAATTTCGCTAATTGGCTTTCAAGACTTGCGATGCGCTGCATCATATATTGTGAATCGTGATGCAGTGTATTTCTTACGGGATGGGGGGAGTAAGCATATTGTTGATTTATATTTGGATTCCAATGAGGATACATTTGAATCGTTCCTCCTTCAATGAATAACTGATCTTTCTTATAGTAAATGCCTATGTAGATGTAATGGTGACTTGAAAATTCTTTCATATAAAGAGGATTAAATAGGGGGAATGGAAAAGTAATAAAGTACATTTTTTGGAAATTTTCAAGTGGGATAGAAAATATATTAGGAAATAGCAACATTCATGTAAATATTATATTGGGAGAAATGATGAGAGGAGATGCTATTTTGGCTAATAATAAAAAAAGAAATAATGCAATGACAATTGGTGTCGCTATAGGCGTTGTAATCGGCGTAGTACCTGGCTTATTTACTGATAATGTAGTAATTGGAATTGCGATTGGGATTGTAATTGGAATGGGGATTGCGGTTTTGAAGAAGGAATGAGGTGCAAATTATTAAAATGAAATAATGTAAAAATTCCTAATTAAAAAGATTGAATTTTCGGAATAAAAAACCTGTTTTTTCCTTTTTTTATGATATTATATATAAAAAGGATGGTGATGGATATGTCAATATACAATCCAGCAGAACAAAACTGCTTCATTTGTGAAAAACATAAAGGAAACATTATAGTTCCAGGTGACGCTATTTATGAAGACGATCTTATATACGTTGGACATGTCCATTGGGATACAGAAGAAACATATCTCGGTTACGTAATGATTGATATAAAAAGACATGTACCTGGTCTTGCTGAATTAAATGAAGATGAGGCGAAAGCATTTGGACTTATAACAAGTAGAATAAGTAAAGCGCTAACAGAAAACGAAGGTGCAGAACATATTTACACGTTTGTTTCGGGTAATGGTGTACCGCATTTACATATGCATATTATTCCCCGTTATCCGGATACACCAAGAGAATTTTGGTCGCCTACTGAAGTAGCAAATTGGACTGGTGCACCATATGGAGGTTCTGAAGAAATTAAAAAACTATGTGAAAGAATACGAAAGTATATGGTAAATGAGTATGCATACAACAAATAATAACCAATATTCATGGGTTGGAAATACGGAAATGTGTTTAGGGGAAATCTCAGTTAAGCAATATGATGACATTGTACTTGGTAAATACGGTGGGAATATAAGTGCCGGAGCAAAAAAGAATGAAGACGGTGCGTTAGTTTGGTCAAATGATGATTGGGAATTTGCAGCTATTTTAGACGGGCATAATAGCGCAGAAAGTGTTGATTTAGTTATACATACAATCGAAAAAGAATATGAAAATATAAAAATAATGATGAATGAACGAATTGAAACAGTTTTTCAATCAGTTGCAAATCATATACTTACAATTTTTCAATCCTCCTCATTTAAAGAAAAGTGCAAAAGAGTTAAAGGTGAAACAGCTTTTTTACTATGTGTAAGAAAAGAAAACTATATATGGTGGCTATCTATTGGAGACTGTCTCGTTTATGTATTTCATGATGAATTACATAAATTAGGGCAATACGCACTAAATCAACGTCATTTTTACGAATGGATTGGCAATGTAAATACATTTGAATTACCTGTACCTTGCTATTCATCAGGAATTCGTGAATTACGTACTGGCAACAATCGAATTGTAATGGTGACAGATGGGGTATTAGAATGTGGGGAACGTCGTTATGAAACGCCATTAAATCTGTATAACGATATGAATGAAAATAAGATAGAGCTTAAAGAAAATGTTCACAATGTTTTAGAACACGTGCATCATCAATTGGGGAGAGATAGTGCAACAATTATTAGTTGGGATGTTGAAAATAAAAAGAATGCTACGTATCCGAGTGATCAGCCGGAGAAAATGAAAGTAAGAAAATAAAAGGAGGGGGGTCCGTCAATTATAAAAATGGCTCTATTAATTTTATAGGTACTATCCATATTCGCTTATGAAAGAATAGCAAGAAAAAAGTTAAACATCCTGAAACAAAAAGGATGAGAAATAGATTGTTGTTGTACAATACATAAAACATGTCTTGATAAAACTACTACTTAAGCATAAAGAAAATGAAAACATTATCGAAACATGGAAAAATTATATAGTCTACTTTATTAAAAATATAATTAATTTAATAGGAGGGAATGCAATGGGCAACTCTACTATTTGGATTATAGTTATTAGTATGATAATTGGAGGATATTTTTTAGAAAAGTTTTTAAGAAGAAAATTAAATATGCCAAAGGGCAATGTTTGGATATATAAGCATGTAAATAGTTTACATGTAAAATTAGAAATAGGTCTTTTTATCGTATATCTTATATTAAGTTTTATTTATCTGTTCAAAGCAGAAAATGCTAATATAGGAATTGTTGTACTTATTTATTTTGGAGCAATTTCCTTATTACGCGTATGGATGGAATGGAAGTATAACAGAGAGACAAAGGAATATATTCTTTCTATAATTGGATTCTTTGCATTTGTTTTTATGGTTTCAATGTTGTTTTATTTTGATCCTCTTTCTACATATTGATATCGTTTGGGTTTTTAATGATGAATATTTAATAAGAGTAGCTACCATTATTTATCTTGATAGTTACTCTTTTTATTTACATCTTCCTAAAACTCCTCAAAACAAGAAATTCCCACAATCTCCAAGGAAGAATCTTCTTCGCAAAAATCATAAATTTTACACCTTTTCCAATTGGATATCGTAATTTAGTACGCTTTGCTTCAGCAATTTCAACGATTTTATTAGCAACATCTATCGGATTACCAAATGTATCACTACCGCTATTAATATGTTTTTGTATTTTATCCATATATTCTTTGTAAGGAGATGTTGTACCAGATTGGTTTTCAGCTAGTTGTTTACCAACCTCCCATATGTTTGTGTTATAAGAACCTGGTTCAAGTAAAGCAACATCAATTCCGAAAGGTTTTACTTCTAAGCGAAGGGATTCACTCCAGCCTTCTAATGCATATTTTGAAGATACATAAGGAGATAAACCAGGGAATCCAACTTGGCCGCTAATGCTGCTTATATTAATGATTTTTCCACTTTTTTGTTCTCTCATATATGGTAAAACAAGCTGAGTGATTGATATAGCGCCAAAAAGATTCGTTTCAAATTGTTTACGATATTCCTCTACTAGAATTTCTTCTACAAATCCTCCATTTGCATATCCTGCATTGTTTATAAGGAGGTCTACTCTATTAATTTCTTTTAAAAACACTTGGAAGTTATGTATAGAGTTTTGATTTGTTACATCTAATTGTTGAATTTTTATGTTTTGTTGTAAGTTTAGTTTAGTAGCTTGAGATAGTAAGTTTACTTGTTTTTCAAGGTTTCGCATTGTAGCAATGACAATATAGTCTTTTTTTGCTAGTTCAAGTGTCGTTAATAGTCCGAATCCACTTGATGCTCCTGTAATAACCGCGATTTTTTTATTCATTGGTCGCTCGCTTTCTTTTTCTTTTATCATAACGAGTTATAGGAATAAAATCTATTAATGATACATGTTGTTTTAATAAGATTATATGATAAAGTGCTTTAGTTTCTTCATTTATATATGTATTGGAATGATTTAAAAAGGGAATTGTGTAGACTCAGCGTATATAGAGAAGTAAGTATTATATAAGCCAATGAAATGAGGGGAAAAAAATGGTCCATGTGAAAGACGTATTAGCAGATCAGTTGTTAGCAAATGCGAATGATCCTAGTTGGTATATGCCATTTTCAGATGCAGTGAAGGATTTATCAGAGAGAGAAGCTTTCTGGAAACCGAATGAAGAGAGTAATAGTATAGCAGAAATTGTACAACATTTACTGTATTGGAACTCAACGTGGCAAACTAGGTATAAAGAATCAAATGTTAATGCGGTACCCGCTATTGGTGACAATAACAAAAGCTTTATGCTATCAGATAATCAAACATTCGAAGAGTTAAGGGGAAAATTATTAGAGAAATTGTTACAATGGCAAAATCTCATTAATGAAGACAAGGTTGAAAGTGATGTAGTTGGATTTCCTGTATCCGCGAAGTGGTGGGAAGTGCTAGGTAATGTAACTACTCATAATGCGTATCATATTGGTCAAATTATTTACATCCGGAAACTACAAAAAAGTTTTGATAGTGAATAAGCGAATGATTCTCTAGTAAGGTGAACAAGAGTGGACAAAACGAGACAGCTGTCTCGCTTTGTCCACTTTTTTATTTTTAAAAAGAAGAGAAAGTCTATTAAATCAAGGTTAGAATTTGGCACGCTTCTTGCAATATAATAGATGAACAAGAAAATAGGAGGGCTGGACATGTTAAAAACAACTGAAAGTAAAGGGAATGAAATTACGAAAGAACAAGCTCGCTGGATGTATGAAAAAATGTTAGAGATTCGTAAATTTGAAGATAAGGTACATGAATTGTTCGCGCAAGGTGTTTTACCAGGTTTCGTTCATTTATATGCTGGAGAAGAAGCGGTAGCAGTTGGTGTATGTGCCCACTTAACGGATAGTGACAGTATTACAAGTACACATAGAGGTCACGGACATTGTATTGCAAAAGGTTGTGATTTAAATGGTATGATGGCTGAACTTTTCGGGAAAGCGACAGGATTATGTAAAGGTAAAGGCGGTTCCATGCATATTGCCGATTTAGATAAAGGAATGCTTGGTGCGAATGGCATTGTAGGCGGGGGTTTCCCACTTGCTTGCGGTTCAGCATTAACAGCTAAATATAAAGGAACGAAAGATGTAAGTGTTTGCTTCTTCGGTGACGGAGCAAATAATGAAGGAACATTCCATGAAGGGGTTAATTTAGCGGCGATTTGGAAGTTACCAGTTATTTTTATCGCTGAAAATAATGGTTACGGTGAAGCAACTACATTTGAATATGCTTCAAGTTGTGATTCTATTGCTGATCGTGCAAAAGCATATAACATTCCGGGAGTTCAAGTAGATGGAAAAGATTTACTAGCGGTATATAAAGCAGCGGAAGAGGCTGTTGAACGTGCACGTAATGGCGGTGGCCCAACTTTAATTGAATGTATGACATATCGTAATTACGGCCATTTCGAAGGGGAAGCACAAACGTATAAAACCTCAGAAGAAAAAGAAGAACATTTAAATGAAAAAGATGCGATTGTGAATTTCCGTAAGCATTTAATTCATGAAGGTTTATTAACGGAATCTGAACTTGTTGATATGGAAAAAGCAGTAGACGAAGCAGTGCAACGATCAATTGATTTTAGTGAAAATAGTCCATATCCAGAGGATGAAGAATTATTAAAAGATGTATACGTTTCTTACAAATAAGAGGAGGGGGAAAAATAATGACTAGAACAGTAAGTATGTCAACTGCTATCAATGAAGCGATGAAAATATCAATGCACCGTGATGAAAATGTAATTTTAATAGGTGAAGACGTTGCGGGTGGTGCACAAGTTGATCATTTGCAAGATGATGAAGCGTGGGGCGGTGTTCTTGGCGTTACGAAAGGGCTTGTACAAGAATTTGGCCGAAATCGTATTTTAGATACACCAATTTCTGAAGCTGGTTATATGGGAGCTGCGATGGCAGCGGCGGCAACGGGATTACGTCCGATCGCTGAATTAATGTTTAATGATTTTATCGGTAGTTGTCTTGATCAAGTTTTAAACCAAGGTGCAAAATTCCGTTACATGTTTGGTGGAAAAGCAAAAGTACCAGTTACAATTCGAACGATGCATGGTGCTGGATTTAGCGCAGCAGCTCAGCATTCTCAAAGTTTATACGCGTTATTTACGAGCATTCCAGGTATTAAAGTTATCGTTCCGTCCACCCCGTATGATGCAAAAGGCTTATTATTAGCGGCAATTGAAGATGATGATCCAGTAATCTTCTTTGAAGATAAAACACTTTACAATATGAAAGGTGAAGTGCCAGAAGGATATTATACAATTCCTTTAGGAAAAGCAGATATTAAACGGGAAGGCTCTCATATAACGATTGTCGCAATTGGGAAGCAAGTTCATACTGCGCTTGCGGCTGCGGAGCAATTATCGAAAAAAGGACTTGAGGTAGAAGTTATTGATCCACGCTCTTTATCACCGCTTGACGAAGATACAATTTTAGCATCTGTTGAAAAAACAAATCGTCTTATCGTTATTGATGAAGCAAACCCAAGATGTAGTATCGCAACAGACATTGCAGCAATTGTAGCGGATAAAGGGTTCGATTTATTAGATGCACCTATTAAACGAATTACAGCACCACATACACCAGTTCCGTTCTCACCACCACTTGAAAAACTATATTTACCAACGCCAGAGAAAGTAATTGAAACTGTATCAGAAATGATTGGGGACCGTTCTTTATTGAATGTGTAATGAAACGATGAGAAGGGAGAGAGAAATATGGCTGTAGAAGTTGTAATGCCGAAATTAGGAATGGCGATGAAAGAAGGTATTATTACGAGTTGGAATATTAAAGCTGGTGATAATGTAGCAAAAGGTGAATTAATTGCTAGTATTAATTCTGAAAAAATCGAAACAGAAATAGAAGCACCCGCTGATGGAACGGTACTGGATATAACTGTAAGTGAAGATGAAGGAGTTCCACCTGGTACTGTAATATGTTACATCGGAAAACCAAATGAACAGGTATCGGTAAATGAAACCGTAAATGCTACAGAAGAATCAATACCGAAAGTAGAACCTCAAAATGTACAACATCCTGAACCGTACGCGGAAGAAAGATCAAAGAAACAAAGAATAAAAATATCTCCTGTAGCAAAGAAAATGGCAACAGTTGAAAATATTGGAATTTCCACATTAATAGGAACAGGTCCTGGTGGGAGAATTACAAAGGTAGATGTATTAAAAGTACTTGAAGAAAAAGTTGCTACCCCAGAAACGTTTGTAAAAGAAGAAAGTAAAGTAATTCCTGTTACCGGTATGCGGAAAGAGATCGCAAATCGGATGCAAGCAAGCCTCCAAAATACCGCACAATTGACATTAACGATGAAAGTAGATGTTACGGATTTAGTTGCTTTACATAAAGAAATAGCGGAAGTTGTACAAAAACGGTACGATAACAAACTAACCATTACTGATTTGGTTTCTCGTGCTGTTGTATTAGCGCTTCAGGAGCATAAGGAAATGAACAGTGCTTATATAGATGATGCAATCCATCAATTTGAACATGTTCATTTAGGTATGGCAGTAGCGTTAGAAAACGGCTTAGTCGTTCCGGCTATTCGCTTTGCAAATAATCTATCTTTAGTAGAGTTATCTAAAGAGATTAAAAATGTGGCACAAAAGGCACGAGCAGGTAGTTTAAATAGTGATAATATGCAAGGAACGACATTTACAATTAGTAATTTAGGAAGCTTTGGTATCGAATATTTTACGCCAGTATTAAATACACCTGAAACTGGTATTTTAGGTGTAGGTGCAATTGAACATGTTCCAGTATATAAAGGAAAGAAAATAAAAAAAGGTAGTATGTTACCTTTAAGTTTAACATTTGATCATCGTGTACTAGACGGTGTACCAGCAGCTGCATTTTTACGCACAATTAAACAATACTTAGAAGAACCGGTAACAATTCTTTTATAAAGAGAAGGTGGGAGAATGAATAAATTAGTAGTTATTGGAGGCGGACCCGCTGGATATGTGGCGGCAATTACCGCAGCTCAAACTGGGAAAGATGTTACTCTTATTGATGAAGCTGATCTTGGTGGAACTTGTTTAAATGTCGGGTGCATGCCTACGAAATCTTTGTTAGAAAGTGCTGAAGTATACAATATTGTTAATCATGCGCAACGTTTTGGTGTATTAGTAGATAAGCAAAGTATATCAATTGATTGGAATCAAATACAGACCAAAAAATCACAAATTGTTGTGCAGCTCGTACAAGGAATACAATATTTAATGAAGAAAAATAAAATTAAAGTTATAAAGGGGAAAGGGAAATTTGAAACGGATCATCGTCTGCGAGTTATGCAGGGGAATAAGGAAGCGATAGTGGTTGGAGAACAATTCATTATTGCGGCAGGTTCAGAACCTACTGAATTACCTTTTGCTCCATTCGACAGGAAATGGATTTTAAATAGTAGTCATGCGATGTCTCTTGAAAACATACCAGCTTCATTACTTATTGTTGGCGGTGGCGTAATAGGTTGCGAATTTGCCAGTATATATAGTCGTCTTGGAACGAAAGTAATGATTGTTGAAATGGCACCGCAATTACTACCTGGTGAGGATGAAGATATCGCAAGCATTTTAAGAGAGAAACTAGAAAAAGATGGTGTAGAAATTTTCACAGGAGCAGCTTTAAAAGGATTAAACAATTATAAGAAACAGGCTTCGTTTGAATACGAAGGAAGTATGCACGAAGTAACTCCAGAATTTGTTCTCGTTTCTGTTGGTAGAAAACCTCGTGTGCAAGATTTAGGATTAGAAAAAGCAGGAGTTCAATTTTCAAATAAAGGGATTACTGTAAATGAGCATATGCAAACGAACGTATCACATATTTACGCAGCCGGTGATATTATTGGAGGAATACAGCTTGCTCACGTAGCCTTTCATGAAGGAACGACAGCGGCATTACATGCGAGCGGAGAAGATGTGAAAGTAAACTATCGTGCTGTGCCTCGTTGTATATACACAGCTCCAGAAATAGCTAGCGTCGGTTTAAGTGAAAAAGGTGCAAGAGAACAATATGGTGATATTATTATCGGAGAATTTCCTTTTACAGCGAATGGAAAAGCTCTTATTTTAGGAGAACAAATGGGGAAAGTAAAAGTCATTGTGGAACCTAAATATCAAGAAATTGTAGGGATTTCTATTATCGGTCCTCGTGCAACTGAACTAATTGGTCAAGGCACCGTAATGATTCATACAGAAGTTACCGCTGATATTATGAGAGGTTATATTGCAGCACATCCAACTTTATCTGAGGCAATTCATGAAGCTTTATTGCAGGCGATAGGACATGCTGTACATGCTTAAATGAAAATATAATAAACCACTATTCTCTAAATGAATGAGAGAATAGTGGTTTGAATTTTTACTATTTAATTTCAATAGCTGAAGTTATATCGTTCCAATCAGGAGCTAAATTAGCAGTTTTACCATACCAATCAGCGTGTTTAAATAAAACACCTTTTCCATATCCTTGTGTAGAAGTATGCTCCCAAAGTGTCGTTGAATAACTTGCAGAAGGTGACGCTGTACTTACAGAAGAAATTCTGTCGTTCCAGCTAGATGGTAAGTTTTTAAAGCCGCTACTCCAGTAAATATATTGGCCACCTTTATCTTTATGTTCATAAAAATCAGTACTACCAGCACCACTACCTAAAGGATTAATTTTATTTTTAAGTACTTTTTTATCCTTTTCAATATAAGCATCCAATGTTTCTCTACTAGTAAAACCATAAGCTAGCCAATCTCCATTTTCATTTTGCTCTGGTAATACCATAGTAATTTGGATGTCTTTCTTATCCTGATCACTTAATTTTGCAAATGAAGTAACATTCTGTTCATCCACTTTTAAATAATCAAATGACTTAATTGTGTTACCTTTTTCTTCAGCACTTGCTACGCCTAGTCCGCCAGTTAATGCAAAACCCGCTACTAATGTTCCTGCTACTAATTTCTTCAACATATAACCATCCCTTTTTGTTTAGATTTTTGTACAGGTGAATCTTGTACAACTAAAATGTATTCTAATTTATTATTTTTGTAAATATTCTGAAGTTTTAGAAAAAATAGGCGGAATATTTACATTTTTACATTTTTTTTTTAGAAAAAATGATTATTGGAATGATATAATAAGCGGATACATTGCTTTTCTTGGATGATAAAATGTTTTAGGAGAGATGTAATTGAAATATTTCACAAAAGATTGGTATAAAGAAATGCAAATTTCAGGATTTGTGCATTTCATAGAGTCAATAGAAGAATGGAAAGACATAGATCCCGATTATATACAAAGTTTGAAAGACGAAGTAGAAGAAAGGAAAGAAGATTTATTACACTATCTTCCTGAAACACTACATCCATACATTCATAACAACATGTTTGATTCAGTATATCTACCTAATGAATTAAAGAAACTTTTGTTAGAGTGGACAGCAGATTATGAGGCAAGAATGGCACAATTAGATCAATCATACTTAAAACATTTTAATTCCATTAAGAAAAAACTTCCGTCTCATGTTGCTCAGCTACATGAGATGTCACTACATGATAGTGTGATTAAAGTAGTAAAGAGAAAATCAGAAGATACTTTGTCTATCGTATTAGATTGCAGTGGTACTTTTAGTGAATTTGATAAACTTGAAGTAACTTTTATAGGAGTAACCAAGTGTTCTATGCCAGAAAACTTTGAAAGTGCTTGGTGGCTATATCATGAAATAGCTCTTACTGAAGATGGTTTTGAACTAGGTGTTTTATTTGACTGTCCATTTAGAGAAGTGACGATTTGGGCAGCAGATGTATTCCTTGAGAAAAAATGATTAAGTTACATGTATATTAACTAATAATAAAGAGAGTTCCTTTAGATGGTATTTACAAGTTCAACAATAAAAAAACAGTCAATAAAGACTGTTTTTTTATTTTGATGCTAGATTCCCAAGCTTCCAATATGTATTTGTTAATGGAGCAACTTTACTATCAATATACAAATACATGTTATTTAAGTCTTTAGGAGAAGTTTTCATTTCAAATACAACGTCAGTAGTTAAAGAAAATTTGTGTGGAACATTTTTATAGTGCTCGTCATCTATCGGATGAGCTTCACCTTCATATTTCTGACCAGTTTTTTCATCTTGTATGAAATATTTTATTTTCGAAAGATCAATAGTTTGTCCATCGTCTCGAACATTATTAATCATAACACGAGTAGTAAGGCGCCACTCTTTGTCTATTTTTTCAAATTTTGCATTTTCAACTGTTGCTCTATAGTATTCGTTTTTAACTATTTCTCCATAGTGCATTGCATTCTTTTCGAGAGCGCTCTTTTCTTGTTTTGGTGTAGTATTGCTATTACATCCTGTTAATATTCCTGTAAATAATAATGCTGTACATGTCGTTTTGATTAATGATTTCATAGTAATTCCTTTCTGTATTAAAAAGTAAAACATAGGAATAATTTTACATGAATAAGGAAATAAATAGAAGTCTTTTAGTAGAATATACAAATGTGCATTTATTTTATGTAAAGTTAACAAAATAGAAAAAGAGAGAAAACCTGCATAAAGACGGAAGAAAAAGGATTGAAAATATTGTGAAACGGAAGAAACGTGCATATAATTAACATAAAGTTCAAATTTCTGAATCTTCAATAACGGTGGTGATAACATGTTTACTGAAGAACGTCGGGAGAAAATTTTAGAACTACTTAGTACAGATGGAAGAGTAATCGTAAAAGATCTTGCGGAAAGATTTGATATGTCTATTGATTCTATAAGAAGAGATTTGTCTATTATGGAAAAGGATGGTTTATTAAAAAGAACGCACGGAGGTGCAATTGAACTTACGCGAGTGAGAAACTTAGCTGCGGAACCAGCTAAACGTTATAGTGATAGCTCAATATATGAGGACACAATTGCAAGAGTTGCGGTATCTTATATAAAAGAAGGTGATTCAATTTTTATTGGTGGGGCTTCCGTTCATAATGCGATGCTGAAATATTTACCGGAAGTATCATTTACGGTTATTACGAATTCTATAGAAATAGCTGGTTATCTACGAGAATATAAGAATATTGATACGTATTTAATTGGCGGAAAAGTAAAACCTTCAGGGAATATTACTGATACACTTGCCTCTGAATTGATAAGTAGATTTTCTATTGATCTTTATTTCTCTACAGGTGGAGGCATTTCATTACAAGGTATTAGTACTGCAACACCTGAAGTTGCTTATTTTAGTAAAAGAGTAAGTGAAATTGCTAGAAGAAATATTTGTTTAGTTCCGCATAATAAACTTGGAATAGATTGTTTTATAAGAGGAGAGTCTCTAAAAGAAATTGACATTATTATAACTGACGAAGAGGCTAGTAAAGAAACTGTTCAGGACTTTGAGAAACAAGGTAAACAAGTTGTAATAGCGCCATTATATTCATTTGAAAGGAGTTTGACATGATTGTAAAAGAGCAAAAGTTTCATATAAATGGATTAACTTATACAATTCGTTCTGCAGCTGAGAAAGATGCTGAGCAGTTATCGGAAATTAGAGTTCAGATTGATGGAGAAACTGAAAATATGGATAGAGATGCTGGAGAGGGATTTATAGATAATCTAGGGTTTCAAAAAATAATAAAAACAGATATTGAAGAGACGAAGAATCTCTTTTTAGTTGTAGAAGTGCACAATCGAATTGTTGGATTTTCAAGATGTGAAGGATCAAATTTTAAGAGATTATCTCATAAAGTGGAGTTTGGCGTTTGTATTTTAAAAGAGTTTTGGGGATATAGAATGGGTAAGAGCCTATTACAACAATCTATTAAATGGGCTGACGAAAATGCAGTAAATAAAATATCTTTACAAGTATTAGAGACAAACGAGAAAGCTATTCATCTTTATAAAAAATTAGGTTTTGAAGTAGAAGGCATTTTGAAAAATGACAAAAGACTATCGGATGGAAAGTATTATAATACGGTAGTGATGGGAAGGTTTACTGATACTTTTCATAAAAGAGGTGAAGAAGTATGTTTTACAGAAGGAAGTACTATGTAGTGAAAAATGAATTCATAGAAGTATTTAATGATCATTTCAATAACACAAACTTACCTAATCAATTAAAGCATGGTTCTAGGCTAATAGGACGCTGGATGAAAGATAATAAGAATGGTACGTCTGAAGTATTTGCCATATGGGAATATGATAGTTATGAACAGTATAAAGAAATAGAATCGAAAATTAGAAGTGACGAGAGGCATGTTAGAAGAATACATGAATGGTATGAAAACCATGGCGGGAAAGAATATGTTTTACAGGAGTACATAGTAGAGATGAAAAATGAAGAGTTAGTATGTACTGTAAAGTAACAGAGGGGTGAGGGATAATTGAAATTAAAACAAAATTATATTTTAGTTTAGCATCCACTATTTTATTTGCAGCCGTGATTGTTTTCTTTATAAATGGTAATCCACAAAAATGGTTTTGGTTATGTATTTTCTTTGCGTCCATTATACAAAATATAGTGCTACTAAAAAAGAATAAAGAAATGCATTAAGATATTCAAATTATTAACATATTTGTGTCGTCTTTCTAGTTGTATTGAAAACGCTTTTATTCAGTTTTATAATAAAAGTATGTTTTATAAAGTGAAACTTTAATCAGTGGAGGTGTTATTCATCCCTCACTAATTATTAGTTAAACCAATCAGGCTTTTACGGGTAGCCTGACCCCCACCTAACTTCTTTGCTCTAGCTGAATTTTGAGGTGGGGGTCTTACTGCCCGTTAATGCGGAATAAATCTCCAAAACAATTAAAAGGGAGATGATACAATGTTAGCTTCACCGTTTTACTTACACACATGGAAAAAGTTTATTGATAAAGGAGTCCTTGATTCGAACCGTATAAACGAAAGAATTTCAGAGTCATGGCATCGATGTAAACAAGCAAATGTGAATCCTCATATGAATAAAGGTCAGAAAATTTTGTCTTCTAATATTTTTCAAGAACAAAAGAAAAAGAGTGAAATTTTCCTTGATATAGCATTACCTCAAATACAAAATATGAGAAAAACCATTGATGAACTACAAATGATGGCATTATTAATCGATCCAGATGGTTATGTTCTATCCTTAAGTGGAAATAAACAAACGTTAAAGCGAGCGAAACATATTAATTTTATTGAAGGTGTAAAATGGACGGAAGCAGCTGTGGGGACAAACGCAATAGGAACAGCATTAGAAATTGAAGAAGCTATTATGATAAGTGGTACTGAACATTACTCCGTGGCATCTCATAGCTGGAGTTGTGCGGCTGCTCCCATTCATAACGATGACGGGAAATTAATTGGTGTTCTAGATTTCTCCTGTCCAATTGAATTTTCGCATCCATATATGCTCGGTATGGTAACTTCAATTGCACATGCGATAGAACGTGAATGTAGCATAAGAGTTCATCAAAATGAATTACACTTAATTCATCGTTTTTTAGATGTCATTGATAGTGATGAACAAGTAGTTATTTGTAATCATCGTGATGTTATCGTTTCTGCGAGTAAGAGCGTTCGGGAACGAGTAACTAATTGGTCAAGAATGAAACTTGAAGATTTAATGCGCTATGGATTGGAAACTAAATTAGAGATACCAGTATATAGTAATGAAAGAATGATCGGGAAATGTATGTATTTAAAGGAAAACAAACAAATGAATACATATTCTGCTTTCACATTTATAAAAGGAATTACTTTTTCAGGAGTTACCGGGACAAGCAAAGCATTTCAACACACACTAGAAGAAATTAAGCTTGTTTCACCGACTGATGCTAGTGTGTATGTATGTGGTGAGACAGGAGTAGGAAAGGAATATGTTGCGAGAGCGATTCATGAAAATAGTCCAAGAAAAGACGGGCCCTTTATAGCTGTTAACTGCGGTTCTTTGCCTAAAGAATTAATGGAAAGTGAATTGTTCGGTTATGCTGAAGGTGCGTTTACAGGTGCGCGACGTCAAGGATATAAAGGGAAATTTGAACAAGCGAATGGAGGAACATTGTTTTTAGATGAAATTGGTGAAGTACCATCAGAGATGCAAGTAGCCTTATTGCGTGTTTTACAAGAACGCACAATAACTCCAATAGGAAGTTCAAAAGAGGTACCAGTAAATATTCGTATTATTACTGCCACACATAAAGATTTACTACGGTTAGTAGAAGAAGGGAAATTCCGTCAAGATTTATATTATCGTTTGCACGTTTATCCGTTATATGTTCCATCGTTACTAGAAAGAAAAGAGGATATTCCATATTTTATACAACACTTTTGCGAACGGAAGAATTGGAATGTTGTATTTCCGAAGAGTATTTGCAATCAATTTTTACAACATACATGGCCCGGAAATATTCGAGAACTAGTAAATGTATTAGAACGCATTTACATTTTGTCGCAAGGACGGGAAATATGCGAAAAACAAGTCGCTTTTTTGATACAAACAATGATGGGAAGTGAAAGACAATCCCGGTTGCAAACAGAAAATAATGAAGAACATACATTAAGTTTCCGTGAAAGAATACAGCATGATAGTATGATTGAAGCGCTTCAAAAGACGAACGGAAATGTTTCGTTAGCCGCAAAACTATTGGATGTACCCCGTAGTACATTTTATAAACGAATGCAAAAATTTAATCTATAAAAGTAGATTTTTGTAATCTGCTTTTTCTTTTTGAGCTCATGTTCTGTCGGAATGTGCGCTTCCCAGGGAAATAATAAAATAGTTAGACGGGAAATTCCCTAAAGGAGGTTAGTATGTGAAGTATATTGAAATTGGTATCGGGAATAGATGGTTCGTTCGAACAGAGACCGAAAATACAGACGGTACTGAATTTGAGGAAAAAGGAATTGTGAGACCTATTTATTTTGAATCATTTTATGTCCGTGTTTGGTTTCGGAAAATGTGTTTTATTTTTGATACGAAAGAGGGCTTTAAGAAAGTAAGGAAAAGTAGAGCTGAGTATAAGTTTATTATTGGAATTGTGAGTAGGTTAAAACAATAAAATAAAACAG
Organism: Bacillus toyonensis BCT-7112; assembly: GCF_000496285.1. Lineage (GTDB taxonomy): Bacteria > Bacillota > Bacilli > Bacillales > Bacillaceae_G > Bacillus_A > Bacillus_A toyonensis. The sequence goes on along the minus strand of NC_022781.1, from coordinate 57,412 downwards.
GTTGTATTTTTATGATTATAATAATCACATACATACTCGCAATTATTATAATAGGCTATTCCATTTATAGTTAGAATGATGATTTTAAGAAAAAATAGCACACTTTAAATATGTGAAGTGCGCTATTTATATAATCCCGTTGTATACATCTCCGTTAATGTATACACTATTTCTTCTAGTTTTACTTCTTTGTTATTTTGTACAATAGTCCAAAGAAACATTTCATTCATTGCGAACCAACCGCGTGCCACGAGCTCTTTATTTAATTCAGGATGCGCTAATCCACTTTCTTGAGAGTAAGTAATATCCTGCGAAATACTTTTTATAAAGCGTTCGCGAATCTCACCCCATTTTTGACGTATCTCTTTTGATAATCCGATTGCTTCTTCGACAACTTGCAAAATAGCTCGTTCTTCTTCTGCTAATTGTAGGAATGCTCTAACGTGATTTTGAATCAAGTCACGTGCTGCTGCTTTCGTTTGAGGGAAGAAAGAGCGCCCAGCAATATTATAAAAACGATTCATAACATCTTCCATTAACACGATAAGGAGATCATCTTTGTTTTTAAAGTATACATATGCTGTTCCATAACCAGTTTCTGCATGTTTAATAATTTGCGTGATTGTCGTTTTCTGAAATCCATTAGTAATAAAAATAGTGTAACCCGAATGTAATAGTTTCTTTTTTGTTTCTAAGGAGCGGTGTTTTCTAGTTGAAAGAGTAGTGTTTTTCAAAGAATCACCTCTTTATACTGAAATATCTGAAAATATAATTGTATTGTAAAAGAAGATAGTATGTAAAGTCAACTGACATAATATCATTGACGTTATATCAACTAAGGTGATATATTTCAATTAGTTAGAATAAAAAGAAAATTAAGAGAAGGTGACACCATGTATAAAGAACCATTTCAACCAACTTATGAGTATGCGCTTGAGTGTGATAAACATGATGAACTGAAAGATTTTCAAACTGAATTCTATAAAAAAGAAGGAACTATATATTTAGATGGAAACTCATTAGGACTACTTTCGAAAAGAGCAGAAAAATCGTTACTTACTTTACTAGATTCATGGAAAGAGTATGGCATTGATGGCTGGACAGAAGGCGAACATCCATGGTTTTTCCTTTCGGAGAAATTAGGTGAACTGACGGCACCTCTTATTGGAGCTTTACCAGAAGAAACTATTGTAACCGGTTCCACGACTGCGAATATACACCAAGTTATTGCGACGTTTTATGAGCCGAAAGGAATACGTACAAAAATTCTTGCGGATGAATTAACTTTCCCGTCAGATATTTATGCACTTCAAAGTCAAATTCGTTTAAAAGGCTTAGAGCCAGATGAGCATTTAGTAAGAGTGAAAAGCCAAGATGGTCGAACACTTTCTGAAGAAGATATTATTCAGGCAATGGAAGATGATATCGCTTTAATTTTATTACCTTCAGTCTTATATAGAAGTGGTCAAATTCTTGATATGAAACGTTTAACAGTGGAAGCTCATAAACGTGGCATTCATATCGGATTTGATTTATGTCATTCAATTGGTTCTATTCCACATCATTTTAAAGAGTGGGATGTTGATTTCGCTGTATGGTGCAATTATAAATATTTAAATGCAGGGCCGGGTGGTGTTGCAGGTCTTTATGTAAATAGTAAACATTTTAATAGACTGCCAGGATTGTCTGGATGGTTTAGTTCTAGAAAAGATAAACAGTTTGATATGGAGCATACATTAACTGCAGCTGATCATGCAGGTGCTTATCAAATTGGTACACCTCACGTATTAAGTACAGCACCGTTAATCGGTTCTCTTGAAATTTTTAAAGATGCTGGTATGGAACGTTTACGTAAAAAGTCTTTACATATTACGAGATACATGCTGGATTTAATTGATCATGAATTAAAAGATTTCGGATTTACAATTGGAAACCCGTTAGAGGATGAAAAACGAGGTGGACATATTTATTTAGAGCATGCGGAAGCAGCGCGTATCTGTAAAGCACTAAAGGCAAATGGAGTAATTCCAGATTTCAGAGCACCAAATGGGATAAGACTTGCGCCAGTAGCTTTATACAATACGTATGAAGAAGTATGGAAGTCTGTTCAAATTTTAAAGAAAGTTATGAAGGAGGAAGAGTATAAACAATTTGAAAATAAACGAGAGGTTGTGGCATAAGAATGAAAACATCAAAGTGGATTGATATTTCACAGCCATTAAATAATGATATTGCAACTTGGCCAGGAGATACACCGTTCTCGTATGAAGTTTCATGGTCAAAAGAAGAGAGCGGTTCAGTAAACGTCGGAAAGTTAACGATGAGTATTCATACAGGTACTCATATTGATGCGCCTTTTCATTTTGATAATGACGGAAAGAAAGTAATAGATTTAGATGTTCAAGTTTATGTCGGACCTACGCGAATCATTGACGTTTCTAACCTTGAAAGCATCGGAAAAAAAGAATTAGAAAGTTTTCATTTAGAAGGTGTAGAACGACTATTATTACGTACATCTTCACATGGTAAAGCAGAAGAATTTCCAGATGTGATCCCGCATTTACGTGCTGATATTGCACCGTTTCTTTCTGATAAGGGAATTCGTTTAATCGGAGTGGATGTACCATCAGTTGATCCGTTAGATGATAAAGAACTAGCAGCACATCATCAATTGTTTAAATATGGAATTCATATTTTAGAAAATGTCGTACTAGATCATGTAGCAGACGGCGATTACGAATTAATTGCATTACCACTTGCGTTAACAGATGCAGATGGAAGTCCAGTTCGAGCTGTCATTAGACCAATATAAGTAGAAACATATAAAAGGGGTGTTTGACTAATATGAAAGAAAATGAAAAGGTAATTATGGAAAAAGGGATTCACACGGATTTTAAGGAAAATATGACGTATGGTGAGTATTTACAATTAGATAGTTTACTATCTTCTCAAAAGAGATTATCAGACCATCATGATGAAATGTTATTTATCGTTATTCACCAAGCTAGTGAGCTTTGGATGAAGCTTATTTTACATGAACTAAATGCAGCAATTGAATCGATTAAAAACGATAAATTAGCACCGGCATTTAAAATGTTAGCACGTGTATCAAAAATTCAATCGCAAATTATTCAATCTTGGGATATTCTTGCGACATTAACGCCATCTGAGTATATTGAATTCCGTGATTCACTCGGTCAAGCTTCAGGCTTTCAATCGTATCAATATCGAATGATTGAGTACGCACTTGGTTATAAAACACCACATGCATTAAAGATTTATGAAAAAGATCCAGAATTACACGCTCGACTTCATAAAGCGCTACACGCACCAAGTTTGTATGATGTTGCGATACAGGCGCTTGTTAAAGAAGGCTTCCAAATTCATAAAGATGTGTTAAATCGTGATATTACGCAGCCTTACGAAGAAGATGCAACTGTAGAAGCGGCTTGGATAGAAGTGTATGCGGACGTGAAGAAATATTGGGATTTATATCAGCTTGCTGAAAAATTAATTGATATCGAAGATTGGCTACAACAATGGCGTTTCCGTCATATGAAAACGGTAGAACGCATTATCGGAAATAAAATGGGAACTGGCGGATCTTCAGGTGTATCTTATTTAAAACGAGTACTTGATCAACAGTTCTTCCCTGAACTTTGGAATGTTCGTACGAAATTATAGGAATAAGCTTGTCAGCTAATTATGGCTGATAAGCTTATTTTTTTATTTGAGCACAATTATGTTTTAATAAAAGGAACAAGATATAATAAATGAAGTAACTATTTTAATGGAGGTAAGATTTTTGGATTTTAAGCAACTACAAAATAAATTTGAAAAGAAAAAAGTGAATACATTTCTTATTTATCAAAAAGGGGAATTAACAACTGAGTATTATAAAACACCCGAATGTGCAAATAACTTATATAAAATAAATTCGATTACAAAAAGTATCATATCTTTATTAATTGGTATTGCAATTGATAAGGGCTATATAAATGATATACATACACCGATTACAGAGTGGATTGAAAATGTACCTGGGGAAAAACATGATTTAACGCTGTATCACTTATTAACAATGACTACTGGTGAGGATTGGAAAGAGTTTGGGAATGGAGTAGTATTCCCAAATGACTTTGTAGAATCAGAGAACTGGGTACAGTACATATTAGAAAAGCCAATAATTGAAGAACCTGCTACAAAAATGAATTATAATTCAGGTTCTTCACATTTACTTAGCTATATTATTCAAGAAGCTACTGGGATGTCGACAGAGCAGTTTGTGAAAAGATATTTATTTGAGCCATTAGAAATTAGCGAATATGAGTGGCAACAAGATCCGCAAGGTATATATGTCGGCGGCTTCGGTATGAAAATGAAATCTACCGATTTATTAAAATTAGGAAAACTATGTTTGCAAAATGGATATTGGAATGAGAAAGAAATTGTATCAGCGAAATGGTTAGAAGAGTCAAGTAGGGCGCAATTTGAAACATATGAACATGTTGGCGCATATGGATATCACTGGTGGGTATTACATAACGAAAGATTTCACATACCGTATTGTATATATTTCGCTATGGGGTACGGCGGACAATACATCGTTATCATTCCTCAGTTAGAAGTAGTAGCTATTATAAGTAGTCATATGCCAAAACGTGGGCTCGTTCCATTAAAATTATTTATTGAGCATGTACAGGGAAATTCCAATTATATATAAGAAAAGGAGGGAATGTATGAGGGATGAAAAAACTTTATCTTTATTTAGACTATGTTTAAGTCTTCTAGCATGTAGTGCCATTATTACGCAATTCATAATCAGGGCACAATTGAAACCGTTCAATCCAGTTAATTTTTTAGTTTCTTTACGATTGAAAGTAACATTTTAGTTGTATGTATTCTCCTTTTAAGTAGTATCGGAACAGCTACATTTGGTCGCTCAGAACAATTTAGTATACTTCGAGGTGCGGCAACGGTATACATACTTACGACAGGACTCATTTATTTTTTGCTATTAAGAGGATTAGAAGAGTCACTTCAAACGGCAATACCATGGGTAAATACAGTGCTACATTATATCATGCCGATTGCAATGCTTTTAGATTGGATTTTAAATCCACCTATTAAGAAAATCACTTGGAAACAATCTGCAAGTTGGCTCTTATTCCCGTTTTTTTACGTTGTATATAGCTTAATACGTGGCCCAATCGTGAATTGGTATCCATATCCGTTTTTAGATCCAAGAATAGGTGGGTATGGTAAAGTACTTTTATACAGTATAGGGATAGCGGTTGTAATTGGCGCTATTTGTATATTGGTAAGATTTTTAGGGAATCGAAACTTTAGGAAAGAATTTTAGAAATGCAAGGAGCCCCACTGTTTCCGTTTTTAACAGTGGGGTTTCATTTTATCCCGCATTAACGGGGCAGTAAGACCCCCACCTCAAAATTCAGCGAAAGCAAAGAAGTTAGATGGGGGATCAACTGCCCGTAAAAGCCCGATTGGTTCAACTAATAATCAGTGGGAGATGAACAAACCCCCCACTGATTAAAGTTTTACTTTATCTACTCGTCTTCTGAAACGACAACTTTATAAATTTCTCTGTCTTCGTTTCAAATTCTACATCAACAAAAACACCATATTCTTTTCCATCTTCACGTAGCCACAATTTAAACTTTTCAACAGTTATTTGAACCGTTTTTGGTTTTCTACCTATATGAAGATAATCAACAATCTCTGCTTTCGGATATTGTTCTTTCGTCTTTTCTACAGCAAGTTTACCCCATTTTGCATAAGGCGGTTGTGCATGAACAATCGATGACCCGGTATATATATTTAAACATGTTGTTAATAAAAGAATGACGAATGCGATACGCTTTAACAATTGCTTCATAATGAACTCCTTTTCTCCTTTTTGTATATTGTTTACATATTCTTTCAACGATATAAGTTTGGATTTTTTTGTCTTCTTTACATAAAAGCGAGGCTTTTACAAAACATAACCAAGAAATCATTTCTGTAATTAAGGAGGGAAAATTATGCGCCAAAAAGCTATTTTTAAAATAGCAGTTTTACTTGCGTTCATAGGACTGTCTTTAATGGTCAGTAGTATACAACTAAAGAATGTAGAAGCTTTTTCTAATCAAGTCATTCAAAGAGGAGCATCCGGTGAAGATGTCATTGAACTACAATCTCGTTTGAAATATAACGGATTTTATACAGGAAAAGTAGATGGTGTTTTCGGATGGGGTACATATTGGGCACTTCGGAATTTTCAAGAGAAATTTGGACTACCTGTTGATGGTTTAGCGGGTGCTAAAACGAAGCAGATGCTCGTAAAGGCAACAAAGTATGATAAGTCGACTGCGAATAAAGGGACGACAACGAATAAAGGAAATAGTGGTGGCACTGCACAAGAAAATAAACCACCACAAAATAAAGGGACAAATGTTCCGAACGGTTATTCCCAAAATGACATTCAGCTCATGGCAAATGCAGTATATGGAGAATCACGTGGTGAGCCGTATTTAGGACAAGTTGCAGTAGCTGCAGTTATTTTGAACCGTGTTACAAGCGCATCATTCCCAAATACCGTTTCAGGTGTAATCTTTGAGCCGAGAGCGTTTACAGCGGTGGCTGATGGACAAATATATTTAACGCCAAATGAAACAGCGAAAAAAGCGGTTTTAGATGCGATAAACGGCTGGGATCCAACAGGAAATGCTTTATATTATTTCAACCCAGATACTGCGACAAGTAAATGGATTTGGACTCGTCCACAAATTAAAAAAATTGGTAAACATATTTTCTGTAAATAGAGCGGAGGTGGGACAATGTTAAGAGGTATTATCATTGTATTATTAACAGTTGGTGTAGTTGGAACAGGATATTGGGGCTATAAAGAGCACCAAGAGAAAAATGCGGTTTTAATTCGAGCGGAAAATAGTTATCAACGAGCATTCCATGATTTAGCATACGAAGTTGATTTATTACACGATAAAATTGGTACAACACTTGCGATGAATTCACGCTCATCTTTATCACCTGCATTAGCAGATGTATGGCGTTTAACATCTGAAGCTCGTTCAGATGTAGGACAACTCCCGTTAACATTAATGCCGTTTAATAAAACGGAAGAGTTTTTAGCAAATATCGGTGATTTTAGTTACCGTGCAGCCATTCGTGATTTAGAAAAAGAGCCGTTAAATGAACAAGAATATAAAACGTTGCAAACTTTATATTCAAATGCGGGAAATATACAAGATGAACTAAGGAAAGTACAACATCTTGTTTTGAAAAATAATTTACGCTGGATGGATGTTGAAATGGCACTTGCATCAAATCGCGATCCAGCAGATAACACAATTATTGATGGATTAAAAACTGTAGAGAAAAACGTAACATCATACTCTTCTACAAACTTCGGACCGACCTTTACAAGTGCACAAAAAAATAAAAAAGGTGGATTTGAAGCAGAAGGAAAGGCAATTTCTAAAGATGAAGCAGCAAAAATCGCAAAATCATTTTTAAATTTAAAAGGAAATGAAAAAGTCGATGTAGAGAAAAGTGGAAAAGGTGCGAAAGAATCATTCTATAGTGTGAAGATTAAAGACTCTGCAACGAATAATGAGTTTTACATGGATATTACCGGAAAAGGCGGATATCCAATTTGGGTAATGAATAATCGAGAAATTAAAGAACAGAAAATTAGTTTAAATGATGCAGGAAGTAAAGGATTGACGTTTTTAAAGGATCATAAGTTTAATAATATGGAGCTCTATGATAGTTCTCAATATGATACTATCGGCGTGTTTACTTATGTAGTAAATGAGAATGGCGTACGGATTTATCCGGAAGCAATCCAAATGAAAATTGCTTTAGACGACGGATCTATCGTTGGATTTTCTGCAAAAGAATATTTAGCATCACATCAAAAACGAACAATTCCGTCTGCCAAGCTAACTGCAGCAGAAGCAAGGAAGAAAATTAACCCTGATGTGAAAGTGATGGAAGAGCGAAAAGCAGTTGTAGTAAATGATTTGCATAATGAAGTACTTTGCTATGAATTTGTTGGAACGTTAGGGAAAGATACGTATCAAATTTTCATCAATGCGAATAGCGGAGCAGAAGAAAAAGTGAAAAAAATGCAAGCTGTTGAAAAAATTTATGATTAAACCTTAATAGTAAAGTGGTGAAAAGAATGAAAATCCTAATATATGTGTTGATGCTTTGCTTTTTTATAACTGGATGCAGTATTGGAAAAAAAGACAATCCAAATGAAAAGCCAGAACAAAAAAATGTCTCAATGAAAAATGTTAATTATACAAACAAATCAAATAAGCCAAATGAAAAAGCAGCGGATCATTTAGCATCTTTAGCGGCAAGTGTGCCAGGTGTGAATGATGCAACAGCAGTAGTTGTTGGAAAATATGCTATTGTAGGTATTGATGTAAAAGCGAAACTAGACCGAACTCGTGTTGAGTCAATTAAGTACTCTGTTGCAGAAAGTTTAAAAAACGATCCGGATGGTGCGAATGCAGTCGTTGTAGCTGATGTTGATACGTATGAACGGCTGAAACAAATTGGAAAGCAAATTAAAAAAGGGAAAACTGGCGAAGGTATACTGGATGAATTAGCAGCAATTGTTGGCCGCGTGATGCCACAAGTTCCGAATGATATGATTGAAAATAGAGAAACGAATCCAATTAAAGATAATGACAAGCAATTACCAAAAGATGAAGAACAAGAACTAAGAAAAGAACAGAATGACCAATCTAATAATCATTTGAATAAGTAAAATGAGCCTCGTACTAAATTGTACGAGGCTTTTTAAATATAATATTAAATATTCAGTTTATTTTTAAGGGAATATATGGTTTAATTATTGTGGGAGGGACAACTGTTATGATGAAAAAAAGTGCATTTATTTTATGTGGTTTCTGCCTAAGTTTCAGTATGACAGCCTGTGAACAAAAGAAAGAAGTGAAAAAGCAAACAGCGACTTCTTCTACTGTGATGGAAAGTCAGAAGAAAGAATTTATCAATATAAATCATTTCTCAAAAATAGATGAAGGAATGACTTATACAGAAGTGAAAGATTTAATCGGTTTTGAAGGAAATTTACTTATAGAAGAAGGGGTAGAACATTCTACACAAATTAAACAAATTTTTGCTTGGAAGGGGAATAATCCAAATTCATTTGTTGAAATTACATTTTTGGATGGAAAAGTGCATTCTAAATCACAGCAAGGTTTAAGTTAATTTGATAAAAATTGGAGAGTATAGCATGAACATACATACTGGGGAAATACAATTAGTTCCGTATAAGGAGACGTATAAAGAAATTATACAATCATTTACTTTACCAAGTGAACAAGTTCAATTCACATCAGATCCAGGCGAATTATTGAAAAAAGCAAAAAGCGATCGCACAAAAAATGTAATTGTTATTTTAGATTACAACGGGGTACCTGTTGGTCTTTTCGCATTACAAACAGGCGAAAGAGTACAAGAGTTCACAGAGAATGAAGATGCTTTACTTTTAACATCATTTTCTATAAATTATAATAAACAAAGAAGAGGATACGCTAAAAAATCATTGGCATTATTAAAAGATTTTGTAAAACGTTATTTTCCAATAGAAAATGAAGTTGTACTTGCTGTAAATGAAAAAAATATGCCAGCACAAAAGTTATATGAAAAAGTTGGCTTCGAAGATAGAGGCTTTAGAAGAATGGGACCGATTGGTCAACAAATAATAATGCATTTACCTATAATAAAATAACGGGATAGAAAACTTACTCTTGAACATTCATGTAGTAAGTTTTTTTATTTTGTGTTATGTTAGTAAAAACGAAAGTAGGTATCCAAAAAAGATAAAGGTTTCAACATATATAATTGAAAGGTCAATGAATATGCGAGGAGTAATGATATGACAATTTATATTGCGTTACTAAGGGGAATCAATGTAGGTGGACATAAAATAATCAAAATGGCAGATTTAAAACGATTGTTTGAATCAATAGGATTAAAACAAGTGAAAACATATATTCAAAGCGGTAATATCGTGTTTGAATCTGAGGAAGATATAAACGCTCTAAAAGTAAAAATTGAATCTGAAATTAAAAAGGAATTTAATTTTGATGTTCAAGTCATCCTAAAAACAAATGAAGAATTAATAAATACTATAAAATATTCCCCTTATAAGGCGGATGCTTTGTTAGAAGGAGAAAGTATACACGTTGCCTTTTTAGCTCATCCATTTTCTGAAGATGAGAGGAAGCAGTTACTTATGTACAAAAGTGAACTTGAAGATTGCTATATAGATGAGAAGGTTGTATATTTGTATTTCAAAAATAGCATTCGGAATTCTAAATTAATGAACCAATTTCAGAAGTTACATACACCAGCTACAGTAAGGAATTGGCGAACTGTTAATAAATTAAAAGCAATTGTAGAGGGTATGTAAATATAAAAAGATGAGGTTTCTATATATAGAAAACCTCATCTTTTATTTATATTGTTTTGCAACTATGAGTTCGACAATAGGATAAATAAAGAATGAAGAACAAAGTGCGATAAACAGTGGTAGGTTTTTAACTCCATCTAAATTGGAACCCATAGAAAAACCTTCCGAGAAGAGTAATAGAAGGAACAATACAACTACAAGTACAAAATACGCGATTTTAAAGCTTTTATATGTAATTTGCTGTCCCATTTCATCCTGACTTTCTTCTGATACACCGTGGGGATCTCCCCATGTAATATGATTGATGAGGTAGCTAAGTATTAAAGCGCTTGTAAAAATTGTTCCACCTAAAATTACACCTCCATTGATGTATTTATAAGCTCCGTGTATAAGTACTCCGACTAATGATAAAACAATTGTTATTAAAATGAATTTTTTACGATTCATATTAGAACAACACCCCCACGATTGTAAAAAACTCTTTCCATTTATAGTATAAAATTGGAAAAGGTTCATGTCAAATACTTTTTACAAGCAAGGCGAAGGTATATAGTATTTTGTTTTAATGATAAATAAAAAATTACATTACATTTGAATGTAAAAGAATAGGCTCGCATATATTTGGAAGGGATGTCAGATTAATTTAGGGGGTAGTTATGTCTATACTTTTAAAAGCTGGTGCAGATGCAGGAAATAACGGTTTGAAGTTAATGGTGAAAGGGCAAGACCCTATTTTTATTCCGAGTATTTATTCTTTATATATAGGTGAGCCTACAGGATTGTTAGATGAGGGGGATGTGTCATTATCTGAATTAGAAAATCATATCGATGTGACCATTAGTTCTCCATCGCTAATGTTAAATAATGTACGGTACATCGTTGGAGAAAAAGTCATTCAAGATCAATTAAAAGGTACTGAAGTGGAGAAGAAATCGAATAAGTCGACGGATGAGCTAATGGTTATTACAATACTATCGGGTTTAGCAGTAAGTGCTATGCGTCAAAGTCCAACTTCTAGTCATATTAACATTCGATATGATTTATCTGTCGCTCTTCCTATGCAGCTTATTACACAAGAAATAGCTGCCGAAAATGCAAAACGTTATATGGGAAATCACAAGGTTGTTTTCCATTATCCGAACGGTCGTGATGTTACTATTAATGTTTCTATTGAGTTTTGTAAATGCCTGCCTGAGGGCGCTTCTGGGACGTGGGGCATTGTATATGATGAAGAAGGAAATGTTGTGAAACATAAAATAGAATGTGAACAAAATCAAGTTTCAGAAATTGATTTTGTTGATAAAACTTTATTGTCTTTTGATATTGGTGCGGGGACAACAGAAGAAGTTGTTTCGTTAGGGGTAAATTTCCGTCCGCAATTAAGTAAAGGATTATCGTACGGTGTAAAAGAAACGTTACTACAAATTATTACGAGATGGAACCGGAAGTATCCAACAAAGACGATTGATAGTATTACAGAATTCAATCAAATTTATTTAAATGATAAACATCCTAGGAATGCATTATTAGTTGAGGAATCACAACCAGCACTATTAGGTTTAGCTGCGCGCGTCGCAACTGATATTATTAATAAAATTGATGATATGAAAGACGATCCATACGTGTTTATTTATGGTGGGGGCGCAGTTATCATTAAAAATAGCTTGAAAATGATTTTAAAACAAAAAGGGCGTTTAACAAATGTTATCTTTGTAGATAATCCACTATTTACAAATGCAAGAGGATTATTAGTCTACACTTGTTCGCCAAAGTATAGAGAACATAAACAAAAAGAGTTAGGGTTTACAAACTTAACGATAAGTTAGTTGGTGGAAACATGCGATCTAGGCGATATAAACGTGGTGATCGAGTGAAAATCAATATTCATAAATCAGTATCACCTGAAATGCTTGCATGGCTTAATAAACAATCAAACCCAACTAATTTCTTTTTCTTTGCAGCACAGCAATTATTTAAACAAGTAGGAGATATTGATGTGTCAAAAACTTTACCAAATAGCCATGTTTTCTCATTATATATGGAGCCCTCATCCTTATTAAAAGTCGAAGTAAATCCTTTTAAAAACGTACCACTAGAAGCGAATAAATCCACCGAAAGTGTAAAAAAAAAATCATGGGAATCTGTTGATCAATTAGATTGTCCATTTTTTTAAACATAGAAACATTTATGTAAGCCCATCACTATACATATGGATACAGTGATGGGTTTTTGTTAGTGTATCGCTATTCCAATAAATAGAAGGGGCACAAATTTGTGCCCCTTCTATTTATTATTTATCTATATTTTAGATGTATGTTCTGTTACAGTTTGAATAATGTTTTCCCAGTCATCAGGATGGTTTTCATGTCCTGCTCCTTCAAGAATTAAAAGTGCTGAGTTTGGAATTTCATCAATAAGTGCGAGACCATGTTCAAATGGTAGTGCTGTATCGTCAGTTCCGTGAATTACTAATGTGGGTGCTTGTATGGAGCTAAGTACACCTTCATAAGCATCATCACCTTGAAGTAAAGCGTGATTAAACATACTTAATAGATTGTTAGCCCTTTCTATTTCGAGTTTTACTTGTGTATAAACTCTGTTTTCATCAAATGAACGTTTTGAGCCGCACAATAGACGAGAGCCTGTAACTAAATACTCTGTCACAGCGTTTTGATTTGACCAATCTAAATTTGCACCATTTGCATGATGTATTAAAATTCTTTCATCCATCGGAGGTAAATCGCGAGTGTTGTTATCTGAGCCTATAACACTTGTTGCTAGTAAAGTTAACGTTAAAATTCTTTCAGGATGTTTTACAGCGGCAATTTGAGCAATCATGCCACCTAATGACATACCAAATAAGTGCGCTTTATCAATATGATAGGCATCCAGCACCCCAATTGCATCTTCAGCCATAGTTGTTACCGTATAATTGGAAGTTCCAGGTTCATATGTAACAGAGCGTCCTACATCACGGTTATCAAAGCGAATGACAAATTTCCCTGTGCTAGCTAACTGTTCACAAAATTCTTCATCCCAATAAACCATTGAACACGTAGCTCCCATAATTAATAAAATTGCTGGATTATTAGGATTTCCAAAGCTTTCTGTACAAATATCAGTCCCGTTTGTTTTAATCATCTTTTCGGTCATAGTGTTATCTCCATTTCTTTTGGATTTTATTACAAACATAGAAAATAAAATTCTGTATGATTCTAAGATGTACACAAAATTGAATTTGGAACTCACATTAATTAATAGCGTAGCATAAATACCACCTCTAAACATGTTTATTGTCATTCAAAGCAAAAAATTTTGAAAAATAATTGTAAGTTATTAAAATAAACAGCAAGGAGGAGAGGAAATGAAAGCAATTGTTATTGATGAATATGGTAGTGTTGAAGAACTAAAAGAAAGACAAATTTTAAAACCAGTTGTTACATATAACGAGGTATTAATACGCATTCTCGCAACATCTGTTAATCCAGTTGATTGGAAAACTAGAAAAGGAGACTTACAACAACAATTGCAATTTTCATTTCCAATTACTTTAGGGTTAGATGTAGCTGGAGTTATCGAAGAGGTTGGAGAAGAGGTAGAAGGTTTCAAAATAGGAGATAAAGTGTTTACGAAACCTGAAAATATAGGGAAGGGATCTTATGCTGAATTCATTGCGGTAAAATCAGATTTAGTAACTTATATGCCTACTAACCTAAGTTTTGAAGAGGCAGCTTCTATTCCACTCGCAGGACTTACTGCTTGGCAAAGTCTTGTAGATTACGCAAAAATAAAAGAAAATGACCGAGTATTTATTCACGCTGGAGCTGGTGGTGTCGGAAGTTTAGCAATCCAAATTGCAAAATCATTTGGAGCTTTTGTTGCAACTACTGCAAGTGGTAAAAATGAAGAATTTTTAAAGGATTTAGGAGCGGATCTCGTTATTGATTATAAAAAAGATAAATTTGAAGAGCTACTATCAGATTTTGATATTGTATTAGATACAATCGGTGGCGAAGTACAAGAAAAAAGTTTTCAAATTATTAAACCTGGCGGTGTTCTAGTTTCGATTGTTCATGAACCAAATTATAAAGTGAAAGGGATAAAATCAGGATTTTTATGGCTAAAACCAAGTGGAAAACAATTAGAAGAGTTATCAAATTTAATTGTACATGGAAAAATCAAACCGATCATAAGTAAAGTTGTGTCACTTAATGAAGAAGGGGTTAGAGAAGCTCATATTTTGAGTGAAGGGCAACATGTTAGAGGTAAGATTGTAATTAAAGTGGAATGATGATAGCCGCTGTATATTGACTTGTAGTGAATAAAGATAAATTGGAGTACTCCATAATTTTATAATACCCCAAAGTACTTTTATTTTGGGGTATTAGCTTTTCTTAGTTTGATGGGCTAGTGAACATACTTTTAAAAATTAAAGTTTCGTATTGTATCATGTAATTTCTCTAATCCAATCGCCATATCTTTTTCATTTAACATGGAATAGCTAATTCTTAATTGGTTATTATTTGTATCGTTATTTAATAGACAAGCTGTTCCAGGTAAAAAAGAGACATCTGCTTCATTTGCTTTTTGTAATAAGTTAAAAGGATCAATTGTATTAGGAAGTGTAATCCATAAATTAAAGCCGCCATTTGGTATTTTAAAGTGTATTTCTTTTAGTGGCGATAATATAGCGATTGTTAAATCGCGTCTAATTTGTAAAGCGGTGCGTAATTTTTCTAAATGATTTTTCATACGTTCTGCACGTAAGAAAGGAAGTAGTGCTTTTTGCGTTAATAACGGGCTACCGATATCCATCGAACCCTTCACAGCATATAACCATTCAAAAATAGGCCCATCGGCTATAAGTGCAGCGATACGTAGTCCAGGTGCTAACGTTTTACTAAAACCTTTTAAATATATTACATGACCATTCGTATCAAAACTTTTGATTGGAGGAGGAACTATAGCATCCTCAAAATATATTTCTCCGAAAGAATCATCTTCAATTATAAAAAACTCATATAACTCCGCTAGTTCTATAAGTTCCAATCTCCGTTCTTTACTCATTACTGTACCTGTTGGGTTTTGAAAAGTAGGATTCACATATAACAAAACAGGATTCTTTCTTTGACAAAGGTCATCTATTAAGTCTGAGCGAATGCCGTTTTTATCAAGACTAATAGGTATAATCTGCACTCCTTTGTTGAGAAAAACATCAAGTGCTGCGCCATAACAAGGGCTTTCTACTAATACTATATCTCCAGGTTTTAATAATGTTTGAGCGATCAAATCAATTCCTTGCTGGGCACCACTTGTAATTAATAATTGAGAGGGGTCTGTCACTAATTTCTGATGTTCTTTTAGATAATTAACTATTTCAACTCGAAGTTCATAATCGCCTTGAATAGGTCCATAAGTTGCTAGTAACATCGGATTTTTATCCAGCAATTTGTGCATTTCGTCTGCTAGAAATGGATTTGGTAATAGACGTGGATATAAAATCGCTTGTGAAAAATCATAATATTTTCGGTGTTGATTCATTGCATATTGAGAACGCATAACATTAATAGTTTTCGTTTGTTGCCATTTATAAGGAATTGTTTTGAACTCTTTCTTTACACGTTTATATATATAAGCGCCTTTTCCTTGCTCGATGCGTATATATCCTTTCGTTTCTAGCTGCTTATACGCCTTACGAACAGTCAATAAGCTAATTTGTAAATCTTCGGCCATACAACGTAATGAGGGAAGGGAGTCACCATATGAAAGCATGCCACTTTGTACTCTTTCAACGATTTGCATATATATTTGTTGATAATACGGTATGTTGGATTCTTTCCGTATTACAATCTTCATGGCTTCACCTTGTTTCCTTTTTATTTAATTAAAGCGAAAAATATAAAGAGAATCAACTACAATTTGATGTAACTGTTATAAGCATAGATACACTGTTATACACGAAACCCTCTATACTCATGTTAAGAGTAAAAAGGAGGAAGAAAAATGGTCATTTTCAATTATATTTTAGTATGTATTATTTTCGGCACAACATTTTTAACGATAAAAATCGGAATTGAAGCAGGAGCGCCTCCATTATTTTCAGCAGGAATTCGTTTCTTTTTAGCAGGAGTAATCTTAATGTTTATATTTAAGTTAAAGCGAAAAGAAATTATGCCGCATGTATTTTCAAAACGTATTATGTATGCTGGTTTTTGTTTAACGTTCATGACATTCGCATCTTTGTACTGGGCTGAACAATATATTTCTTCTGGGTTAGCTGCTGTACTTTCTGCAACAGGTCCTATGATGATTTTATTATTACAAGCAAGAAGAAATAAGAAAACATTGCAAAAGGAGCAATTTTTCGCTTTAATTATTGCGCTAATAGGTGTTATTTTTGTTTCTTTACCAGGAATGCATCAAGAAGTAAGTTTCATATGGAGTATTGCTTGTATTGTTTTAGTAGTAGGGGAGTTATTTTACGGAATAGGTTCTATTCGCTCAAAAGAAATACTTTCGGATTTACGAAGTGTATCACCATTTCTTATTAACGGTATTCAAATGTTTTATGGAGGGATTTTACTACTAATCGTATCATTCATAATAGAGCAGCCGAATGTAACTGTATTAACCTCATGGAGCGTACAGTGGCCTATTTTATATCTCATATTTATCGGATCAATTGGTGGGCACGGATTATATTACTGGCTTTTAGCAAAAACAAATCCTGTATTCCCATCGACGTGGTTATATGTATCACCGTTAATAGCAATTATTGTAGGATATATTGTTTTAGGAGAACCATTAAATCCGATGATGGGTATTGGAGCGTGTCTCATTTTGATTGGAGTATTTTTAGCAAATCGTTCTACAATCCGGACGTATTTCAAACAAGGGCGGTTATTAGAGAAGGAACTGTAGTTGGATAATGTAACAGCCCTGTATATTACCGGGGTAGTAAACGCAAAAACACAGTCGGGAAAATAACCAACTGTGTTTTTATAATTAATTAACTTTTTTAATAAACCCTTTATAATGACGTTTCACTAGTTGACTTTCTAACGTCTTCATCGTTTCTAGTGCTACACCGACGATGATTAGTAAGCTTGTACCACCAATTTGAGCAGAAGGTGGTAACGTAGCAATTTTCGTAAATACGAGTGGTAATATTGAAATTGCACCTAAGAAAATTGCACCGATAAATGTTAAACGGTATAAAATTTTGGTTACATATTGTTCTGTCGCTTTACCAGGACGAATACCAGGAACATAACCGTTTTGCTTTTTCAAATTCTCAGCCATTTGTTCAGGATTTACTTGAATAAATGCGTAGAAGTATGTGAAAGCAACGATAAGACCGACATAAAGCGTCATTCCAATTGGATGTGCAAAATCAAGATTTGCGACTAACCATTTGGATACGCCTGAATCAGGGAAGAGCTGCGCAATTGTACGCGGCGTCATTAAAAAGGCTGAAGCAAAGATTACTGGAATTACACCAGCGCTATTTACTTTAAGCGGTAAATGAGTGTTTTTTGCTCCTTGATATTGATTGTTTCCTGATACAGCTTTTGCGTATTGAATCGGTATTTTACGAACAGCTTGTTGAATGTAAATGACACCAACAACAATCGCTAAAATTACGAGTCCAATTAAAACCATTTTTATTATGTGCATGAATAATTGATCGCCTGCATTTTGAAATTGTTGCAAGTAAATTTGATTAGCAACATTCGGAATTGCCGCAACAAGTCCTGCGAAGATAATCATTGAAATCCCATTACCAACACCATTAGCGGTAATTTGTTCACCTAACCAAAGTAAAAATGCAGTACCTGCAGTTAAAACTGTCGCAATAAATAAGTATGTAGTCCAGCTTTGATCTGTTATTAATTGTCCACCTGCTATATTATTAAAACCATAAGACATCCCAATGGATTGTATGAATGCAAGAATGATTGTAAAGTATCGAGTAAATTGAGCTGACTTCTTACGGCCCATTTCACCTTGCTTTGCCCATTCCGAAAATTTAGGTATAACGTCCATTTGTAGTAATTGTACTATGATGGAAGCTGTAATATATGGTGTAATACCTACAGCGAAGATCGAGAAGTGTTGCAATGCTCCTCCACCAAATACGTTTAGCATACCTAAAACGTTGGCTTGATCTTGTACCTTTAATACCTCTGCGTTAGTATGAGGAACTGGAATAAATGTGCCAATTCGAAAAACAATTAGCATCGCTAGTGTAAAAAGAATTTTGTTTCTTATCTCAGCTACTCTCATGAAATTTGAAATCGTACGAAACATTATGTCGCCTCCTATATTTTTATCAGTTCAAAACTGATTATTATATCCCGATGAAGTAACCACAAACCTCCTTCCGCATTAAATTCATTTGACAAATGGAATTTCATACATTTTGCAGTTTTCACGGATATAAAAATATAAGGTGTTATACGAGCGACCTATTATCTTTTCGTAATCATTCAATACCCATAATATATCGAATAAATTAACAAATGTACATACATACGCATGAAAAATGAATAAATAGGGTGATTTTTTACATTTACTTAATGCTAGATTGATAATTAGGAACGTTTTACGTAGTTGTATCGAAAGGATTCAGTGGAAAGTATTATGGTGTAACTGTAGCACATGAAAACCTCAAGGATTTTGAGAAAACGCATATATTTCGTCGTGAATTAGAGAAACTATTAAAGCAAGAAAAGATTTGATTGAAATAGTAGTGAAGGAAAATCTTTTTTCTATAGAGAATATTTCTAACGTAGGAATCTAAGTATGTAGGTTCTAATGAAAGGAGAATTCACATGAATACATTTGTAAATGACAAGTTTGATGAAACGAGAAAGCAATTATTTGAGGAAATTACTTTGTTAAGTGATGCTCAATTTAATAGAAAACCAGATCAGGATAAATGGAGTATAGCACAAGTTTGTCATCACTTAGTTTTATTAGACGAGAGAGTTATAACAGTTATTTCGTCAGGATTAAAAAAGATGGATAGTATCCAAAATGAGCGTAAAGAAATTCACGCTATTGTATTAGATAGATCGATAAAATTTATAGCTCCAGAAATGATTGAACCAAGTATAGAAACATTTGAAGTACAGCAAATGATTGATTTGTTAAACAACGCTAGAAAAGAATTGATGCGTTTCCTGCGTACAATAGAAGATGAATCTATATTAGCGAAAAAATCAGTGATGCATCCAGCTCTTGGAGAATTACTTCTAGATCAGTGGATAGAACTGATCTATTTGCATGAACAGCGTCATATAGAACAAATTAAAGAGATAAAATTGCTTTGTGAAGTTGAAAAGTAAAAATCATTATCTTTTTATTGGGCGATTTGGGATAGTATCAAGGGTTCGAGTGATAAAATTCAAATCCTGATTAAAATTATGATGAATGTAGTTGAACGCAACTAATAAGCAGAAGAAAATACGAAACTAGCAGATCTTACTCCTGAAGAGGAAACGAACATTCGAAAAAAAACTGAATCCGATTTGCTGTATAAGTGGAACCCCGTCTTAAATGAAGAGCGGGGTTATTATTTTTGGAAGTGATCTCAGTATTTTCATATAGAAGGAAGTAAATTGGTAATGAAATCCGAAAATGAGTTATATGTCCAAAATTTTGAAAGCACATATACATCTACCGTTGGTTTAGCGCTCTTCACACGTTGGAGGAAGAAGTATTTTGTTAGAAAACGATAACATACTATTCTGTTAGGGGAAATATGCATTTGATTCTCTATATTTTCACAGTAAAACCACCTCCAAAATTATCTTTTGTAGTTGAATTTTTCCGAATAATAAGTTACATTTTTAAAGTTCAAGCAACTTTATGCCAGTACAAAAAGGGGAGAAATATTGTTATTATGCAAAAAATGAAATGGAAGAACTATGTATGCTATTTTATTATTCTTATGCTTCTTGTAACAGCAGTAACAGTCAAACCAGCTATTTCTAAGGCTGAGGAATCTGATGTTAACATTACATTGTTAGGTACTGCAGATATTCATGGTAGATTTATGCCTTGGGATTATGCGCTTGATGGAGCAAATATGAGTGGAAGTTTGACGCAGCTTTATACGGTTATAAAGAAGGTACGTCAAGAAAATCCAAATACCATATTAGTAGATGCCGGGGATACAATTCAAGGAAACTCAGTAGAATTATTCAACGATAAGCCACAATCGCCAATGATGGTAGCGATGAATACAATGGGATATGACGCCTGGGCATTTGGAAATCATGAATTCAACTTTGGATTAGATACATTGAAAAAAGTTAGTGAGCAATATAAAGGAAAGACGTTAGCAGGAAATATTTATAAGGAAAATGGAGAGCGTTTTCTTCCTGCATATACGATTGTTGAAAAAGGTGGAATTAAAGTCGGGATTATTGGTATGAATACACCAATGATTAGTGATTTTGAAAAAGGGACAGATCATTTGGATGGTTTAGTAGTGAAAAATCCAGTAGAAGAGACAAAAAAGGCAATTAAAGAATTAGAAGGTAAAGTAGATGTAATGGTAGGGGTTATGCATATGGGACTAGAAAATGAGAATGGAATCCCAGGTACTGGTGTTCAAGATATTGCGAATGCTTGTCCGGAACTAAGCGCTATTTTTGCGGCTCATATGCATAAACTTGTAAAAAAAGAAGTTGTAAATGGCGTAATTATTACAGAACCAGATAAATATGGAACGCATATTTCACGTATTGACCTTACTTTTACAAAGCAAGATGGAAAGCTTGTTTTAAAAGATAAAACAGCTACCGCTATACCTGTAAAAAATGCTGATGGAACAACAGTATTATCTGATTCTGCACTTGAAGAAACATTAACACCTTTTCATGAGTATGCAAGAGGAGATGCAAATGTTGTAGTTGCTCAATTAAAAGGGAGAAACCTTGTTCCTGAAAATGAAATAAAGGGTATTCCAAGTGTGCAGATTCAAGAGACACCTTTATCAGATTTCTTTCATGAAGTTATGCTCCATTACAGTAAAGCGGATGTAGTAGCCCATCAAATTGATAATGATTCTGCCCGTTTGGATATAGGGCCTATAAAGAAGAAAGATATTGCGTATAATTATCAATATGCTTTGGGAGAAATTACAGTTTACAAGATAACTGGAAAAGATTTAAAAGACTATATGGAATGGGCAGCAGGATATTTTAACTCATCTCGTGCCGGAGATGTAACAGTTAGTTTTGATAAAAACCGTCGCGCGTCTAAATACAGTACGAATGATTTCTTTGGAGGCGTAAAATACGAAATTGATTTAACAAAGCCATATGGTAGTAGAATTACAAATTTACGCTCTATTCGTACAAATAAACCGATTAAAATGAGCGATGTTATGACGCTAGGAATGAATGCGTATAGAATGGAGGCTCTACAGGCAAAAGGGGGAGCTTTAGAGGGACGTAAATTTGAACAAACTTGGTCATCTAAACAAGAGAATGCATTCGGAGAAACAGGTGGAACCATTCGTAACCTTGCTATTACGTATTTAAAAGAGGTAAAGAACGGTGTATATACGCCAAAAGTTATGCGTAATTGGAAAATTACTGGTGTAGATACACATTCTTCAGAGCATAAAGCTGTAGTTGATCTTGTAAATAAAGGGATTTTAGAAATTCCAAAAACAGAAGATGGAAAATATACAAATATAGCATCTATAAATACTAAAGATTCAATTACAAAAGAAGAGATTGTAGCACTCTCACAAAAAGCTAATATTAATCCAAATCAGTTTAATCATACAAAGACAAAAGGTGAATTTTATAAAAAACTTAGTAGGATTACTAAAAAAATATAAATTATAAGGTTTCTTATAGTAATTGTTATTTTAATAGCATTAAACCCACTCTTACAATAGTAAAGAGTGGGTTTTTATGTTGTTATTTAGATGTAAGTGTACTTTTATTAGAATAAATATAGGTAATTAATAACTAACCAATTGGATGAGCGCTGCCAAAAAGGATTCTTTTTTTATTCAAATTAATGTACTTATGTGTTCCGTTAATTATTTACAATATTGACCACAATTTATGTAATTTTGCATAATATTACATAAATTTTGTATTTTCTCTTTTTTTCGACATAAATAGACAGTATACTTTGTACAAGCTTTCTATTTCAAAAATTATACGAGGTGAAAAAATGAAAAACACAAAGACATTAACTAAGGTAGCATTAACAACAGGATTAGCTTTAACAGCTGTGGCACCATACGGAATAGGTCATGCAGAGGAAACAGATCAACTACAAGTTCAAATTCAGGAGGAATCGTTCCGTTCGGGTGAACTTACACAACCGTCACAAAAGGCACCAGAAAATGTAGTAAAGGATGCACTTAAGGAGAAAACAGAACAAGCTCTGTCCCAAAAACAAGTCAATGGAGAAACAGGAGTAGATTATAAAGTTCTTCAAAAACGTGATTCGTATGATGGGACTACACTCGTACGTATCCAGCAAACATATGAAGGAAAAGAAGTATATGGCCATCAATTAACCGCACACGTAGATAATAAGGGGGTTATTAAAAGTGTTTCAGGTGATAGCGCGCAAAATTTAAAACAAGAAGAATTGAAAAAAACTATTAATCTATCAAAAGATGAAGCAAAACAATATATTTTTACGAAGTACGGGAACGATATCAAGTTTATTTCTGAGCCAGAAATTAAGGAAGTTATTTTTGTTGATGAAAATAATGGACAAGCTAGCAATGCATACCAAGTTACATTTGAAGCTGCAACACCAAACTATGTTTCTGGAACTTATTTAGTAAATGCGCAAAATGGCAATATGTTAAAAAATATGGTACAAGAATCTAACTTAAAAGCAAGTGAAAAACTAGTTGGGGCCTTAAAGGAAAGTAAAAAAAGCAGTCTTACATCATTAACTGGAACAGGAAAAGATGATTTAGGTATTTCTCGTTCATTTGGTATTTCTAAACAAAGTAATGGCAAATATGCGCTTGCTGATTATACAAGAGGGCAAGGAATTGAAACTTATGATGTGAATTACAAAGATATTACTAAAGAAGAAAGCTATTATCCTGGTACATTAGCAACTAGTACTTCAACAACATTTAACGATCCAAAAGCAGTAAGTGCTCATTACTTAGCAACAAAGGTATTTGATTTTTACAAAGATAAATACAAGCGTAATAGTTTTGATAATAAGGGACAAAAGGTAGTTTCAGTTGTACATGCTTGGGATTCTGAAGATACGAACGATCCGAAAAATTGGCAGAATGCATTAAGTGCTAATAATGGAAGTATGCTTGTATATGGCGATCCTATCGTTAAAGCATATGACGTAGCTGGACATGAATTTACACATGCTGTTACTTCTAGCGAATCTAATCTTGAATATTACGGTGAATCTGGTGCAATCAATGAGGCACTATCTGATATTATGGGAACATCTATTGAGAAATACGTAAATAACGGAACATTTAACTGGACAATGGGTGAACAAACCGGATCTGTTTTCCGTGATATGGAAAACCCAGCTTCTGTGCCATCTTCACTTGGAGTACCTTATCCAGATGATTACAGTGAATTTAACGATTTTAATGGCTGGGATCAAGGCGGCGTTCATTTTAATTCAAGCATTATTAATAAAGTTGCGTATCTCATTGCAAAAGGCGGAACTCATAACGGAGTAACTGTTAAAGGAATTGGTGAAGATAAAATGTTTGATATTTTCTATTATGCAAATACAGATGAGTTAAACATGACTTCTAATTTCAAAGAATTGAAGTCTGCATGTATTCGAGTGGCAACTAATAAATATGGAGCGAATACAGCTGAAGTTCAAGCAGTTCAAAAGGCATTTGATGCAGCAAAAATTAAGTAAGTTAGAAGTATCATTTTCATTCTTATATTAATACATTATGAAAAACAGCTAATGTCACTTTAAGGATATTAGCTGTTTTTTTACACAGCAATGCATTATTGATAATAAACTTACTAAGCGATAATTAGGCTGTCTATCTTCAATACGTTGCGAATAATATATAAGGTTAAATGTATATAAAAACAGAAAATTAATAATATATTGACCTCTTGATAGAAAGTGCTATAGAATGAAAGCGATAACAAACGATTGCTTTAAAATGATTTCCCTGATCTTTTAGTATTTATAAGTATATAAAGGCATAAAAAATCTATTTTTTTAAGTTTTAATGCAAACGCTTTCGTATTAAAAGGTCATTGAAATACATATGTGAAAATAGCCAATATGGAGGTGAAGTAAAAGAGATTTCTAGTTTAATTTAAGCAGTGTAATTTATACGAGCATAATAAATCGCTCGTACTATTTAAAGAAAGGGTGTATGTGGTGCGAATAACAAAAAGATTAATTAACAAATCAGTTTTATTACTTACTATAATCGTTATGTTATCATCTGTTTTCTCTTTTCAGAATGTGAAGGCAGTTTCAAATTTAAAAACAACTGAAATTATCGTTCATTACAAAGAGCAGTCTGGAAACACAAAAGACTGGAATCTTTGGATGTGGGGAGAAAATGCAAATGGTAAATCATATGAATTTACTGGTGAAGATGAATTTGGAAAGTACGCAAAGATTAAAATAGATGGTGACTATAATCGTGTAGGATTTATTATTCGTACGAATGAGTGGGAAAAAGATGGTGGCGATCGTTGGATTGAAAATATAAAGGACGGTCGTGCTGAAGTATGGATTCTTTCGGGTGATGAAAAAGTATATAACTCTAAGCCTTCTTCAGATCTCACAATTCAAAAAGCTACTATTGATAGTTTTAATGAAATCACTGTAACGACTAATGTTCCTTTTAATATTAAGGAACAGAAAATTGAAATTGAGGGCATTAAAATTAAGGAAATTAATCCTTTTGATAAAAATGGTGGAGATATTACTAATAAGGTGAAAATAATTACAGAACAGAAAATTGATTTAAAACAGACATACAAAGTTAAAATAGAAAACTTAGCTTATACGAATACTGAAATCGGTAAAGTCATTCGTAGCGAAGAGTTTGATAAATTATTTTATTATAGTGGTAACGATCTAGGGAATATATATTCCCCGCAACATACAAAATTCCGTGTATGGGCTCCTACTGCGAGTGAAGCAAAGTTAGTTACATATAAAAAATGGAACGATAAAATAGGTACTGAAATAAACATGCAACAAGGTGAAAAGGGAACTTGGAAAGCAGAAATTAAAGGGAACCAAAAAGGTCTCTTTTATACGTATAAGGTGAAAATTGGGGATAAATGGACTGAAGCAGTTGATCCATATGTGCGTGCTGCTTCTGTAAATGGAGATAAAGGTGTAGTCATTGATTTAAACGAAACAAATCCGAAAAAATGGAAAGCAAATAAAAAACCGGAATTTAAAAAACCGGAAGATGCTATTATTTATGAATTGCATGTACGCGATCTTTCCATCCAACCTGAAAGTGGCATTAAACAGAAAGGAAAATATTTAGGGGTAACAGAAAAAGGAACAAAAGGGCCTGAAGGTGTAAAAACAGGACTTGATCATATGAAAGATCTTGGTGTTACGCACGTTCAGTTTTTACCGATATTTGATTATGCATCAGTCAATGAAGAAACTTTAAATGAACCACAATACAACTGGGGATATGACCCGAAAAACTTCAACGTCCCAGAGGGCTCCTATTCTACAAATCCATATGAGCCGACTGTTCGAATAACTGAATTAAAGCAAATGATTCAAGTGCTACATGATAATAATCTTCGTGTTGTAATGGATGTAGTATATAACCATATGTATAATGCGGCTGAATCTAATTTTCATAAGTTAGTTCCAGGTTATTATTACCGATACAATGAAGATGGAACATTTGCAAATGGAACTGGAGTAGGAAATGATACTGCTTCAGAACGAAAAATGATGAGGAAGTTTATGGTTGATTCTGTCACATATTGGGCAAAAGAATACAATTTAGATGGATTCCGTTTTGATTTAATGGGCATTCATGATTATGAAACAATGAATGAGATACGTAAAGCTGTTGATCAAATTGACCCTTCCATTATACTGCATGGAGAAGGCTGGGATTTAAATACACCTCTTGCAGCTGAGTTGAAAGCAAATCAAAAAAACGCGGAGAAAATGAAAGGGATTGCTCATTTTAACGATAATATACGTGATGGATTGAAAGGTAGTGTATTTGAAGAGAAAGAAAATGGTTTTGTAAATGGAAAGCAAAACATGGAAGACCGTATTAAAAAAGGCATTACAGCAGGCATTGACTATGATACAAATTCGTCTACCTATCAAGATCCGGAACAGGTATTAACTTATGTGGAAGCTCATGACAATCATACATTATGGGATAAACTTGAGTTAACTAATCCAGGTGACAGTGCAGAAGTGCGAAAACAAATGCACAAATTGTCTTCTTCAATTTTATTAACATCACAAGGAATTCCATTTTTACATGCAGGGCAAGAGTTTATGCGCACGAAATATGGTGATCATAACAGTTACAAATCTCCTGATTCAATTAACCAGATGGATTGGTTACGCCGTGCAGCATATAATAATGAAGTAGATTATATGAAGGGCTTAATAGATTTACGCAAAAAGTACCCAGCTTTTCGAATGACATCTACTGAGCAAATTAAAAAGCATATATCATTTATAGATGCTCCCAAAAATGTTATAGCTTATTCAATAGATGGAAAGGGCAATGGGAATAAAAATGAAAACTTTATGGTGGCTCACAATGCAAATAGAGAATCCGTTGACATAACTTTGCCATCGAAAGGTCCTTGGAAAGTACTAGTAGATGGTAAGCAGGCAGGTAGTAAAACACTTTATGTTGTCCATAATAATAAAATTAAAGTTCCTGCATTAAGTTCATTCGTTTTAAAAACAGCGAAACCGATTAAATAAAAGCAAGTCATGTGGAAGTATATACTGAATTGAGTACATGTAATAAGGATTGTACATGCAAAAAGCGAAGTGACGGTTATTTTCACTTCGCTTTTAAAATTAAATTAATATAATTTCACATACTGTAATTATATTACAATTTAATAAAGGAAATAGACAAGAAATTATTTCTATTGTAACAGTAGGAGGAGAAGATATCTTTGTATTAATTCCTACAAATCGTTTAAAAAATAGCAAACATGAAAAAGTATATGGAATTAAAATAGAGAAAAGACACCATTTAAGGTGTCTTTTCTCTATTTTAAATACGATATGTTAGTAAATAACTTGTATGTAAAAGTAAGTTGCATTTTCACACTAACTTCAAAAGAAAAATATTAAATTCTTTTCTTAAGCTATATGTAATAAATCTCATTAGAAAATTTTATTGCTATAACAAATAAAACTTTCTCAATATTATTGTGTTTAATAACTATATCCATCTGCTTTCCAATCCATTACAATAATTTCACATTGGAAATACACGAATATTCCCAATGTTCTAAATGGTTTATACCTTATAGGATTACTATGGGAAAGGATGTGAAATGTCTAATAAAAAAATATTTTTTATGATGAAATAAAAAATTTTAATGAAGAAAAAGTTATTTTATTATTCTCAAGCTTTATTGAAGTACATGTATTTATAATCACTTCGAGACAAGAGGAAGAATCTAAAAATTATTTTTGTAGATTAGAAAAGTGTATTTGAAAATTAAGTTAAAAGTTTATGGAGGGTTATATGAGCGAGAAAATTTATTATTGGTCTCCTATTAAACATTGGGAGAAGTTGCATAATGAAGTTTTGATAGGGGAAATGAGATTTACAGGTATTCTGTCTGAGTGGTTTCCTGAGTTTTATTTTTTGACTCAAAAAGGTGTGAAAATTAGTGAACTAGTAGAACGCTTTTCTTTAGGAAATGTAGAAGAGACACAAAAAACAATAGAGCTTATGATAAAAAATCGTGTGTTAGTAAGTAACATATTACACCCAAGAGAAGTATTTTCCACACAAGAAAAGATTTTTCCAAATCCATATAGCGACCAGATTCGCTTTTCTAAAGAATATTTAGATATGTATATGAGTGAACAATTGAATCGAACGCACGTTTCTGCGCGACCAGCCGAAATTCAACTTGAAACAACAAATGAGCTACCAACTATAATCAAGGAGCGTAGGTCTTGTCGCCAATTCGATATGAAAAAACATATTAGTTTTTTAGAATTTTCCCAATTCATATCAACTCTAAAACAGGTTAGGAAAGAAAATATATACTATCATTACGCAAGTGCAGGCGGGCTCTACCCTATTGATATCTTTATTTATATAAAACCAAAACGTATAGAAGGTATGAAAGCTGGATTTTATTATTATAACCCATCAAAAAACTGTCTTGTGATTGTAAATAATATTGATCAAGTAATCAAAAGTGATCATGAGTTAATTAACCAAGATTTATTTACTCAGTCTGCCTTTTCAGTTTATTTGGTTTATAATGCGAACGCTTCCATCCCAAAATACGGTTCAGATGGATATTTATTTGCTTGTATTGAGTCTGGTATTATCACTGCTACCTTAAATATGGTGGCTGAGACTTTGAATTTAGGCGTTTGTTCAGTTGGTCATATGAAATTTGAAGAGATTGAGAAATTTTTATGTTTGGATAGCCATCAAGTATTTCTCCATGGGCTTGAAGTTGGCTTGAAAATTAACGAATAGATGAAATGAATATTAGGGGGATAAAGATAAAAATGCACATTAAAGATCGAAGTTCGATTCATGAAAATAAAGGGGTAGAGGCGTTTTGGAAGGAGCAGTTATCTTCCGAGGTTCTCGATTTTTCTGTATTTAATAGCGGTTACCAACTAAATAAAGAAAATCCTTGCGAGCACGTTCAAGTCATAATGAATGTAGAGTTTAGTAAAAGTATACAAAAAGTAAGTAAGTCTCAAGATTTATTATTATTTAGTTGGTTACAGGCCACGTTAAGGATTTGTTTGGCACACTATACAGATCAAGAAAAAATTACTATTGGTATTCCTGTAATTGAAAAAAATCTTGAACAAAGCGAGAATCTTAATAAATTGATTCCTTTAGGAAGTGAAATCCATCCTCATCACAGCTTTAAAGAAGTAGTAAATCAGATTGAACAAGCGACTTTATTCGGGTATGACAATCAGAGTTATCCACTTTCTGAATTATTAGCGAAACACCATTTAACTCCTTTTCAAATTGTTATTGGGATGGAAGGATTACATAATAAAAATTCGATAGAAGAATACGCAGAGAATAATTTAGCCATATGGATACGAAGAAAATGGAATGAAATACATAATGAATTTGAATTTCAAATTTCTTTCAAGTCTCATTCATTCTCTTCTTTGCAACAGTTTGCAAATTCATATCTTTATGTTTTAAAGCAAGTGTCAACAAATTCGAATTTGGCTGTGAAAGATATTTGTATCATTTCAGAAGAAGAGAAAGAGTTGCTAAAAGAATTGAATCAAGGTCAGGCGGACATAGAATTGTCTCAATCATTTCAAGATTTGTTTGAGAAGCAAGTATCAAAAACCCCAGATCAAATTGCTGTTGTTTGTAATGATCAATCTTTGACATATAGAGAATTGAATAAGAAAGCAAATCAATTGGCTTCTATTCTTCAAAGTAAAGATGTTTCGACAGAAAGTATTATTGGGGTTATGGTGGATCGGTCATTAGAAATGATCATTGGTATGGTGGGGATATTGAAAGCCGGAGCAGCATATTTACCAATCGATCCTAATTATCCAAATGAACGAATTGAATATATGTTACAAGATAGTCAAGCAAAATGTTTACTGAGCAAGCGAACAGAAGTAGAATTGCCACAATTTGCGGGTGAAGTGCTGTATCTTGATGAGGGGCATTTCTTCCAAGGTGAAGAAAGTAATTTAGTTCGAGAAAGTCATCCTAATGATTTGGCTTATGTTATTTACACATCAGGATCGACAGGAAATCCAAAAGGAGTAATGGTGGAACAGAAATCGCTTGTCCATTTTTTAAGTGTAATGAGAGAAAAAGTAAAAGATAATCATTCATTCTTGTTTCTTGCTAGTGTATCTTTTGATATTTCCCTGTTAGAAATATGTCTTCCTTTAACTCAAGGTTCGAAAGTAGTTATTGCTACAGAGGACCAGTTTGCAACAAAAGAATTGGCTCATTTGGTCAAAGAGCATAATGTGGATCTATGGGAGTCAACGCCATCGCGAATGGAAGTTATTTTGAGTGATCCAGAAGGGGCAAATTTTCTAAAAGATTTAAAATCTATTTTGTTAGCAGGAGAAGCATTTTCCATTGATTTGGTTGAAAAGATTCGATGTATTAGTGAAGCAACGATTTTAAATATTTATGGTCCTACAGAAACAACTATTTGTGCAACAGTAAAGGATTTAAGCACTGCCAAAGAAGTTACGATTGGAAATCCCAATCCGAATTATCATTCCTATATATTGAATAAGTATGGTCAATTAAAACCATTTGGAATTCCGGGTGAACTCTGCATTGCTGGCGTGGCGGTAGCACGAGGGTATCTTGGTAAACCTAAACTGACAGATGAAAAGTTTGTACAGAGTCCATTTATGGTAGGAGAAATGATGTATCATACGGGTGATCTTGTTCGTTGGTTGCCTAATGGGGAGCTTGAATATCTAGGTCGAATGGATCATCAAGTGAAAATTCGGGGGTATCGGATTGAATTAAGAGAAATCGAAAGTCAGTTAAGGGAGTATCCAGAAATAAACCAAACTATTGTTGTTGATCAAGTATATGGAAATAGGAAATTATTAGCTGCTTACTATGTATCGGATAATAAGGTCCCTTTTGGTGAAATCAGAAAATATTTAAGTGATAAATTACCTGAGTTCATGATTCCTGAAAAAATGATTCAGGTGGAAGAGATTCCGTTGAATCCAAATGGGAAAGTAGATAGGAAAAGGTTATTGGATATAACACAAACTGATTATGTATCAATTCCATACGTTGCCCCGCGCAATGAAATTGAACAAAAATTGGTGCATGCATGGGAAAAAGTTATGGAGATTGAGGGAATTGGTATTCATGATAATTTTTTCGCACTAAAAGGAGAATCGATTAAAGCATTACAGGTAATAAATTTATTAAGAAAAGACTGTTTGAAAATAAGTACAACAGATTTTTTTAAGCACCCTACGATTGCTCAACTTAGTTCTTGTATAGAGGTAGAGCATAAAGAGGAAAGGTTTGAAAATAGACCAACTCATGTTAAAAATTTGTCTAAGCCATTTCCCTTAACAGAAGTTCAGACAGCGTATATGTTAGGAAGGAATTCACAGTTTGAATTAAGTGGTATTTCACCTCAAACATATTTTGAATATGAAACAGAATTGGATATCAATCGTCTTTCAAAAAGTCTTCAAAAGGTAATTCATCGTCATCCAATGTTGCGAGCTGTAATTTTACCAGAGGGAAAACAGCAAATATTAGAAAGTGTTCCTGATTACGAGATTGAAATAGTGAGCCTCATAGATTTAGATGATGGGAAACAAAATGCTCGCTTGCGAGAAGAACGTTCTCGAATGACTAACCATGTATTCCCTTTGGGGCAATGGCCTTTGTTTGAATTAAAAGCCTTTCTTGTAAAAGAAGACACGTATTTATTATGTTTTCGATACGATGCTTTATTAATGGATGGAGCTAGTATGAACATTGTTGGACAGGATTTGTTTCATTATTATTATAAACCAGAGCAAAGATTAGGACCTCTATCTTTTGATTTTCAAGATTACATGTTTATTTATAATGAAATGGAACAAAGCACAGAATATAAAACAGCAAAAGATTATTGGACAAGTAAGCTTCCTGATTTTCCATTTGCGCCTTCCTTGCTGTTAAAAAAGGACCCGATAGAGATTGCTATTCCTAAATTCCAATCACTTACTAAAATCCTAGACAATGAAAAATGGACAAAGCTACGAAAGTTAGCACAAGAGAAAGAAGTAACTCCTTCTGCTCTGCTTTGTACAATATATGGTGATGTGTTGGCATATTGGAGTAATCAACATCGATTGGCAATTAATTTGACTGTATTTAACCGTTATCCTGTTCATGAAGAAGTAGAGAAAATTGTGGGAGATTTCACTTCACTCATCTTGTTGGATATTGATGTAAAACCAGAGCAATCTTTCTTTACTAGAGTAAAAGAAACGCAATCTACTTTATTAGATGGCCTTGAACATCGCCATTACGATGGAGTTAATTTCATTCGAGATTTTACTCGATATCATCAAATGACGCCAAAAGCAGTTATGCCAATTGTTTTCACCTCGATGCTAGCAGGTGCGGGTGCTTTTGCTTGGGAACAGCTTGGTTCACTTCGCCATATTCATGCTCGGACTCCACAAGTGTATTTGGATAATGTGGTAATTGAAAAAAATGGAGAGTTATTAATTAGCTGGAACTATGTTGAAGAATTGTTTGATGTTGATGTGATAGAAGCAATGTTCGCCCAATTTGTTGACTTATTGGAACAATTGGTGAAACAAAGCGACGTAACATCTTTGCAGATGAAAGAATCGGATCAAACTTTAACTGAGCAATACAATGAGACAACAGAAAAAATACCTTCAACTACTCTGTATCAATTATTTACAGACCAAGTAAAACGCACACCGGATGAAGTAGCAGTGGTTTTTGAACAAGATTGGTTAACATACTCGGAGCTCCATAAGCGTTCCAATCAAGTTGCGCACTTTTTAAAAGAACAAGGAATTGGTCTAGGTGACAAAGTTGGTCTTTTAGCACAAAGACGAGTTGAGACAATTGTTAATATGATAGGTATTCTAAAAGCGGGTGCCGCGTATGTACCGATTGATCCTGACCATCCTTTAGATCGTCAAACATATATTTTAGAAAATAGCACATGCAAACTTTTATTAGAAGCTAGTCTTTATGAAGAAAGGCATTTGTCATTATATACAACAGAAGATATGCCTGCCATTGCTGGTCCGGAAGATCTTGCCTATATTATCTACACTTCAGGAAGTACTGGAAAACCGAAAGGAGTAATTATTACTCATCAAGCGGTTTCAAATACAATTCAAGATATTAATCAAAAATATCAGGTAAATGAAGATGATCGTACTATTGGTATTTCTTCCATGTGTTTTGATCTATCTGTATACGATATTTTCGGAACTTTGAGCACAGGTGCAATGTTGGTAATGATTCGTGATCCAAGAGACATGCAAGAATTAATCCGTACTGTCGAACGTAGAGGAATTACAATTTGGAATACAGTGCCTGCAATCATGGATTTGGCATTGGAGCAAGTAGGTTCTCATTTTGAACATTCTTCCTTGCGTTTAGTTTTACATAGTGGAGATTGGATTCCACTTTCTTTACCAGAAAAATAAAACGACATTTTCCAATTGCAGAAGTAATTTCACTAGGAGGAGCAACAGAAGCATCGATTTGGTCAATTTATTATCCGGTCAATCAGGTAGCATCACATTGGAATAGTATTCCATACGGGATGCCTTTGGCAAACCAAACGTATTATGTGTTGAACTATGAAAAGAAAATGTGCCCTGTTGGTGTAATTGGGGATTTATATATCGGGGGAGTGGGCCTTGCTAAAGGATATTTAAATGATGAACAGAAAACAAATGAAGCATTTGTATCACATCCTGATTTTGGTCTTATATACAAGACAGGAGACTGTGGAAAAATGCATCCTGAGGGATATATTGAATTTTTAGGCCGACAAGATTATCAAGTCAAAATTCAAGGATATCGAGTAGAGTTAGAAGAAATCGCCCATTGTCTTCTCACTTACAGACAAGTCGAACATGCAGTAGTGATTGATCAGACAGATGAGTATGGAATAAAATTTTTAGTCGCATATGTGGTAACTGAGCAAAATATTAGCACAACAGAACTACGAAAGCATTTGCGAGATCACTTGCCAGATTACATGATTCCTTCTTATTTTGTTTATTTGGAACAATTGCCCTTGACTCCAAACGGGAAATTAGATAGAAAAGCACTCCCTACTCCGGCGAAACAAAAAAGTGAAGTATTTATTGCTCCAAAAACTGAAATGGAAAAAATATTAACTAGTGTTTGGCAAGAAGTACTCAAAGTAGATCGGATTGGAGTAAATGATCATTTCTTTGCCTTAGGTGGAGATTCGATAAAAGCTATTCAAGTTTCCGTCAGACTGTATAGACAAGGATTTGAGCTAGAACCAAAAAATTTATTTTCATTTCCTATATTAGGAGACATGGTTCAATTTGTTAAAAAGCTAGAATATCTTCCAAATTCGCAAACAAGTGATGTAAACAAAATGAACGATAATAAAGTTACATCACTAAATGTTAAAGATAAACAGCTTAATCAACATACACTCATCAAAATACAAGAAAAAATGCCCGAAATAAAAATAGAACGTATTTACCCATTGGCACCTTTCCAGGAAGTTATTTATGAGCATGCTGCGACTGAACCTGATACAAATGCATATTTCGAACAAACAATTTGGGCACTTGAGGGGGAGCTGGATATTAATCTCTTTATTCAGTGTTTCCAACAATTAGTTGCTCGTCATGATTCTCTAAGAACCATAATTGTGCAAGATGAACAAGCACAACCTTGGCAAGCTGTTCTACAAGATGTTCAAATGATTTCAGAGATAAAAAACTTGATTGAGATGACGAAACAAGAACAGCAAGAATTCCTAGACC
This sequence comes from Bacillus toyonensis BCT-7112, assembly GCF_000496285.1. Taxonomy (GTDB): domain Bacteria; phylum Bacillota; class Bacilli; order Bacillales; family Bacillaceae_G; genus Bacillus_A; species Bacillus_A toyonensis. The sequence goes on along the minus strand of NC_022781.1, from coordinate 22,182 downwards.
AGTGGATGAATGAAAATTTAAGTCAAGGATTCAAAAATGATGAACTCATGACCCGTCTCTGTATATTCCAACTAGGTAATAACGAGCATAAGGTGGTTTGGAGTTCCCATCATCTATTATGTGATGGTTGGAGCGTCAGCATTTTGATAGACGAATTATTCCAGCTCTATGAAACAATAAATGCGGGAACTACGGCAGAGTTACCTATGGTGAAACCTTTTGAGACATTCATAGATTGGACTGTAACACGTGATCATGAAAAAGCACGTCATTTTTGGCGGGATTATTTATCAGGATACAATCGGAAAATTAGCATTCCTAAAAAGAAAGTACCAACTCAAAGTGAAGGGTTAAATTTCATATTTAAGGATTTAACATTAGATAAGGATTTGACTAATCAGTTACAGACATTTGTAACTAAAAACAATATAACTATGAATTCAGCATTACTGGCTGTATGGGGAATATTGCTTGGCAAATACAACGGAGTGAGAGAAGTAGTATTACCTAATCTAGTATCAGTCAGACCTCCCGAAGTAGAAGGGATTGAAAATATGTTCGGTCTGTTCACAAATGTTTTGCCTATCCGACTAGCATGGACAGAAACGCAATCTTTTGTGGACTTCCTGCAAAAAGTACAACTAGAAACATTGAAATGTAATGAGTATGCATACTATTCATTTGTTGACATACAAAAACAAAGTGAATTAAAAAATCAGTTGACTGACCATCTTTGGGTTTTTGAAAACTATCCGACTAACCCAGCTATCTTTTCTTCAAATGAAAACAGAAATTTTGCCATCACAGATTATGAAGTTGTTGATGAGCCGCATGTAAAGTTTGGAATTATGTGCTTCCCTGAAGAGAAACTTACAATAAAGTTTGGATATGATCAAACCGTATATGAAGCGGAAAAAATACAGGAAATATTGAATCACATCCATCAGTTAATCAACACAATTCTTCAAAATCCAATACAGGCAATCGGTGATTACAAATTATAAAAAATAAAAAGGCGAGCAAGAACTCGCCTTTTTAAATAGAATAGGAGTAAACCAAATGACAAAAAACTTGCAGTTATCAGCCGAAGAGATGCGTCAGTTAGGATATCAAGCTGTGGACTTGATTGTTGATCATATGAATCATTTAAAAAGTAAACCAGTTTCGGAAACAATTGATAGTAATATTTTTAGAGACAATCTAATTGAAACAATTCCAGAAAACGGATCCAACCCAAAAGAGTTACTTCATTTTCTTAATAACAATGTGTTTAATCAAATTACTCATGTGGACCATCCTCATTTTATGGCTTTTGTGCCAGGTCCGAATAATTATGTTGGTGTAGTAGCAGATTTTTTAGCAAGTGGGTTTAATGTATTCCCTACAGCTTGGATAGTAGGTGCAGGTGCGGAACAAATTGAATTAACGACAATCAACTGGTTAAAATCAATGCTAGGATTCCCTGATTCAGCTGAAGGGCTATTTGTCAGTGGCGGTTCCATGGCTAATTTGACTGCACTTACTGTAGCGAGACAGGTCAAGTTGAATAATGACATAGAAAATGCGGTTGTGTATTTTTCTAACCAAACTCATTTTTCTGTAGATCGAGCACTTAAAGTATTAGGTTTTAAAAATTCTCAAATTTGCCGAATTGAAACAGATGAAGATTTAAAAATTTCAGTTAGTACTTTAAGAAAGCAAATAAAAGAAGATCGATTAAAAGGAAAAAAACCATTTTGTGTTATTGCTAATGCAGGGACAACGAATTGCGGAGCAGTTGATGCTCTTAATGAATTGGCTGATCTCTGTAGTGATGAAGATGTATGGCTGCATGCGGATGGGGCTTATGGGGCTGCAGCAATTCTTAGCGAAAAAGGAAGGGAGTTGTTAAGTGGAATTCATCGTGCCGATTCTTTGACGTTAGACCCGCACAAATGGCTTTTTCAGCCTTATGATGTTGGTTGTGTACTCATTCGAAATAGCCAATATTTAAGTGAAACATTCCGTATGATCCCAGAGTATATTAAGGATACAGAAACTAATATAGAAGAAAAAGTGAATTTTGGGGAGCGTGGAATTGAACTTTCTCGTAGATTTAGGGCATTAAAGGTATGGCTTTCTTTTAAAGTATTTGGAGTCTCAGCTTTTCGCGAGGCAATTGCTCATGGCATTATGTTGGCTGAACAAGTTGAAGAGTTTTTAAGGAAAGAAAAAGATTGGGAAGTGGTAACACCTGCACAGTTAGGAATTGTTACTTTTCGTTATATTCCATGTGAGCTAACATCTACAGATACAATTCATGAAATAAACAAAAAACTGGTGGAAGAAATTAATCAAAGAGGATTTGCTATGCTAAGTACGACTAAATTAAAAGGAAAAGTAGTAATTCGACTTTGCTCTATCAACCCAAGGACAACAAAAGAAGAAATAATTCAAATCATGATGAACATAAAAGCATTGGCAGAGGAAATAAACACATCGCCTAAACATCTTATATCCGTTTCTCAACCTTGATATATTAGGTGAATTTTACACATTAATAGCCGATTCTAAATGAGAATCGGCTATTATACTATTTACGAGTGTTTTTCTTGTATAGGGATTAAGCCTCAACCTTAGAGACTCTTTTGAAACCGGTCTTTACTGCTTGTACCATTTCGTTTACAGCGTAAATAGATACATCGGCATTTTGATTTAACCCTTCAAACCAGTGATAGGCATTTGGATATAAATGAAACTCGACATCAACACCAGCTTGCGCTAGTTTGCTTACATAGGTTAATGTTTCACTGCGGAATGGATCTAATTGGCCAACAAATGTGTAAGTATATGGTAAGTCACTATAATCCTCCGCTCGGGAAGGCGCTGCATAGGCAGGGATTTTATCCGTTCCATACATTTCTCCTAAATACATTTTCCACCCAGCTTCATTTGCTTTTTGGTTCCAAACAAATCCCTCTTTAATTTCATTCGCTGAAGGTGTATTATTTCGGTCATCAATCATTGGATATAGTGGCATTTGTAAACAAATTGAAGGATATTTTCGATCTCGCGCTAATAATGATAATGCTGCTGTTAGTCCACCGCCAGCACTTACTCCTGCAACCCCAATTCGATTCGAATCAATGTTTAATGACTTTGCATTATCAGCGATCCATTTTAAAGCTGAATAACAATCCTCAATTGGTGCTGGGTAAGGGTGTTCAGGTGCTAAGCGGTAGTCTACAGATACGACCACACAGCCAGCTTCTTTTGCAAATCTCATACAAGTATCATCGTTATCATCTATAGAACCTAAGATATAACCACCACCATGTATCCATAATAAGACAGGTAAAAATTCATTATTTGATTTTGGACGATAAATTCTTAATGGTAACGGATTATCATCAGGTCCAATAATGATTTCATCAGTTAACGAAAGGGATTCATCAACAACGGTAGGTGGTCTCATTTGAGCTATTCCTTCTCTGATTGATTGCAAGTTTTCCGGGCGTAAATCGAGATCTGGAAACATCTCTAACCCTTGTAATAACTCTGGATTTACTCTTGTTTTCATTTTAGCACCTCTATTTGTAATTGTTTTCGAATAAATGAAGTGTATTCTAAGTAGTTTAATTGTGAAAAAACATCACAATTAAATTGTAAATTGAATATGTCTTAGCAGTCAACAGAATATTCGGAAATCAGAACCTTTCTCAAGAAGGAGTTTCATGCAACCAGTAATACAAGTGATTAATTTAGGAGTAAAGTGTTTTCATGTCGTTGTAGTTATTTACAAGTAGTTTTCTAATTGAACCAAGAGGTGATCCGTTTTATTTTAATGGCATATTGCAACGGATACATGTTCGAATTCATATTCGGAAAGGATTAATACATTTGTATTCCTTAATATATAATTTAGGAAAATACTCATGGGCCGGCATTAATATAGGAGAACAGTACAAATTAAAATAACTGTTTAAAAAAATTCCTTTTATTTGGTTAGAAAAGGAGTAAATTCTTTTTTCCTTATATAGAATCATGAAGAAGTATGAAAATCAGAATTTATAATTCAAAAGCCAGCTTGAAGTAATTGCAATAATTACTTTGGATAGTAATCTTAAAAAAATAAAAAAAGAGAAGAACTCACCAATGTTCTTCTCTTTTTTATGTGTAATTAGGGTTTCCATAATTGTAGATATGGATGGTGTAAATGAATGGATGAATAACTTACTCTTAAAATTATAACAGAACAAATAAAGCATTTTATATGTAATATTGCATAAACAAGCTAAACAACAATAATATCTGGTGAATAAGTAGCGCTTTTCCATATGGCGAGTTTATTTCATAGTTTCTTCCTAAATTCTATATCATTTTCCAATCATGCAAGGTTAAGGGAGGTGACAATAGAAAGATTTAAAAATGAGCTCAGTATAAAATAAAACATTATAAGTATAAAATCCTGTACTTAGTAATCTCTTGTTTTAAAGCATGACATTGGGAAAGTGTGGGGAGTTCAATCGATTCTGAATAAAATTGATAGTATCAGTTGCAATTTTTTTACGTTTAAGAACAATCCCAGCATGCCCACATGTATAAATATATCGAGTAGGTTTTTCCCAAGATGCCCACAAGTAGTCCGTATCCTCACGGTGCACATATAGATCGTGCTTGCCTGAAATTAATAAAATATTTTCTTTTTTCACTTTTGGTAATGCTTGACTCGGTTCAGTGATTTTCCAATAATCTATTAAATCATTATACGTTACACCATGATGTTCCAAATCTTTTCTAATGAATTTACCTGGATTTGTCTTCCAAATTGAATATGAAAGTCGATTCGCGTAGAAAATGGATGCCAATACATCAATGTCTGATTCAACAAGAGCTGTTAGGTTTGTAATAACCCCACCTAAACTGATTCCTATTAAAATCAAGGGACCATTTTTATTTGCTTTAATCCATTTAATCAAAGTTCGTAAATCAGCTACCGCTTGTCTAGTGGCTTGTACAGTTCGTTCAATATTAGCACTTACCATGTACTCTCCACTGAATAGGGATTGGTTGGGTTTTCTTTCAAAATGATAGGGTAGAGTAAAATAATACATATTCCACTTCAAGTTAGTCATATGGTCGTGAAATATTTTTTTTACACGTTCGTTAGAATCCATTCTCCAACCGTGAACGAAGATGACATGAGGTGCATCTTCGTTTTCATGTAAAAATAATTCCCCAGTTACAGAATCGTTGCGTGAATCACCAGATTGAACCGAGCTTTTATATTTGAACTGTCCAACCATGTATTCCTTTTCTTGCTTTGCATGCTTAATGTTAAAATGAATATTAGATGGTTGTACTTTATAAAAAAATTCTATATCCTTTATATCTAGTGCGGTGTTAGAAAGAGAAGTATATTGAAACTCTCCACTTCTTTTTTTGTGCAAATCATACAAGGCGTATCGATCAATGAGTTTTGAAAAAATCAAATTAACTTCCTCCAAAATACATATTGTTTAAAACATGGACAAAATTTATGTTTTATTTATACTGTAAATTAAATTTAAAATATTTTTTTCGTCTAATAGTACGTGCTTGAATTATAAAGCCAGGTGATAAATTTGTATATTATAAAACTAACAATAAAATAAAACCATAAATAATTTATACTACAATTTAAAAGACAAGTTAATATTCTCATTTATATGAGAGAACATTAACTTGCTTATTTTCGTATCAAAAGATACACCGTTTGAAGTAATGTAATTTAAATGATGAACAATGTATCAATTAATATATTTTATTCAGTGATAGTTACTATAGTTTTCGAAGCCGGTAGTCAATGAACCTTACAATATGCATCTTTTGGGTATATAAATAACAATATTCATTAAAGAAAAAGTTTTAATCCTTCATGAGAATCTTTAAATCCTAATTTCTTATAAAATTGCAACGCTTCCTGTCGTTCTTTATCTGTTGTTAACTGTACTAAATGACATCCCCGCAATGTAGCACGTTGAATAGCCCATTTAATAAGTTTAGTTCCTATACCTTTACCACGTTTTGATGAGACTGTCCGTACCCCCTCAATAGTAGCTCTCCAACCCCCTTGACGTGCAATGTAAGGCGTAAATGTAATTTGTTGAAGACCAACAATCTCCGTCCCATCACACGCTACAATCAACTCATTATTTGGATCACAATCAATAGCATGAAATGCTCTTATATAACTATCAGGGAGTGGTGTTTCATAGCGCTCTCTTTTATTGCCTAAAACATCATCAGCAAGCATTTTTACAATATCATCTAAATTATCTGCCGTAGCAATCCTAAATGTTATAGTTTCTGTCACTATTAAAAAACCTCCTTAATGTATGCACTTGTTACTTTTATTTTACTTGTTTAAATACAATAGGTTAAATTATAAAATATTATGAGTCTCTATAACTTTTTCTTATAGATAACATAAAAGCCTAACTTATAAAATGATATATTAGGCTTTTTAACACAATATTATTATTAAAAAATCCGACCAACTTCAATAAAACGCCATATTCATTAATGGATTTTTATATTTAACAAACCACATATAACCATTCAAATAGGGTGCTTTTAATTAGTTCTATAGAAATTACATAATAAGCATAGATTTGTAAGCTCTCATTCAATGAATCTTAATATATATGGACTAGCTCCTTACCAATATTCTTCACCAAAGTCATTGAATAACTACACATAAACTCCTTATATCTCTAGATAAACTACCGATTCGCTCCATATAGACTCTAGATAACCTATATAGAATATAAGTTATCAAGGAGGTAAGGAAAAAATGAACTTTATGAAAAGAGCAATTCTCAGTATGAAAAAAAGAGTAGGAACATCATTAATTTTGATGGCAGTCTTCCTAATTGTTACAAATTTAGTGTTGGCAGGATTTACAATCCAAAATGCATCAAAAAAAGCTGCGGATGCAGCAAGAAAAAACTAGGTGCAGATGTTACTTTAAGTCTTGATTTTGACAAATTAGGTCAACAGGCTCAGGAAACTGGAGAGATGCCTAATCCACCGAAGCTCAACACGAAAGAAGCAGATCAGTTAGCGAAGTCAAAGTATGTAAAAGACTATAATTACATAAGCAATACATTCGGAATCTCGGATGGACTTAAACTAGTAGGAGCTTCAGAAGGAGAAGGAGAAGAAGAAGGAAAGGGTAAAGCGGGAATGGCGGCTGTACGAGGCGGTTCAAGCTCCGGTACAGAAATAGATATGAATGCTTCCTTTATGATTGAGGGAGTTCGCAAGACTGCATTACAAGAAAGCTTTAAGAACGGAAAAAGTAAAATCATTGATGGGAAACCAATTACAGAACAGATGAAAGATCAGAATGTAGCTTTAATGGAAAAACGATTAGCGGAATTAAACAATTTGAAAGTAGGAGACAAAGTTAAAGTGCAATCAGGGGATAAGAAGGAAACCCTCGAGGTTGAAATTATCGGTATTTACGAAACGAATGAGCAAGCAATGGGTCAACAGGCCCCTCCTATAATGGATCCAGCTAATAAACTATATATGCCGCATTCAACTATGAAAAAATTTGAAGTAGATCAAGGTATAAGTAGCATTCAAGTCGTGTATTTCTTGAAAGACCCACAAAGCATTGAAGCATTTAAAAAAGAAGCAAAAAAATCTAAGATTAATTTTAATTACTATAAATTAGATGCACATGATTCATTGTACAAACAAATGATTGGGCCTATCGAAAATATCTCATCTACTTCTCAAATGATTATTTATATTGTATCAATTGCAGGTGCGATTATATTAGGATTAATCATTATGTTATCGATTAAAGGACGTCGTAAAGAAATGGGGATTCTATTGTCCATTGGAGAAAAAAAGTGGAAGCTGATGGCGCAGTTCGTAGTAGAAGTAGTATGTATCGCTATTTTAGCTTTTGGATTATCCATAACAACAGGAGCTAAAGTTTCTCAATATATAGGGGATAATTTACTTTCAAGTGAAGTTGCTACAGCAAGCGAAGAAACAAACAACCCGCAAAATGGGACTGTAATGATGTCTGGACCTGGTGGAACTGTACAAAATCAAAAAGAGGATCCGATTGATAAAATTGATGTAAGTGTAACAGGAGAAGATGTAGGCAAAATGGGAGGGATAGGACTAGCTATTGCTATATTAGCAACGCTTCTTCCAGCATTATCAATTCTACGTTTAAATCCAAAACAAATTCTTTTAAAAGATGAATAAGGAGGATCGATATGGAAACGATTTTACAATTTAAAAATTTGGATTATTATTATGAAAGTAATGGGAAAAATGTAGCGATACTAGATAATGTTAATTTTTCTTTTCAAAAAGGGCATTTCTACACAATTTTAGGACCATCTGGATCTGGTAAAACCACAACTCTGAGCTTAGGTTGCGGACTGGATGTCCCTAAAAATGGTTATGTCCTGTATAATGGAAAAGATATTCGAAAAATTGGTTTGGATCGATACCGCAATCAACATGTATCTGTAATTTTCCAATCTTATAATTTGATTACCTATATGACTGCTCTTCAAAATGTCCTAACAGCAATGGAAATTACAGGTGTTAAAGTGCAAAATAAAACTGCAAGGGCATTAGAATTATTAGAAAAGGTAGGACTCACAGAAGTAGAAGCGAAACGTAACGTTCTGCAACTAAGTGGCGGGCAACAACAGCGTGTAGCAATTGCTCGAGCATTATCTTGTAATGTTGATTTACTGATTGCGGATGAGCCAACAGGAAACCTCGACGAAGAAACGGCAATGGATATAATAGAACTGTTTCAAGAACTTGCACATAAAGAAAATAAATGTATTATTGTTGTGACGCACTCACAGGAAGTTGCTAAAAAATCTGATCGTGCAGTTTATTTAAGTAAGAAGAAGTTAGTAGTAAATGAAATTTAAAATAAACACTCTAGGTTTTTAATTCACATAATATTGAAAAAATATTTCTTCAAATATTAATAATTGATATACAATAAAACCAAGCCATAATCAAAATGGTCTCCCTGTATTGAATGTTAAGATAGTTTGTTGTTCCTTTTTTAACAATATTAAAAAAAGAACTTGTAGAATATTCTACAGGTTCTTTTTGTTATGACCGGTTAACTATATCAATGAGGAATTATATATGAAAAACAAGACATTACCTAGATATATGATCTAAATACCGTCCTGTTTAATTGTTTATCTGTATAGTTATTGAAGAATTAAACCTACAATCATAATGAAACTAAATACTATCATCCAACCAAACGCACAATAGCCGAAAATTCTAATCCATTTAGGTAATTGATTCATGTTAACTTTATTTGTGGGAATTCCTTGCATAGAAAACATCATTTTTTGATCTCTATCCCTATTATTTTGTTGTTCATACATAATATCATCACCCTTCAAGAACAATTGTGTTTATAGTATATCAGTCTGGAGATAATTAAGCACAGAATATTCGACAACTATAGTGAATAAACGTGTATTCCAGTGCTGCATACTAAATTTCAAAAAACTAAAATTGGATTACTCAAAAGCTATATATAAAGTATTTGCTCATTTAAAACATAATCACCCTTTTAACAAGAGATGCTTATTATTTGGTATTGAATAATTTAAATACATTCAATGATACTTCTTAGCGTTTATATACGTAAATGTCTTTCAAACGATATGTACCGTAAAGTAGGAGCAGCTTACATTCATGACTATTATTATTTATTCGTTACTTTTAAAACATCTAACACTATTTTCGTTGCATCTGCAATAAGCTTATCATCGTACTTCGCATCCTCTTTCGCATGATTAGAAAGTATCGCAAGAATAATTGGCTTCTTATTTGGTGGCCAAATGATTGCGATATCATTCCTTGTTCCATAAGATCCAGAGCCAGTCTTATCGGCTACTTCCCATTCTCCTGGAACTCCAGCACGAATTAAGTTGTCCCCCGTAGTATTTCTTTTCATCAAATCTATTAAAAAGTTTCGTTTCTCAATTGAAAGTATATCGCCTAGCGCGTAGTCTTGAAGACTAGTAGCTAATGCCTTTGGGGTACTAGTGTCACGAGTGTCTCCTGGCTGCACTTCGTTTAATTCTGGTTCAAAACGTTCAGGATTTGTGACAGTATCTCCTATTTCTCTCAGTGATTTTTTGAATTCACTTGGCCCACCTAATTGCTTAAGAATAAGATTTTGTGCAGTATTATCGCTATATCGAATGGAAGCATCCGCAAGTTCTTTCAAAGTCATACCTGTATCTACATATTTTTCAGTAATTGGATTGTAATTCACAAGATCTTTGCTAGTATACTTAATTCTTTGTTCTAAATCTTCTATTGATTTCTTTTGTAACAGTGCTCCAACAGCAAGTGCTTTGTGGGTAGATGCGTATGCAAAACGTTCATCTGAACGATAAGTAACAGTTTGATTCGTACTTGTGTCCAATGCATAAATACCAAGTTTAGCATCATATTCTTTTTCAAGTTTAACAAAAGAATGATTACTTGTATTTTCTTGTTTTGTTTGTTTCGGAGGTTCGGATTGAATATTACTATTGGAACAGCCTATAAGCGTTACACATGAAAGTAATACTACAGGTAGCATCTTTTTATAATGCGAAATGTGAAAAAACTTCTTTGGAACGATCATACATTTTCAACCTCTTTCAAGAATTTATGGATTTTGTATTGGTATTTTACATACCAATACAATTAACAAATGTACAGGATAGGACTCATCTTGTATTTCTTGCATTACAAAAGGAGAGAACTACCAAGAACACCTTTTTATACGTAATAGACAATCTAAGTAACACATTTGTTCCATTTATGAGTACGGTTTTTAATATATCCATTAATTTTATTTATAAAAATCACAAAAACAACAAGCTCCATCACAATATCATCGGAAATATTATCTAAAGACGATGATTTTTCAAATGGCTTTTATCCTAGACGAATTAATGTCATGTTGTGGCTACGCAGATACATTGCTGACCATCTGCACGTTTGGAAGCCTGAAGACCACTTTATCTTTAGTAAACAATAAGATTTACAAAGTGAGAAACAATGAGAGGATTCCTTTTTTTCAACTAAAGGAGAGCTTTAGTTTATGGGACCTTCCTTAGTCTTTCTTTTTAGGGAATACCACATCACCATCAAGCTAAGGAAAGCTGTCTTTAAACCAGAAACTTATTCTATCCAAGGAAATATATTGCATTATATAATAAATACTATACCATTCTTACAAATAACGGGAGAGACTCTATGAGAAACGTAATAATTTATTTCGGAATCTTTTTTATGATTGTATTAAGCGGTTGTATCCGATTTGGAAAAGACACCACAAATACGATTTATCTCATTCCTGAAGCGTACGAAGGAGATTTAGTGGTACTATACAATGTACCTGGAGCGGAATTGTTGCCAGAAGAAGATGGTTTTCGTGTAGTTACATTCACCTCAGACGGAACCGCAGTAACATCTACAGCCGATATGAAATATGGTACGGTCAACGATACCTATTACACGGTAAACAAGGAAGGGAAGCGCACAAAACTTGACGAGAACTGCATACGCGCTGGTTCAAATGGAAGCACTACTGAAAACGTTGGTGAAGAAAATGAGCACACTTTCCCATATGCAAAATTTGAAGTTACACAAAGTTCATGCTCACAAAGCTTTTCATCAAATGGAAGAGAAGTACCAGAAAATCAAGAACATCCTGTAGAAAATAAGCTGCGGGACTTACTGGCACGTGTAAAAGAGCAGTATATGAAAGTGAAAAGCTAGATTTTTAAATTTTAAAAAGGGTGAATTGATGAATGATGTTAGGGATAGGATTGATTGTGTTAGGCATTTTAATTGTTAGCATTGTATCTTACCGAGAAATAAAAAAAGCAGGGGGCGTAACCTGGATCGAAATTGTATTCTATCCCTTTGGATTATTAATAGGTGCGCTACTAGACCACTTTGATCTACCAGAGTTTTTAATCCTGTTAGGTTTACTATGTATTGTATTTGGTAGCTGTATGGTCATGGGCGTCAATATTTTATAAAATTGAGAGTTAAGCATCTGAATCAGATGCTTTTTTATTTTATTCTGTAATTCTTATTTTTAATGTCTTGTATGGTGAAAACTAAGGCACATAGGGATAGCAATGCAAGTATAAAGCTTAACCAGTTAAATGTACTGTCCATAATAAGTATTGAGATGAAGATGCCATAAAAATAAATTAACATCGCAATAAAAAGATATGCATCACGTTTTAAAGACTTTAAAGTTCCTATTCGTTTCACCTCTACTTTCTGATGTTATGTTACAAAAAAGAACCCGCACATCTGCAGATTTTCCAGATTATGATTTTTAAATATGTAACTCAGTTCTAACGATATAATATGTTGAGTTACTAAAAAATCAAATATAAAATTGTAAAAAACTTTTATAAATCTTGATGCGTTAGAAATATAGGGCGAATCTTTACGAACTGTTTCCTATGAATACGATAGCAGATGGAACGATCAATGCGTATGAATATGATGGATTTGGAAACCGTACGAGTGATATCATTTTAATTCTTCTGCAAATGGTAGTAGTTCATCTTGAATCGAGGGATTCATTAGAAAGGATGACGCTTTTGAGTATTTGAGGGTATTAAAACCTCTTGAGTTGATGGACATGTATGGTGACCCCCGTTTATGAAAAATAAAATTCTTTAAAAATGGAGAGCCGCGACCATAAACCTGCATTATTAATGTAGAATTGTGATGCCGGCTCTTTATTCACTAAAACGGCAAGTTAGTGAATAAATTGTTCATATGTATTTAAAGCTTATTTTCGGGAGGAGCTTAAACAATGAGAGCACCATATCAAGTATTGATTTTTCCTTATATAAAAACGGATGATTCCATTCAATATGCCATTTTTAACCGAAGTGATTATGGTTATTGGCAAGGAATAGCTGGTGGTGGAGAAGATGGTGAGACTCCTATTGAATCAGCAAAACGGGAAGAGTTTGAAGAGGCTGGTATTATAAGAGAATGCCCATATATAACATTAGATTCTGTGTCGTCATTACCAGTAGAGGATGTAGTTGACGGATTCCTTTGGGGAGAAGAAGTTTATGTAATAAAAGAATTTTCTTTTGGAGTTAAAGTTCCTACAAAAAATATTTCATTATCTAAGGAACACTTCAATTATAAATGGTTATGCTTTGAGGAAGCAGTAACCCTTTTGAAATGGGATAGCAACAAAACAGCATTGTGGGAATTAAACAAAAGGCTATTAAAACAATTAAAGTGTTAGCTAACAAAGACGTTAGTGGAACAACAATTGAGCAATTTAAAAAAGCTTTGCCACACTTCAAATGCAGCAAGGCTTTTATTTTTCTTAGTGTGGTTTTTTTGATTTGCGGTCTGTACCTCAACATCAACGGTAATAACTATAGGTTTTCTAAAACCAACTAGTGATCAAATCCATTTAAAAATTTTATATATACAATTGTTATGCTAACTCCAAAATCAAATTATAAAATGAACTATCCTAAACTTGAATCAATTTCATAATCTATTTCCACTATAATGATTTCATCATAAGTTTATACTTACTACAAAAACAAATAAACTCGTCCTACTAAGAGGGGAGTTTGTTTGTTTTTTGTTTAGATAATGGAATGTTCATGCAAAATTGCACACTATGTTCCATATTTTTTATAGAATACTTTATATCTAGCGTTTCAAGAATTTGTTTCACAATATATAGTCCTAAACCGCTTCCTCCAGTATTTCGATTCCTTGATTTTTCAATTCGATAAAACGGTTTGAAAATTTGTTGTATATCTTCTTCTTTAATATTGACACCTGTATTCATAATTTGCATTTTAATTTGACCTTGTTTAGGATCCTTACTTAACTGTATATAAACTTTTTCATTATGTGGTGAATACATAACCGCATTATGGATAATATTTTTACATGCTTTTTCTAAAAGAACATAATCTGTATAAACGGAAAGGTCAGAATCAATTTCTTTTATTATTTGGATGTTTTTTTGTGAAGCGAAAAATTCGAGATCTTTTGTAATTGTATTTATTAACTTTGAAAGATTAACTTTTTCTACTTTTAGTTTAAAGGTGTGTTGTTCTAATTTCGATACGCTTAAAATTTCACGAACTAATTGTTCCATACTTTCAATAATTTGATGATTCTTCTTTAAATATTGATCGCGATTTTGATAAGGGCCAATATTGTATATCATTCCTTCTAAGTATCCTTTCATTACAGTAAGAGGGGACTTTAATTCATGTGCTACAATCGCAAAAAACTCTCTGCGTTTTGTTTCTATTTCTCTTTCTTTTTCAATATCATTTTTTAATTGTTCATTTGCTTTTTTTAAATCAAACATAGCTTGTTGCAAGTTAATAGACATGTCATTCAAACTATTAGATAATTCTCCTAACTCATCTGTAGAGCGAACCTCAATTTTTTCGGAGAAATCTAAATTTGCCATCTTTTGTGCACCTTCATTAATATAAATAAGTGGCTTTGTAATAAACCTGGAATAAAAATAAGCACTCCCTATACCAATAACGAGCACAATGATACTAATATAGGGGAGAAAGCGTACTAAAACCTGTGAAGCTTCATCAATCGGTTGAAATGTAGCAAACACTACAAGCGTTAAACTACCATCTTGAAATTGAATTGGTTTCGTAACGTTATATGAATTGCTAAGGGTACTTGCATTCTCGAATCGTGTTGCTTTAGTAACTACTGTTTTTTGCGTACCACTTTGAATAAAAGAAAATGAAGGAGAGTAAATAATTATTCCTTCTTTATTTTGAAGATAAAGCATCGCATTATTTTTTTTTGCGTATTCATCAAAAAGTGGTATCGCATCTTGAAACGTAAGATTTTTAGATTTATCAATGATTTCGTTTATCCCTGTTTGAAGTTGATCTGTTTTATATTGCTCATAAAACGTCGGAAGAAAGAAGTATAAAGTTAAATAAATCAATATTGCAAAGGATAATAAAATGAGAGATGTAGTCATAAAGAGTTTATAAGTAATTTGCTTCATTTTCATGAGTTTCACAATACTATTCATCAATTTTATATCCAATACCCTTTATTGTTTTAATATAAGGGATAGCTAATTTTTTGCGTAGGTTTTTAATATGTGTATCGATTATTCGTGTTTCTCCAAAATAATCGTAACCCCAAACTTTTTCTACGATATTTTCTCTTGTAAGTACTTTTCTCTGATTTTGAAATAGTAGTTGTAGAATTTCAAACTCTTTTGTCGTTAATATAATTTCAACGTCATTTACATATACTCTATATGCATCCACATCAATACGCACTTCTTTAAATATTAAATGATTATTTACATTTTTATCATAACTTCTTCTAAGTACAGCTTCGACTCGTCTAATCAAAACATGAAATGAAAAGGGCTTTGTTATATAATCATCGATCCCAAGGTCGAATCCTTTCATTTGATCTTCCTCTTCTTCCAACGCAGTTAGCATAATAATTGGTACGTTTGACTGACTTCGAATCATTTTAGAAACTTCAAACCCATTAAGATTGGGCATCATGACATCTAGAAGAATTAAATCAAATGATTGATTATTAAATTGTGTCATACCCTCTAGTCCATCTGAAGCGACTACCACTGTATAATGCTGTGTCATTAAAAATTGTTTAATTAATTCCTGAATTTCTTGATCGTCCTCTACCACGAGAATATGATAGTTTTTCATAATATCACCTCTGGTAGTCATTATAGCCGTACTATCTGGAGTTTATGTGGAGATACAATAGGAACTTCATAGGACGTTTAACGTATTAGCTTCATTTTCAAGAATGTGTATTCTCCAAAAAAATATTATTAGCCATATTCCGTTTTATGAAAAAATAATTGTATGCTTGAAAAAACTTATCGTATGAAAAGCTGAACGATTTATATTTCTAAAAAACTAATGTATAATATTGGGAACTACATGTGATTTCTTAAACTGTGTGAACATATACTTTCGCTACTTACTAGAAGGGGAAACGGAAATGAATTTCAATAAAAAAAAGCTAGCGAAATTATAGAGTGTACGTCACAAACTTTAGAGTTTTTTTGCTAATTTAGTAAACGCTTAAGGTGTGAACTAAGGATTATTTAAATCATCCGAGAAAGGTTGTGAAATTATTTGATGGGTTATAAAGCGATGCTGTTTGATTTAGATGATACATTACTTGATAGGGATAAAGCAGTAGAGGCATTATTTTTAATTGTGTTAGAAAAGTGTTATGAAAATGTAGATGGTGCGGCTAAAAGCAACATGTTACAGAAATTCAAAGAATACGATAAAAGAGAATATGGCATAAGTAATAAAACGACAGTTTTAGAATCATTGTTTGATGAATTCACACCAAGGTATAGATTGCCACGCAATTACATCCAAGATTTTTGGAATAATAATTTCCCTAGATGTTTTTCAATAGACCAAAATACTATTCATTTCTTAAATCAAATAAAGAAGCACTTTAAAGTTGGAATTATAACAAATGGATCAACTCAGAGGCAAAAAGCTAAAATATTTAACACGAATTTAAATAGGTATTTTGAAACAATTATTATTTCTGAAGAAGTGGGATTTAGTAAACCTGATAAACGTATATTCGAACTAGCATTAAATGAGCTAAATTTACAACCGGAAAATACTTTATTTGTTGGGGATGACTTAGAAAAGGATATTGCTGGTCCTCAAAATGCAAATATAAAAGGTGTGTGGTTTAACCCTCAGAAAATCAAGAATACTACCAAAATACAACCATATGCCGAGATTAACACTTTGGATAGTTTGTTAAGTTATGTTACTCCACAATATTTTTATAACAAGTAAAAGAAATTATATATATATTCAAAAATACAAAAAAGAAACTATCATTAATTTCATTGACCGTATTAGTAATAAAAAATAGATATTTACAATAAAAAATAGAGGCGATTTTAATAGCTGCGGCTAATTTAATCTATGATTAATACGAAGTTTTGTAAAACAATTTTACTCATACTGTGTAAATTATAAAGGGGTGGGACTATGGAAATAAAGAAAGTAGTAATCGATGGAATCAATATTGCGGTCATTAGAAACGATAAGGTATTAATATCGGATGTTCAGTCTGCATTAGATACTATGGCAACAGTTCAATATGATGTAGATGCGAAACATATTATTATCCATAAATCTTTAATAAGTGAAGATTTCTTTGATCTAAAAACACGGCTTGCGGGCGATATCCTTCAAAAGTTTATAAACTACAAGGTAAAGATTGCTATCGTTGGGGATTTTTCTATGTACACTAGTAAAAGCTTAAAAGACTTCATTTATGAATGTAATAAAGGTAATAATATTTTTTATTTAGCAACTGAACAACAAGCAATTGAAAAATTGGGTACATTGAAATAATCTAGTCAACCTGCATAATCATATTCCACTAAAATAACCCTCTTTTTCACGTCGTTATTACTATATATTATCTACACGATATATAAGAACTAATGTTTGTGATAAACTAAAAGGTGGATAAAGGGGGAGTTTACTTGAACAACTTTAATGATATCATTCAAAATTTAAATGACATAGTATATAAACCTAATAACTTAATAATCACTAATCTAAAAGAAGAAAGACAAAACTCAGAGTATGCTGGGGCGTTATTTCACTTAAATAACAAAACGATACGTTTTAGAGTATCAAAAATTACTCCTAACAAAATTGGTCAATTTGTTTCTTTTTGGGAGAAAAATGAAAACATGCAAAATCAAGCGTTTTCTTATGACGCTGCTCCTGACTTATTAGTTATCACATGTATTAATGATCATAAACTAGGACAATTTATTTTCCCGAAAGAGATTCTTCTTGAAGAAAAAATATTAAAAACTCAAAGTCAAAAAGGAAAGATGGCTATGAGAGTTTATCCTATATGGGATAACCCTGTTAGTAATCAAGCTAAAAAGAGCCAAATGTGGCAACTTCAATATTTTATTGATTTAAGTAATATTAATAGTGTATCCATAGACAAACTATTACATTTATATTCGTAGCATCCCAGAGTAAATAAGAGGCATTTTAATGATGCCTCTTATTTTAATTTCTTATATTAGGTTATCTTGTGAATTAGAATTTTTGTACCGGTACAGTTAATCGGAATGTACATTGTTACAGTACCTCATCACATATACAATCAGCATATATTATTTTAACTTATAACTTATTAAGGAGTGCTGAATATGACAAATTTACAAGACCAACTCTTTACAAGATTAAACCTTGAAAAACGTACTGAAATAAAGTTTGAAGAATTAAGTACAATACTCTTTGCATTTGCTCACACAATACCGTTTGAGAATTTAGATGTTATAGCAGGTAATATAAATGCAATTTCTATGAAAAACTTACAAGAGAAAATTTTAACTAGTTCCCGCGGTGGGCTTTGTTATGAATTAAATACTCTTTTTTATTATTTTTTAAAAGATAGTGGTTATGATGTACAACTCGCACTAGGTACTGTATATAAAAATGATATAAATGCTTGGGCACTTGAGGACGGACATATAACAATTATTTTAAATAAAGATAACGTACAGTATTTAATTGATGTAGGTATAGCTTCGTTAGTACCTCTCGTTCTTGTACCTTTTACTGGTGAGTCTGTTTCTTCAAAAAACGGTTCGTACCGGGTGAGACGAAAAGATACGAGTAAAGGCAATTATGTTCTAGAAAGAATAGATGTTGATGGAGAATGGAAAATTTGTCATGCTTTTTATACTCATATTATTGACGAGACAGTAGTAAACGATGTTCAAAGAAGAGTGGTAGAAGATGAAAAGTCTATTTTCAATAAAGGACCAATTGCAGTAAAGTTGACGAACGCTGGCCATATCTCTTTAACGAATTCTAGTTTAACTGAAATGATGTATGGAGCAAAAACTAAGCGTGAAATTACAGAAGATCAATATAGAGAGCTTTTATATACTTTATTTGCTATTGAGTTGTGATTATACAAATAGCCTGTTCTTATTCGGAATCGGCTATTTGTATAATTTTTGGTTTAAAAGGTTTTCTTCTAATGTTTTTAATGTTTCTGCAGCCTCTTCATATGAATTAAAAACTGGTTCTTTTCCATCATCCTCTTGTAAAACCAGCTCTTCAAATAAAGATTTTTGTTCTTTTGAAACAGAATAATACTATTTAAAGTTTGATTTTCTAACTAGATATAATACACTAGAACAGTATAAAAAAGTATGTACAATGAATTTCGAATGTAAAGGAAGATTATTATGTCAGTTATCGATAAATTGAAACTTGATAAGTATACGAATATGGTTGTTATTAACGAACCAAGTGATTATGACATTTTCACAGGTAAAGAAACTGCATTTTCAAAAGAACACGATGCTATTTTTATTTTTGTTGAAACGCTTGATGAAATGGTGAAACAAACGAATTTTATTATTAGTAATGAAGCATTATTACTTGAAAAAGGTTATGTGTTTTTCGCATATCCGAAAAAAGGTAATGCTCGTTACAGTACGTTTATTCACCGTGATGAGATGTTTCCAGCATTAAGCGTTGGTGAAGATGGATATGTAGGAGAAAGCGAAATTAAATTTGCTCGAATGGTAAGTATGGATGACGTCTTTACTGTTGTAGGCTTAAAGCGTGAAAAGAAAAAAGCGACGAAAACGCCTGCTATGAGTCAATGTGTTGCCGATTATGCAGATCGAATTAAAGATGTTGAAGCTTTATTAGCTAATCATCCCAATGAACTTAAATTTTATCAAAGTTTAACTCCTGGATATCAAAAAGATTGGGCACGTAATTTATTTTCTGTGAAACAAGAAAAAACACGTGAAAAACGTTTTGAGAAAATGATTGAAATCCTTTCACAAGGCTATAAAACAATTGAATTATTCCATAAGAAGAAAAAATAACGATTAGGAAAGTCACAATGATGAAACAATTAATTGCGATGAGTACATTGAAAAAAGGATTCCTTCTATTATACTTAAGAATGTTCTTATATTTATATAATTAGTAAAGAGAAAAGGTGTTTGAAATGAAATCGTATATTGTAGTCTCTGTACAAGAGGAAGTACTACATGAGACAGGAGAATATATGGGGATAGATCCACAGCAAATGACGCTTTTATTCCAAATCGATTCAGATCATAAAAATTGTAATATGGTTTGGGGAGAGTTAGGAATGCTATATTTCTGTATTGGTAATGAAAATTTGAAAAATCGACGTTTTGAAAATACATGCTGTGTGTTACAAACTTGTTAATAAAAAAGGTTGCTCTTTTTAAAAGAGTAACCTTTTTTATGTGAATTAATTAATATGCATAATCTCATATGACCTATTTTGAAAAGTATTGTATACTCTGAAACTATACGATACTTTTTCGTATAGTTATAGAATATAAGGAGTGACAAGATGGGAAAGACAAGTAAGTATATGACAGCTGCCGCACTTTGTTCAACGATTGTAATGGGAGGCTTACAATCGTCAACTGTATCTTATGCAGCTACGAATCCAACTGTAGTGACGACACAATCAGATGCAAAGTTATTAGATGATTTCAGAAAAGAACTAAAAAAACAGATTGATAATCGTGAAGAAAATATTACAATCACATATAAAACAAAAGATAGAGATGCTAGAAAGATTATGGACCAATTGTACGGCGAGTTTAATAAAATCGTAGATGCTGATGAGTATGTAAAATATAATGTAGCCTCTACTAGATATTCTATTAAAGGGATGCCAGGGAACTATTCGTTTACACTACAAGTGAAATACCGTGAATCAAAAGAGCAAACACAATATGTAAAATCTCAGGCGAAAGCAATTATAAGTTCAATTGTAAAGCCAGGAATGGATGCGCATGAAAAAGTAAAAGCTATTCATGATTATGTTGTGAAACATGTATCATACGACACTTCTTATCAAGCGTATACAGCATATGAAGCGTTAGCGAACCGTTCTGCTGTTTGCCAAGGGTATACATTATTAACATATGAATTACTAAAAGAAGCAGGTATTCAAAATCATATTGTAACTGGTACAGGAAATGGACAAGCTCATGCTTGGAATTTAGTGAACATTGAAAACAAATGGTACCACCTTGATACTACATTCGATGATCCAGTACCAGATAAAGCTGGACGTGTAACATATTCATATTTTAATATGTCTGACGAACAATTAAGTAAAGACCACGACTGGGATCGTAGTAAATATCCAGCGGCAACTACAAGTTACTTTGGTGAGTTAACAAACAAAATAAAAGCTGGTAGTTCAAAAACCGTCGTATATGAGCAAATGTTAAAAGAAACAAATTTACAATACTTATCTGCACAATATGGAGCGGAAAATTATAATGAATTTAAGCAAAAGTTGCAGCAACAATTTGCTAGTAAACCAGAGAAGGTAGAAGTACGATATAAGCAGTCCATGGATGGAACAATGCAAGATATAAAGAAAGTATTAAATGAAATAAATTGGCCAAAAGGTGCAAAGCGTGTATCTTATCAAGTAGCACCATATAGTGCAATGGCAGGTTATTCATTAGCGACAATTACATTTACGTATTAAGTAATGAAGAAGAGCATCTGTAAAAGGTGCTCTTTTTATTATGTATCGTTTTTAAAAACAGAATTGTGTGATAAAATAAAAAGGAAGGATGTGGAATTTAAATGGATTTGTTTGCTGCCCATGCTTTCGTATCTTTATTATCAATTGGGAATTTTAAGGATGAAAATCACAATCCTATTCTTGCAAATATAGATGAATTAGCACAAGAAATCGTTTCTTTTTATTGGAACGGGTTAGGTCATTCGTATTAAATAGATTTCCTTTAATAAAAGAGCATATTTGAATTTTTCTCAA
The DNA here is from genome assembly GCF_000496285.1 of Bacillus toyonensis BCT-7112. Taxonomy (GTDB): domain Bacteria; phylum Bacillota; class Bacilli; order Bacillales; family Bacillaceae_G; genus Bacillus_A; species Bacillus_A toyonensis. The sequence goes on along the minus strand of NC_022781.1, from coordinate 207 downwards.
ACATGCTCTTTTATCAATTACGTGTTTTATTTATATACTTACAATTAGATTATTCTTTAGCACCAATTAGCAAAAAATTATTATTTACAAATTTTGAATTTGTGCATTTATATTCCCTTTACTTAATCCCCCATGGTAACAAATTACGGATTCAATATCTAGATTTAAATACTTCTTCAAAGACTGTTGTGCTTCCTGAACATCCAA